>JBKHDD010000064.1:0-23016 GCA_046541515.1 Desulfococcaceae bacterium
CCCCCTCCTCGCCTGCCGCGATCTCGCCGTGGGCTACGGGGACAAGGCCGTGCTGTCCGGCGTGGATCTGGATTTCGCGCCGGGCCATTTCGTCTCGCTGCTGGGTCCCAACGGCGCGGGGAAGACCACGCTGCTGCGGACGCTTTCCCGCCATCTGCCGCCGGTGGGCGGCCGGGTGGCGCTGACGGGTCGGCCGCTTTCGGAGATGGGGGCCATGGAGCTGGCCCGGACCATGGCCGTGGTGCTCACCGAGCGGGTGTCGCCGCCGCTGTTCTCCGTGCGGGAGTTCGTGGCGCTGGGCCGCTATCCCCACACCGATTTCCTGGGCCGGATGGGGGCGGCGGACCACGAGGCCGTGGAAAGGGCCCTGGCCGCGGTCCACGCCGAAGAACTGGCCGACCGCCCCTTCGCCAACCTCAGCGACGGAGAGCGGCAGAAGGCGCTGGTGGCGCGGGCCCTGGCCCAGGCCCCGCGCCTGCTGCTACTGGACGAGCCCACGGCCCACCTGGACCTGAAGCACCGGGTGGAGGTGATGGCCATCCTGCGGGATCTCTGCCGGACCCGCGGGATCACCGTGGTGGCCTCGCTCCACGACGTGGACGTGGCGGCCAAGGTTTCCGACCGTGTGGCGCTGGTGAAAAACGGCGGAATCACCGGCTGGGGACCGCCGGAGTCGGTGCTGACCGGCCGGGCCGTCTCCGATCTCTACGATTTCCGGGACGCCGATTTCGACCACCGGCTGGGCAGTATCGAACTGCGGGGCGACGGACGGCGGGGGCGGATCTTCGTGGTGGCCGGCATGGGCTCCGGGGCCGGGGTGTACCGCCTGCTGGCCAAGCGAGGCTTCGCCATCGCCACCGGCGTGTTGCACGCCAACGACCTGGATTTCTACGTGGCCCGTTCCCTGGGGGCCGATCTGATCTCCCAATCGCCCATGGAGGCCGTCAACGGCGCGGCCCTGGCGGAGGCCCTGGATCGGCTGAACGACTGCGACGCGGTGATCGACGGCGGATTCCCGGTCGGCCCCATGAACCGGGGAAACGTAAGCCTCCTGCGGAGGGCGGCGGACCGGGGGAAGACCGTCTTCTCCTTGCGCAACGGCGACGGCGCGGCGCCGGGCGAAGAGATTCCCCCGGAGCGGCTGGTCCGCTGCCCGGACGCGGCGGCCTTGCTGGAGGCCATGGAGGCGCGGCTGCACCATTCGGACGGGCCGAAGGACGGCCCGGAAAAAAGGGAAACCCCATGAAGACCTACACCCTCTGCTACTATTCGGCCACCGCCATGGAGCTGCCCTCCCTGAGCGAAGGGGTGCGGCTGTTTCGGGACGGCGGCGGGGCCGCGGAGATTCACGCCCGGACCCAGACCCAACTCTTCGACGAGGCCCGGCGGCGGGCCTTTGTCCGCCAGGCCATGGAATCCGACGTGGTGATCGTTTCCCTGCACGGGGGCAAGGCCTCGTTTCCGGCCTTTGACGAGCTGATCGAGGCCATGGCGGCGGCTCCGGAGGCGGCCCGCCCCTGGCTCCACGTCCAACCCACCGGCGGGGACGAAGATTCCATCGAGGCGGCCCGGGAGCATTCCCGGGATTTCGGCACGCCGGTCTGGGACGCGATCCATCGCTACCTGAACTTCGGCGGCCCTTTCAATTTTCACCAGTTGCTGATCTACCTGGGCGGACGGCTGTCCGGGGAGGCGGTGGACCCGCGCCCGCCGGCGGAGCTGCCCAACGAGGGAATCTACCATCCGGACCTCCCCGGCATTCCGACGCTGGAAGAATATCTCGCCGCCAAGGTCGATCCGGACCGGCCCGCGGTGGGGCTCTGGTTCTACCAGACCTTTTGGCTCAACAACAATCTGGCCTTCATCGACGCCATGATCCGGGCCGTGGAGGCCCTGGGGGCCAACGTGATCCCGGTCTTCCACATCCGGTACAAGGACGCGGACCGGGGCAACCGGGGCGCGGACCACATCGTCGATCATTATTTCATGGACGGGGACCGACCGCGAATCCAGGCCCTGATCAACCCCCAGATGTTTTCCATGACCCTGGTCGCGCCGGAATACGAACCGCTTTACCCCCGGCTCGACGTGCCGGTCATCCAGGCCATGACCTCCATGGCCCCCTATGCCCAGTGGCGGGACAGCCTCCAGGGACTGGGCGGCATGGAGGTCTCCTATTCCGCGGCCCAGCCGGAATTCGACGGGGTGCTCGTCACCGTGCCGGTGGCCTCCCGGGAGGAGGAGACCGTCGATCCCGTGACCGGGGCGCTGCTGGCCAAATACATGCCGATCCCGGACCGGGTGGAAAAGATGGCCCGCCTGACCGTCAACTGGGCCCGGCTGAAACGGACGCCCCCGGCCGAGCGGCGGGTGGCGGTGGTCTTTCACCACTACCCGCCCCGCAACGACCGGATCGGCTGCGCCGCCGGGCTGGACAGCTTCGCCGGCGTCAACCGGCTCCTGGAGCGGATGCAGGCGGCGGGCTACGCCGTGGAGCGGACCTGGCCCGACGGCGACGCCCTGGCCCACGACATGCTGAACCGGATGACCTGCGACCGGCGCTGGCTGCCCCCCGACGAAATGGCGGCCCGGGCCGAAGCCTTCGCCGGCCCGGACGATTTCAAGCCCTGGCACGACGCCCTGCCGGCATCGATCCGGGAAAAAATGACCGCCGACTGGGGCGAGATTCCCGGCGATCTTTTCGTCCACGACGGCCGCATGCATTTCGCCGGTCTGCGAAACGGCAACGTGTTTCTCACCATCCAGCCGCCCCGGGGCTACCTGGAAAACGCGGAGCGGATCTACCACGACATGTATCTGTCGCCGCCCCACCACTATCTGGCCCAGTACCGTTGGATTCGGGACGTGTTCAAGGCCCACGCCGTCATGCACGTGGGCAAGCACGGCTCCCTGGAATGGCTGCCGGGCAAGGCCCTGGGGCTGTCGGAGACCTGCTATCCCGATCTGGCGATCCAGGACCTGCCCAACGTCTATCCCTACATCATCAACGACCCCGGCGAAGGGACCCAGGCCAAGCGGCGCAGCTACGCCTGTATCGTGGACCACCTGACCCCGGCCTTCACCAACGCCGATCTCTACGACGACCTGGCCAAGGTGGAGGCGCTGGTCAACGACCACAAGGCGGCCCAAGCCGAGGACCCGGCCAAGGTGGACATCCTGCGGAACATGGTCTGGGAGGCCGCGGCCGCCGCCAATCTGGACCGGGATCTGGAGATCGGCCGGGACGCGGCCATGGCCGATTTCGACGGCTTCCTGGAGCGGCTCCACGGCCACATCCAGGAGATCGCGGACACGATGATCAACGACGGGCTCCACGTCCTGGGCGCGCCGCCCGAGGGCGACCGGCTGATCGAGTTCCTGGTGCAGCTCACCCGGCTGGCCAACGGCGACGTGCCCAGCCTGCGGGAATCCCTGGTGGCCGCCGAGGGGCTGGACTACGACGACGTGCTGCAAAACCGGGGGAAACGCTTGTCCCGATTCGGGGACCGCACCGGCGGCGACGTGATTCGCCACGTCCACGACCGGGCGTTGCAACTGGTGGGGGAACTGGCCGCCGCCGATTTCCGGCCCGAAGCCGTGCCGGAGATCGTCCGGCGGGTGACGGGCGGCCCCTCGCCCGAAGCCGAATCGGCCCTGACCTACATCGCCGAAACCCTGGTCCCGAACATTCGGCGATCCACCGAGGAGATCGACGCGAGTCTCCACGGGTTCGCGGGCGGCTTCGTGAAACCCGGCCCCTCGGGCGCGCCCAGCCGGGGCCAGGCCGACATTCTGCCCACGGGCCGGAATTTCTACTCCGTGGACCCCAACAAAATCCCCACCCCGGCGGCCTGGGAAGTCGGGGTCCGTCTCGGCGACGCCCTCATCGAGCGGTACCTGGCGGAAACCGGGAAGTATCCGGACGGAATCGGCATTTTGCTCTACGGCACCGTGACCATGCGCACCCGGGGCGACGACATCGCGGAAATCTTCTACCTCATGGGCCTCAAGCCGGTTTGGCGAAAGGGCAGCGGCAACGTCTGCGGGCTGGAGGTGATTCCGCTCGAAAAACTGAAGCGGCCCCGGCTGGACGTGGTCCCTCGGGTTTCCGGCTTTTTCCGGGATTCCTTTCCCAATTTGATGGAACGAATCGACGAGGCCGTGCAAATCGTCGCCGCCCTCAAGGAGCCGCCGGAGTCCAACTTTCTCCGCCGGAACGTGTACAAGGATTTGGAAGCATACCGAAAAGAGGGCCTGGACGAGGAGGATGCCTGGCGCGAGGCCACCTTCCGCGTCTTCGGCTGCCCGCCGGGAACCTATGGCGCGGGGGTCGCGGAGCTGGTGGAATCCAAGAACTGGGAGACCCGGGAGGACCTGGGCAACAACTACATCCGCTACTCCTCCCACGCCTACGGCCGGGGCAGCTACGGCGCCCAGAAGCCCCACGCGTTCCGGCGGGTCCTGTCCCGGATGGACGCCACCGTGAAAAACGAGGACTCCCGGGAATACGACATGATGTCCTGCACCGATTACTACAACTACTACGGCGGCCTGATCGTGGCGGCCAAAACCGTGCGGGGCAGCCTGCCCTTCGCCATGATGGGGGACAGCTCCGACCCCAAACGGGTCAAGCTGCGCACCACCTTCGAGGAGGCCAAGCACGTCCTGCGGGCCCGGCTGGTGAATCCCAAGTGGCTGGAGGGGATGAAGCGCCACGGCTACAAGGGCGCGGGCGACATCTCCCACATGATGGACGTGGTCCTGGGCTGGGACGCCACCGCCGAGGTGGTCGAGGACTGGATGTACGAAAAGATCGCCCGCGCCTACGCCCTGGACCCCGACATGCGGGACTGGATGAAATCGGTCAATCCCTACGCCCTCCAGAACATCCTGGACAAGCTGCTGGAGGCGGTGGGCCGGGGCATGTGGAACGCCGACGCGGACATGCAGGACCGGCTCCGGGACGCCTACCTCGACATGGAGGGCGAAGTGGAGGAATGGTCGGACGCGAACCGCCCGGCCCCGGCGGTGGAGAAATGAAGGGAAACGGAAGCCGGACCATGCGCCGGAACGTGTATCCCTTTGCCGCCATCGTCGGCCAGGAATCGTTGAAGCAAAGCCTGTTGATCGCGGCGGTCAACCCGGCCGCCGGGGGCGTGCTGATCCGGGGCGAAAAGGGCACGGCCAAGTCCACCGCCGTCCGGGCCCTGGCGGACCTCCTGCCGGAGATCGCGGTGGTCCGGGGCTGCCCCTTTTCCTGCGCCCCCAACAACGGATTTCCGGACTGCCATTTTTGCAGCCAAACCCCCGGGCGGGAAGCGACGCGCCGGCGCGTCCGGGTGGTCGACCTGCCGCTGAACGCCACCGAGGACCGGGTGGCCGGGGGCATCGACTTTTCCCACGCCATCCGCCGGGGACGGCGCGCCCTTTCCCCCGGTCTGCTGGCCGACGCCCACCGGTCCGTTCTCTACGTGGACGAAGTCAATCTGCTGGACGACCACATCGTGGACATCATCCTGGACGCCGCCGCTTCGGGGGAAAACCAGGTGGAGCGGGAAGGAATTTCCCTCCGCCATCCGTCCCGGTTCATCCTGGTGGGCACCATGAATCCCGAGGAGGGCGAACTCCGGCCCCAACTCCTGGACCGGTTTGGTCTCTGCGTGGAGGTCGGCGGCGCGGACGCGCCGGAGGAGCGGGTCCGGCTGATGGCATTGCGGGACGAATTCGACCGGAACCCCGCCGCCTTCCGCGAGCGGTACCGCGTCGAAAGCGACCGCCTCGCCCGCCGCCTCGCCGGCGCCCGGGTCCTCCTTCCCCGGGTGCGGGTTCCCGGCCACCTGCGCAATTTTATCTCCGAGTTGTGCGCGGAAAACCATGTGGCGGGCCATCGGGCCGATTTGGCGATGGAACAGGCGGCGCGGGCGTTGGCGGCGTTGGAGGCGGGAGGAAAGACAAGGGGGCCGGGAGACGCCGGGACGCGGAGCGTGGCGGCCGGCATCGAGGTGACGGTGGATCATGTCCGGACGGTCGCGCCGCTGGTGTTGATTCATCGGCGGCGGGAGGCCCAGCCGCCGCCGCCTCCTCCGCCGGAACCGCCGGAACCCGACGAAACCGAGTCGCCCCCGGGCCCCTCTCCGGAGGAATCGCCGGCCCGGGGCGAAGGAGCGGACACCCCGTCGGAGGAGCAAAACGCCGCGCCTCACGATCCTTCGGACGGGGAAGACGCCCCGGAGGAATCCGTTGCGTCGGAATTCCCGGAACCCGACTCCCGGGACGATCGGGAGCGGATTTTCGAGATCGGCGCGACGTTCAAGGTGAAGCCGCTGGCCGCCGCCAAGGACCGGGTTTTTCGGCGGGGATCGGGCCGGCGATCCCGGACGCGGGTCTCCCAAAAGCAGGGCCGGTACGTCAAAAGCGCCATGACGAGCCGCCACGGCGACATCGCCCTGGACGCCACCCTGCGGGCTGCCGCCCCCTACCAGAAACGGCGCGGCCGGCGCAACGGACTGGCCGTTTCGCTGACGCCCGGGGACATCCGGGGAAAAGTCCGGGAAAAACGGATCGGCAATTTTCTGCTCTTCGTGGTGGACGCCAGCGGCTCCATGGGGGCCCGGGGCCGGATGGCGGCTTCCAAGGGCGCGGTCATGTCGCTGCTCCTGGACGCCTACCAGAAGCGGGACCGGGTGGGGCTGATCTCCTTCCGGCGGAACGAGGCCGCCGTCAATCTTCCCCCCACCCCCTCGGTGGAGCTGGCCGGGAAGCTGCTGGCGGACATGCCCGTGGGCGGCCGGACGCCGCTCTCCGCAGGACTGGCCAAGGCCCACGAGCAGGTCCAAACCGTCCTGCGCAAGGACCCGTCGGCCCGGCCCATCCTCGTCCTGATCACCGACGGAAAAAGCAACGTGGCCCTGGGCGAACGCAAGCCGGTGGACGAATCCCTGCGGTTGGCGGCCGCCATGGCCCGGGAGGATCGGGTTCGCCGGATCGTGGTGGACACCGAGGAGGCCGGACGGGTCACCTTCGGCCTGGCCGCCCGGCTGGCGGCGGCCATGGAAGCCCAATACTTCAAAATCGACGATCTGAAGGCGCGGACCCTCGTGGAGATCGTCAAAGGACAAGGCGCATGAAACCAACCTCCGTTTATCCCTTCGCCGCCATCGTGGGCCAGGACAAGATGAAGCTGGCCCTGATTCTCAACATCATCCATCCCGGCCTGTCCGGCGTTCTCATCCGGGGCGAGAAAGGCACGGCCAAGTCCACGGCCGTCCGGGCCCTGGCCGACATCCTGCCGGAAATCGAGGTCTTCCGGGACGATCCCTTCGGCCTGAATCCCCGGGAGGAGGCGGAGACCCGCCAGGAAATCGCCCGGATTTTGAATCCCGGCGCGGCGGAACCGGCGGAATTGGCGGTCCCGCCGGAAACCGTCTCCCGGAAGGTCCGCGTGGTGGAGCTGCCCGTGGGCGCCACCGAGGACCGGGTGGTCGGGACCCTGGATTTGGAGCACGCCCTGAAGCACGGGGAAAAACGGGTGGAGCCGGGCATTCTCGCCGCGGCCCATCGCGGGATTCTCTACGTGGACGAGGTCAATCTGCTGGACGACCACGTGGTGGACGTGCTGCTGGATTCCGCCGCCATGGGCGTCAACACCATCGAGCGGGAGGGGATTTCCTTTTCCCATCCGGCCCGTTTCACCCTTGTGGGCACCATGAATCCCGAAGAAGGCGAACTTCGGCCCCAACTCCTGGACCGGTTCGGCCTCTGCGTCCAGATCGAGGGCATTCTCGACGCCGGCGAGCGGGTGGCGGTGATGGAGCGTCGGGCCGCCTTCGACGAGAACCCCGAAGCCTTCGCGGCCCGATGGCGGGCCGAATCCGACGACCTCGCCGCCCGCATTGTCCAGGCCCGGGAGCTTTATCCCCGGGTTGTGGCGGAACAGCCCCGGCTTTTCGAGATCGCCAATTACTGCCTGGACGTGGGCGTGGACGGCCACCGGGGCGACATCGTCATGCTCAAAACCGCCAAGGCGTTGGCGGCCTACGCCGGGCGGACCTCCGTCGAACCCGATGACATCGGGACCGCGGCGGAGCTGGTGTTGCCCCACCGGGTGCGGCGGCAGCCGTTGATGGAGATTGCGGACAATGTCCACGCCCTGCGGGATCGGTCCGCGAACACCGGGTGACAATGTGTTGGAACGCCACGAATTGAAGCGCAAACGGTAGGGTGGACACGGCTTTTTTGTGCCCGCCGTTTCACGGCGAAAATGGTGGGCAACCCGTCGCTTTTGCCCATCCCGCCCGTTTTGGCGCCGCCCATCGGGAAAAAACGCATGCACATCGAAACCTACTACAACGGCGTGGAAATCCACCGGGAAGAGAAGATCATCTACGCCCGGTTTCTCCGGCCGCACCAGGTGATTTCCACCTGCCGGGCCGCGGGCGGGCTGCGGACCGATCTGGAATTTGTTTTCAACCACCAGAGCTGCGAGCCCGCCGGGCACGGTCATCGGATGAACCCGTCCCTTTGGCGCGATCCCGACGCCTATCGGCGGCGGACGTGCGCGCCCTACGGCCTTCCGGCGGAAAAATGCGCCACCCTGGGCACCGCCGCCAACATGAATCACGCCGCCTTCGTCCTGGAACGGTTCCGGGATCTGGCGGTGGCGGCGGTCTGCACCGGCGGGGTGGAAACCAACGCCGGGCGCGTGGGCGATCCGGCCTCGGTGGTGGAAACCCCCGACGGCTTCGAAACGCTGCCTCCGGCGGAAGACGCGCCGGGGCCGGGCACCATCAACACCATGGTTTTCATCGGCAAGCCGCTGATTCCGGGAGCGCTGGTCCGGGCGATCATGACCGCCACCGAGGCCAAAACCGCCGCCTTGCAGGAGCTGGCGGTCAATTCCCGCTATTCCGACGGGCTGGCCACCGGAACGGGCACCGACCAGATTTTGGCGGCCGCCATGCAGACCGACGAAACGCCGCTGACCAGCGCCGGGAAACACGCCAAGCTCGGCGAGCTGATCGGCCGGGCCGTCCACGCGGCGGTGCGGGACACCCTGGCCCGGCAGAACGGCCTGACGCCCCGGGGCCAGTGCTCCGCGAAAATCCATCTGGAACGGTTCGGCCTGACCCGGGAATCCATGCGGGAGGCGATTTGCGTCCATCTCTCCCCGGAAGCGGCGGCCCTTTTGCGGGACAATTTCATCGGGGTGGAACGGGACCCGGTCACGGCGGCGGCGGTGATGGCCATGGTCCATTTGCGGGACAAATTCGCCTGGGGCGTTTTGCCCGCCGCCTGCTGGAGCGAGGTCATGGGCGGTCAGGCGGCCCAGGTCGCCGGCGCCGCCGCCGGGCGATACGCGGATTTTGACCGCTACCGCCGGGAACTCGCCCCGGCCCGGCCGGAAAACGGCAACGGGGCGTTTTTGGACCTGGTTTGCAAGGCCCTGGCGCTGGGTTTCGCGGACAAATGGCGAACCCCGGAACCGGAGCCCGGCAACCCCGGCAACGCCGAAACGGAAGGGAGGTGAACGGAACTCCAAACCGCTGATTTGCCGTAGCGCAGCCGGTCGCCCGGGCGGTCTGTGGATCGCCGGGCGATAATCGGGAATCCCGTGAAAATCGGGAGCGGTCCCGCCGCTGTCACTCCGCTTCGGCCGTTTGAAATTTTCCCGGATGTTGAGACGGGTTTGGGACGCCATTCGTCCGTTTGGAAATCGAACGGGGCGCGGGCCACGCGCTCCGGCGGTCCGGACAAATCATTTCCGTCCGAATGGAACGCCCGATGGGAAAAACGGTCCGAAGAACCCGGTCGGCCTCGCGGGCCACTGTCGCCGCGGCGACGGGAAGGCCGTCGGCCGGGCGGAGAAGCCAGAAGACCGGCCGGTTGTGCGCAAGTGGAATGGACTGACGAGGATTCGGTCTCACTTTGAAGGCGACGCATGTCGGAACGGATCGATCTACGCCCTCCGCGCGGCCCGCCCAAGTGACGTCCCGCCCCATCCGGGGGCATTTCCCGCGGTCCGGATGAAAAAGACCCTTTTTTGAATCCGGAGGAGAACGTTGAAATTTCAAACCGCCACTGCTTGGAACGTCTTGTTGACATCCCTGACCCTGTGGTTCGCCCCGGGGGCGGGCGCCCTGGCCCAGGAAGCGGAATCCGTCATGGCCATGGACGAAATCGTGGTCACCGCCACGCGGACCGAGGAAAAATCCATCGACGTACCGGTCAAAACCGACGTCATCACCCGGGAGGAAATCGAGCTGTCCGGCGCGACCCACGTCGGCGACATCATCGGAAAATACGTCACCGGCCACTATCACCGGTACAATGGCCTGCTCAGCCCCGTGGGGCTGCGGGGTTTCCGCACCGAATCCCACGGCGACGACGTGAAGGGCCATGTCCTGATTCTCGTGGACGGCCACCGGATGGGCACCGGAAACGCCGCGAAAATCAACGCGGACCGGATTGAACGGATCGAGGTGACCAAAGGTCCCGCCTCGGCGCTCTACGGCTCCGCCGCCCTGGGCGGGGTCATCAATCTGATTACCCAAAAAGGCGAGGGCGACGTTTCCACCACCCTCGGCGGCGACGTGGGCAGCTTCGAGTATTACAAAGGCCAAATTTCCAGCCAGGGCGCCGTCACCGAACAATTCCGGTATCACCTCGCCGCCAGCTACGAAGACATCGGCGATTACGACGATCCGGAATTCGGAACCGTGTACAACACCCAGGAAACCAAAAACAATTTTGGCGGCAACCTCGCCTTCGCCCCCAACGATTCCCACAGTTTTCGATTCGGCGGAAATTACGCCGACCTGACCGGCGAATATCCCTCCTGGTTAAACCACGAGACCTACGGGGCTTACGACTCCGAAACCCGGAGCCACTACGACAAAAGCCATGCCTACGCCGACCTGGAGTATAACGGAAGCTTCTTCCGGAATCAGGTCAGCTGGCGGGCTCTGGCCTACTATCTGCGGGACCGGAACCACTGGTTTTCCGGCTCTCCGGACCCGGAATCGAATCAATCCAAATACACCGACGAAACCTTGGGGACCGACCACCAGTTCGTCTGGGAAATGACCGACTGGAACACGTTGCTGGTGGGCTTCAACCTGGAAAATCTGGAGAAAGAATCGGAAGGCGTCTCCGGTGGCGAACCCTCCGCGCCCTACACGCCGGGCATGGAATACGACGCCCGGGCGTTTTTCATCCAGGACAGCCTGGATTTGTTGGACAACCGGGTCAACATCGTCGCCGCCGGCCGGTACGACCGGTTCGACGTGAAGACCCAACAGCCGGAAACCGTGACCATTCCCGATTTCATCGAGCGGGAGGAAGATTACGATCAGTTTTCCCCCAAGCTGGGCGCGGGCGTGAAATTTTTCGACAACCTCCTCCGGGCGCGGGCCAACATCGGCGAAGGCTTCAAGTCGCCCTCGGCCGATCAGCTTTCCGCCGACTATCAGCAAGGCAGCGGCCCCCGTTTTATCGGCAACCCGGATTTGGACCCGGAAACCAGCCTGACCTACGACATGGGCTTCGACGTATTCCACGATTTCTTCACGTTCAAGGCTTCGTTTTTCCACACCGATTACGAAGACAAGATCGTCCAGACCAGCATTGCCGTGGACGGCGAGCCCGGGAGCACCTGGGAAAACCGGGGCGACGCGGAGATCGAGGGTTTCGATCTGAACCTCGACTGGTGGATCGGCCAGACCTTCGGGTTGCCCTTCAACCTGTCGTTGTATTCCTACCTCACCTTCAACGTCACCAAAAAGGACGAGGAAACCGGCGAAGACCTCCTCTACGTCTCCGACTACGAGGCCAAATCCGGCCTCAATTTCCGGCGCCGGGACCTCTCCGCCCAGTTGAGCCACGTTCTGGTGGGGCCGCAGATGATCACCAATTTCGACAATTTCCCCTATGTGGACGAGGAGAAGGGCAGCTTCGATTTCTGGGATCTGAACCTGCGCTACCAGTTCCGCGACAACTGGGAATTCCGGGCCAGCGTCCTGAACCTGTTTGACCAGCGGGTCGAATGGGTGCGAGGCTTCCTTATGCCCGAGCGGAATTACCGGGTGGGGGTTTCGTTTACGTTCTGACGGTTTGTGGGGACGGGGAGACGCGGGGAGGCGGTGATCCGGAGACGCGGAGATCAGCCCTTCCCCGCGTTCCCCCTCTCCGCGTCGCCCCCTCGCCGCGTTGCCCGCAACCCGGCGCAAACGGGGAAATTCAACCGGAAAAACCCAAATGAAACGAGGATGTGGAACCATGAAAAAAGGACTGCTGATGATCTTCACCGGGGACGGCAAGGGGAAGACCACCGCCGCGCTGGGGATGACCCTGCGGGCCGCCGGCCACGGGATGAAGGTCTGCTTCATCCAGTTCATCAAGGGGAGCTGGAAATACGGCGAACTCGAAGCCGTCAAACGGTTCGAGGACGTGATCGATTTTCACGTCATGGGGAAGGGTTTCACCTGGAAATCCGACGATCTGGAAGAAGACCGGCGGCTGGCGCGGGAGGCGTGGGATTTCGCCCAAAAAGCCATGGAATCCGGGGAATACGGCATGGTGGTGCTGGATGAATTCACCTACCTGCTGAACTTCGGCATGATCGAGCCGGAGCCGGTGACCCGTGCCCTGGCGAACCGGCCGCCGGATTTGCACGTCGCCATTACCGGCCGGAACGCGGCCCCGGCCCTGGTGGAGGCCGCCGATCTGGTCACCGAAATGGGCGCCGTCAAACATCCGCTCAAGGCCGGAATCAAGGCCCAGAAAGGGGTCGAATTTTGACCGTCCGCCGCCTGCTGAATTTCAGCACCCACCCCGGCGAGCCGGAGATGTTCCACGACGACTGGAACGAAGCCGCCCAATTCCTGGACCGGTGGGAATTTGACGGATTCGAACTCTATCCGGTGGGCGAATACCCCTGCGCGGCGATCCGGCCGGACATCGTCGCGGCCATCCATCTGCGCTTTTTCGTGATCCTCGCGCCCATCTGGCGGGAAGACCGGAAGCGGCTGCTGGAAATCTTCGGGGACTGGGAAACGGTGGAACATTTCTACGGCGGCCGGGTCGCGGACCGGGGCGCAGAATGGATCGCGGCGTTTTACGCCCGCCAGCTCGATCTGGCCGACCATCTGGGCTGCGAATACGTGGTGTTTCATCCGGCCCATTGCGAGCTGGACCACGTCTTCGACTGGCGGTTCCCCTGGTCCCTGGCGGACACCCTGGCCCTGTCCGCCGAGGTGGTCAACGCGGCGACGCGCCGGAGCCGGTTTTCCGGATACATTCTCTTCGAAAATCTCTGGTGGCCGGGCAGCTTCCGGCTGGACGATCCCCGGGAATACGACGCCCTGGTCTCCCGGGTGGACCATCCCCGCTGCGGAATCGCCCTGGACACCGGCCATCTGCTGAACAAAAACCCGGACCTGACCGGCGAACGCCAGGCGGCGGACTACCTCTCCCACTGCGTGGACAACCTGGGCGAGGTGGCCCGGGAAATCCGGACGGTCCACCTGACCAAGAGCCTTTCCGGCGACTACGTCCGGGAAAGCCGCGCCTGGGCCGATCCCTGGGGCGAAGCCCGCACCTTTTGGGAAAAACTGGACGTGGCCCGGCGGCATGTGGGCCGGATCGACCAACACATGGCCTTCGAGGAATCCCACGTCGGCGCGGTGGTGGAAAAAATCGCGCCCCAGAACGTGGTGTTCGAATTCACCTTCCGGAACATGGCCGAATGGGAGGCGAAAATCGCCGCCCAAAAAACGGCCCTGGCCGGGACCCTGTGGAATCGAGGCGGAAAAATCCCATGAAAACCATGTCTTCCATCCACCGGCTCCGCGTCTTTCCGCTCCTCGCGGCCGCCCTCCTGTTTCCCGGGTCCGTCTCTGCGACGGAAGCGAACCTTCGGTATGCCGAAGGGTTCCGCGTGGAATCCATGGGAAACGCGACGCTGGTCACCGTCACGCCGGAATGGCGTCAGGGGTCGGCCACCTTCCGGTACCTGCTCGTTCCCCGGGGCGAATCCCCGCCGCCGGACGCGCCGCCGGCCCAGGTCGTTCCGGTTCCCGTGCGCCGGGTCGTGGTGCTGTCCACCACCTATCTGGCCTACATGGACGCGGCCGGACTGGTGGACCGGATCGTGGCGCTTTCCGATTTCAGGCACGTCAACACCCCTTCGGTGCGCCGGATGATCGACGACGGGGCGCTTCGCGAGGTCGGCAACTTCTCCAAACTCCGGGTGGAACGGGTCATGGAACTGGCCCCGGACCTGATTCTCACCCCGGCCTCGGGCGCCGGTTTCGACATCCATCCCAAGCTCATCGAGGCCGGCCTGCCCACGGCCCTGGTGGTGGATCATCTGGAAGCCGATCCCCTGGCCCGGTGCGAATGGATCAAGTTTCTGGCGCTGTTTTTCGGCGCCGGGGAACGCGCGGCGGCGCTTTTCCGGGAAATCGAGGGCCGCTACCTCGCCCTGGCCGAGAAGGGGCGGGCGGCCGAAGACCGGCCGACCGTGCTCATCAACACGCCCTTCCAGGGCCAGTGGTGGGCGCCCCGCGGCCAAAGCTACGTGGCCCGCCTCATCCGGGACGCCGGGGGGGATTATCTCTGGGCCGACACCCAAGGGGTGGGCAGCGAACCCATGGACATCGAGACGGTGTACGACCGGGCGTTGACGGCGGACGTCTGGATCAACACCGGCCTGTGGACCTCCCTGGAAGACGCGCTCTCCGCCGATCCGCGCTTCGCCGAAATCCGTCCCCTGAAAACCGGCCGGGTGTTCAACAACAACAAGCGGCTCAACCGATGGGGCGGCAACGACTACTGGGAATCCGGCGTTCTTCGTCCGGACGTGATTTTGGCGGATTTGATAAAAATCTTTCAGCCGGCGTTGGCGCCGGATCACGAACTGTTCTACTACCGCCGACTGGAGGGGGCCACGCCGTGACGAATCGGGACCCGTCCGCTTTGGGCCTCTACGCCGCCCTGACAGCCGGGCTCGCCGTCCTTTTCCTGCTCAACCTGGTCACCGGCTCGGTGGCCATCGGGCCGGTGGAGGTGATCCGGATTCTGGCGGGCGGGGAGGCCTCCCGGGCGTCCTGGGAGACCATCATCTGGCTGTTCCGGCTGCCCAAGGCGATCACGGCGGTCTTCGCCGGAGCGGGGCTGGCCATGAGCGGGCTGTTCATGCAGACCCTGTTCCGGAATCCCCTGGCCGGGCCGTCGGTGCTGGGAATCACGGCGGGGGCCAGCTTCGGCGTGGCGGTGGTGGTGCTGGCCGGGGCGGGCGGCGGCGCGGCCTCCCGGTTCATCGAGGGGCTCGGGCTCTACGGCCAGATGGGGCTGGTGTTGGCCTCGGGCCTGGGCGCGGCCGGCGTCATGGCGATCATCCTGCTGCTGGCCCGTCGGGTGGAGCACGTCATGACGCTGCTTATTGTGGGGTTGCTGGCCGGATTCGCCATCAACGCGGCCGTCAGCGTCCTCATTCATTTCAGCGTCGCGGAACTCATCCAGGCCTACGTCGCCTGGACCTTCGGCAGTTTCGGGGCCGCGGCCTGGAGCGATCTGCGGCTCTTCGTCCCCATCATGGCCGCCGGGGTGCTGGCGGGGCAAAGCCTCCGGAAGCCGCTCAACGGCCTTCTGCTGGGCGAGGACTACGCCCGAAGCATGGGGCTGGGGATTTTCCCCCTTCGAATCGCGGTCATCGGCCTGACCGCCCTGCTCACCGGCACGGTCACCGCCTTCTGCGGCCCCGTGGCCTTCATCGGCGTGGCGGTCCCCCATCTCGCCCGGGCGGTCATGAACAGCTCCGACCATCGGCGGCTGCTTCCGGCGGTGGTGCTGCTCGGGGGCATGACCGCCCTGGCGGCGGACCTCGTCGCCCAGTTTCCCGGCAGCGACGCGGTGCTGCCACTCAACGCCGTCACGGCGCTAATCGGCGCGCCCGTAATCGTCTGGTTTATCCTTCGGCGGCGGAATTTGCAAAAAACCTTCGCCAACTGACCTTTCAAGGAGGCACCTATGCATTTGTACTGGCGCGTTCAGCAGGACCTCAACTGTCTCGGCGATTGCATTTGGTTTCACGATCCCTCGCTGATTCGGTCCCTGAGAAGCTGGGTCCGGAAAAACATGCGCGGTTTGGCCCTGGCGGAGGGATGGAACGCCGCGACGGCCGCGGGAATCCGCCGGAACTGATCGACCTGTCGGGAGAGCCATGAAAATCGCGATTTACGGAAAAGGCGGGATCGGCAAATCGACGGTGACGGCCAACCTTTCCGCCGCGTTGGCGGAAGAAGGCCGCCGGGTTTTGCAGATCGGCTGCGATCCCAAGCACGATTCCACCCGGCTGCTGCTGGACGGCCGGAACCCGCCCACGGTGCTGGACTGCCTGCGGGACACCCTGCCCGCCGAGCGACGGCTGGAAGACCTGCTCCACGTGGGCTATGCCGGGGTGACCTGCGCCGAGGCCGGCGGCCCCGAGCCGGGGGTGGGCTGCGCCGGCCGCGGAATCCTCAGCGCCTTCGACCTGTTCGACCGGCTGGGGCTGCGTCAGGACGACTACGACGTGGTCCTCTACGACGTGCTGGGCGACGTGGTCTGCGGCGGGTTCGCCGTGCCGTTGCGCAAGGGCTTCGCCGACGTGGTCTACATCGTCGCCTCGGAGGAGTTCATGGCCCTGTACGCCGCCAACAACATCCTCCGGGGCGTCCGGAATTTCGAAAAAGACGGCGGGGCGGCGGAGCACCGGGCCGCCGGCCTGATCCTGAACAGCCGGGGCGCGGACGAAGACCCCGGCCGGGTGGACCGGTTCGCCGAGGCCGTGGGCCTGCCCGTGGTCGCCCGCATTCCCCGCAGCGAGCGGTTTCGCCGGGCCGAGGAGCGAAACCGGACCGTGGTCCAGACCTTCCCCGATTCCCCCGAAGCCGCCCTCTTCCGCCACCTGGCCCGCGGCGTGCGGAACGGTTCCCGCCGGTTTCCGGCCTCTCCCCTGAGCGATCCCGCGCTGGAGGCGGCGGTGTTTGGGACGCGGGCAGAGGGAGACGCGGAGAGTGGGGGAAAAGGAGACGTGGAGAAGGGGAAGAAGGGCGATGGGAAGATTTCGGACCACGCCGCCTCTTCCCGTCCCCGTGTCCCCGCGTCACCCCCTCACCGCCCCACCGCGTCCCTCCTTTCCAAAAGCATGTGGTTCCGGGAGCCGCTTCACGGTTGCGCGTTCACCGGGGCCATCTCGATGTTGACGCAAATCCGCGAGGCGGTGGTGGTGGCCCACGGGCCGCGAAGCTGTTCCCATCTGGCCGGGCGGACGGTGCTTTCTTCCGGAATTCGCGTCCGGCGGCGGCAGGGGCGGCGGCTTCCCCGGCAACTGGCCCCCGCCTTGGTCAGCACCGACATGGACGAGGACGTGGTCATCTACGGCGGCAACGACCGGCTGGCGGAGACCTTGCGAAAGACGCTGGCCCGGGGGCCCGCGGCGGTCTTCGTGGTCACGGCCTGCCCGTCCGGGGTCATCGGCGACGATCCCGAAGCCGCCATCCGTTCCGTGCAATCGGATTTCCCCGGGATTCCCATCCTTCCCATCGCCTCCGACGGCAACATCCGGGGCGATTACATGCAGGGCGTCATCAACGCCTGCCTGGAAGGCGGGGCCGCGCTCGTGGATCCCGGGGTCCGGCCGGCGGGCCACCGGGTCAACATTCTGGCGGAAAAGAACATCGCCAACAACGCGGAATCCAATTTCGCGGCGGTGGCGGCCATGCTGGACGCCATGGGAATCGCCGTCAATTGCCGCTTCATCCGGGACACCTCCGTGGAAGCCCTCCGGAATTTCGGCAAGGCGCGGCTCAATCTCCTCGCGCACGAGGACCATCTGGGCCGGTTGTTGCGGTCGGCGTTGAAGGAAAAAACCGGGGCGGTCTTCGCCGAAAATCCCTTCCCGGTCGGCTTTTCCGAGACCCGCCGCTGGCTGGAGGAGATCGGCGGTTTTTTCGGAAAAACGAAAGCGGCGGAAGGGTTGGCGGCGGCCCACCGGGAAGGATACCGGGCGGCGTTGGAACGTCTCCGGCCCGGCCTGGCCGGCAAGCGGCTGATGATCGTCAGCTTCCTCCACGACGTGGACTGGATACTGGAAGTCGCCTTCGACCTGGGGATGGTCGTGGAAAAGGTGGGGGTGTTGAACTACATCCAGGATCATCGGTTCCGCACCCGGTTCGGGGACCGCTTCCCGGTGGAAACCGATTACGACGCCGAAAAGCGGGACGCCGACCTGGAACGGATTCGCCCGGACCTGCTGCTGTGCAACTACGTTCCCAAAACCCTGCCCATCGCGGTCCACGCGGACACCCTTCCCCTCTGCCCCGACGTCGGCGTTTACGGCGGTCTGGCCCAGGCCCGGCGCTGGGCCACGCTGCTGAAATCGCCGATCCGGGAAGGGTGGCGGGACGATGGGTGACGCGGCGACGCGGGGTGGGGAAGGCACGGGGACATGGAGTATCCATCTCCCCGTCTCCGCGTCTCCTCTTCCCCGCCTCTCCCAATGCCCGCGTCTTGGAAAAAACGGAACCCAATGGAAAGGAGCGGCGGAATGAACGATCTGTCTCCCGACGGATTCACCGGCGCGATAGTGGCCGTGGAGGGCATTCGGGACGCGGCGGTGCTGCTGAACGGGCCCACCGGCTGCAAATTTTACCACGGGGCGATTTCCGACGGACAGTTCCCCCGGGAAAACTCCATGGACCCGCTGCAATTTTCCGACGAGTTCTATTTCGGGCAGCCCCGGGTGCCCGCCACCTATCTGGACGACCGGGACTACGTTTTCGGCGCGACGGCCAAGCTGGAAAAAATTCTGCCCAAGGTGGCGGAAAAGGGCCATCGGCTCGTCGCGGTGGTCAACTCGCCGGGCGCGGCGCTCATCGGGGACGATCTGGAGCGGTTCATCGCCGGCGCCGGGCTGCCCGTGCCCTGCCTGGCCGTGGAAAGCACCGGCTTTTCCGCCGGATTCGCCATTGGATTCCAGGAGAGCGTGATCCGGGTGCTGGAGCGGATCGCCCCGCCCCCCATGCCGGCCGAAGCCCGCCGGGTCAATCTGGTCGGCCTATCGATTTTTCACCGCCATTGGGAAGGCGACGTTGCGGAACTGCGGCGCCTGCTGGGCCTTTGTGGAATTCGCGTCAACGCCGTTTTTTCCGCCGGCTGTTCCGTGGCGGAGATGGAAAACCTCGGCGCGGCGGCGGCACACCTGATCGTCCATCCGGAATACGCCGACGCGCTCGGGCCGTTCCTGGAATCCCGCTCGGACCGGCCCGCAGTCCTTCCCGGGCCCGGCGCGCCGGTGGGATTCGCGGAAAGCGAACGCTGGATCGCCGCCGCCTGCGAGGCCGTCGGGGCCGATCCAGCGCCGGCCCTGGCCGACATCCGCGCCGCCCGCACCCGGGCCCACGACGCCCTCGGCCGGTTCAACTCTCTCACCGGACTGCCCAAGGGCGCGACCTTCGCCCTCCACGCCGACGGTTCTCTCGCCCTGCCCCTGACGCGCTGGCTCCACGAGTATCTGGGCATGGTGCCGGTCGCCGTATCCGCCGGGGAAGCCACCGCCGGACAGCGCACTGGAATCCGGGAATTTTTGCAATCCATCGGCGGCGCGGCGGCATGGAACGCCGATCCCGGCAACGTCATCCCCGATCTGGTTCTGGGCGGGGAGGATTTCATCGGCCAATTTCTGGCCCGGGAGCTGCCCGTGGTCGGAATCGACGTCGCCCTGCCGGGAAGCGGAATCATCGACATTCTCCCGAAATGTCAGCTAGGCCCCACCGGCACGCTCCATCTTCTGGAACGAATTCTGAACGGAATGATGACGGCGGAATGATTCTCCGCTACCTCATCCTCGCCCTGACCACCCGTTGCAACCTTTCCTGCGCCTACTGCTACATCGGCGGCGGCGGATTGGGAACGGACATGGGGCCGGAGGCGATGGACGCCGCCTTCAACCTCGCCCGGCGGGCGGTTTCTCCCGCGGAATGGGGAGATGGTTCCGGCGGTGGACCGCTCCACATCCAGCTTACCGGCGGGGAGCCGACGCTGGTTCCTCGTTTGATCGAACGGGCGATTCGGAAAACGCGAGCATTGGCGCGTCCCGTCACCCTGGGAATCCAGACCAACGCCGCCCGGCTGACTCCGGCGATGGCTTCCCTGTTGCGGGAAAACGGGGTTCAGGTCGGCGTCAGCCTGGACGGCCCCCCGGCGGTGCAGGATCGCCTGCGGGGACGGGCCGGAGAAACCCTGCGGGGACTTCAGGTCTTGGAAGCCGGCGGCGTTCCCTTCCGCGTGACGGCGGTGGTGACGCGGGAATCGGCGGCCCACCTGAAATCCCTGGCCCTGCTCCTCGCAGGATTCCGCCAAGCCCGGGGAATCGGCCTGGACCTGCTGGTCCGGAAAGGCCGGGCCGCTCAAAACGGAACCGCCGTTGCTCCCGTATCGCCCGAGGTTTTGCGGGATGGCGTCCGCGCCTTGGCCGAAACCCTGGACGCGGCGAACGCCCGGCGGGATTCGCCGATCCGGTTTCGGGAGCGGGATTGGGTCCGGCGCGCATTGAAGACGGGGGGACGCGAATCCGAATTTTGCCACGCCGCCCGGGGCGAAAGTCTCGCGGTCCATCCGGACGGCCGCCTGTTTCCCTGCGGCCAGACTATGGGCGATTCCCGCTTTGCCGCCGGAACGGTGTTCCGGCCGGAGCTGGAGCGGCTGGACGCCTTTCCGCCGCGGCCGCCTTCGATCCCCTCTCCGGATCATCCCCTCGCCGTTTCATCGGGTTCCGCCCCGGATTGCGGAGATTGCCCCCTGGTCGGCCGCTGTCCCGGGGAATGTCCCAGCCGGCTGTTTTACAACGACGGGGGAAGAAGGTTGCATTGCGTGATGTACCGGGCGCTGGCGTCGTTTTGACAGGGGGGCGCGGGGAGAGGGAGACCCGGTGAAATGGAGTATCCATCGCCCGTTCACCCCTTCTCCGCGTCTCCCTCTTATCCCCTTGGCCCCGGACGACGCGAAACATGAAAAAACGGAGTGGAAATGAAACGGTCGCTGGAACTTGCGCTGGCGCACGTGGCGGTGCGATACCGGGAGCCGGAACGAAATCGAGCGGCGTTGCTGGGGCTTTTCCGCCGGGCCGCCCGGGAGGGCGCGGAACTGGTCTTGGGGCCGGAAATGTCCATCTCCGGCTATTCCTTCGACGGTCCGGCCGACCTCGAGCCCTTCGCCGAGCCGGAGGAGGGGCCGACGGTGACCGCCGTCGCGGCCTTGGCCCGGGAGTTCGGCCTGTTCGCCTGCGTTGGCCTGGCGGAAATTGATCTCCACACCGATATTTTGTACAACAGCGTTTTCGTTTTGGCCCCCGACGGCCGCCGGGTGCTCCGGTATCGGAAAATCAGCGCGGAAAGCCGTTGGGCCTGCCCCGGCGATCCCATGGAGGACAACACCTTTGAAACGCCCTGGGGCCGAATTGGCGTTTTGATCTGCTCCGACGCCTACTACGGCCTCATGCCCCGGGTGACGGCGCTACGGGGCGCGGATTTGCTGCTTTCCCCGGCCACATGGCCGCCGCTGGGCCTGGATCCCCGGGAGCTGTGGCGCGTCCGGGCCCGGGAAAACGGAATTTTTCTCGCCGCCTGCAACCGGACCGGCCGGGACCGGACCATGGACTGCCGGGATTCGGTCTCCCTGGTGGCCGATCCCCAAGGCCGGTTGCTTGGAGAAGGCCGGGACGCCGATTCCCGCGTTTTCCGGGTTTCGATCCCGTTGAACGAAAACGGTCGCCTGGACGACCGGAATCGCCGCGCCCGAATGGCCGACCGGCGGACCGGCCATTTCCGAGATTGCTACCGCAACCTCGCCCCCATCCAGGACCGGACTTCCTATTTCGGGCTGCCGGCGCCGGGACCGCTTTCGGTGCGGTGCGTGGTTCCCAAGGCGGGGGAACATCCGGTCGCGGCCCTTTCCCGCGGCGCCGCCCACGAGCGGGCCGAGGGGGAAGTGTTTTTCGTCCTGCCGGCCGTCGCGCTTTCCGACGCCGCCGCCAACGAACTGGCCGGCCGCGCCCGTCGGGGCCGATTCGGGATTCTGGTCCGAAGTCCCGAGGGCGAAGGCGAGCGCCACTTTCTGTTTCATCGCGGGGAGGTTCGCGTCTGGGAGCTGACCCGGTGGCCCCATGGCGATGAAGGCCGGTTTCCCGAATTCGACGTGGGCGCGGCCCGAATCGCCTCCGTTCCTTTCGCGGCGCTGGTCCATCCGGAAATCGCCGTGGCCCTGGCCAAACGCGGTTGCGACATGGTCGCGGCCTCCGAGACCGAATTTTCCCCGGCCGATCGCCCCATGGCGGGCGTCCGCACCACGGAGAAAATCGCCGTGGCGGTCTGCGGCGGAACCGGCGGCGGGGTCTGGATTCCTCCGGAAGGCCATGAGCGATGGGCCGAATCCCTCGCCGGGCCGGGCGAGACGGCCCGGGAGGTTTTGAACACGCGGCGGTCCCGCCAAGGCGCGTTTCAGGATCGGATCGATTTTTCGACCTTGCTGGCCCGCGCCACATAAGCGGCGGGCCTTCCCTCCTTCGGCGACGATTCCGGCCGGTCCGCGTCGCCCAAGGGATTCACTCGGACCGGTGGAAAACGGCAGGTTTCATGTCCCACTCCCAGCGATTCGGCGATCCCGCCCCGGAAATCGGATACTTCGGCCACCACGGCGGCAACGGGGGACATTCCATTTGCGATCCGCCTCTTGAAACGAAATCTCCGCATGAAGAAGACCACCAGCACCCCGAAAATTCCGGAGACCAACCGGATCAGGGCCATGGCCATCACCGCCATCACGACCATGGGGACCATCCGGATCATGGCTGTGGGCGCCACCACGGTCATACGCACCCTCACGATCACGGCCATGGGCGCCACCATGACCACGAGCACCATCATGACCATGACCATCATCACGACCATGACCACGGGGACCATCATGGCCATGGGCGCC
>JBKHDD010000065.1:0-22902 GCA_046541515.1 Desulfococcaceae bacterium
ATGTCCCGGAAAGGACCGCCCCGGTCGGAGAGGGCAACGGTCCGGGGACCGCCATGTTCCTCCATGGCTTTTTTGATTTTTTCGGCGGTGTAGTCCAGCGCCTCGTCCCAGGTGGCCTTGCGCCATTTGCCCTCGCCCCGGGCGCCTTCGCGGATCAGCGGGGTCTGGGGGCGTTCCCGGTCCTTCAGCAGGGCCGGGCCGGCGGCGCCCCGTGGGCAGACCGCGCCCTTCATGGCGGGAAAATGTTGGCTCCCCTGAAGAAATTTTACGTCGCCGTTTTCCACCTCCACTTGAATGGGGCAGCGGACGGTACACATACCGCAAATACTATAAACGGTTTTGGCGGCCATTTTCGTTACGTTCCTCCGGTGTTAATGGATAATTGACAATGGACAATGGAAAATGAACCGTTGGCAATGAAAGACTGCCGCGTCCATCGATTGGCAATGGAATGGAGACAACGGACCATGTGCCGCCGGAAAAGAAAAACTCCGGCGTCCGCGATCCATTGTCAATTGTCCGTTGTCCATTTGATTTTATACGCCAAAGGCGCAGTGGGGATAGACGCAGGTATCGCAGTTTTTGCAAAACGCGCCGTGGCCCAGCCGGGCCAGGTCGGCCCGCCGCACGTCCAGCCCGGCCAGCAGGCGGGGCAGCAGCAGGTCGAAGCTGGTGGTGGGGTGGAACAGCCCGCAGGCCGGCACGCCCAGCACCGGAATCTCGTCGATCCGGGCCAGCAGGGTCATGGCCCCGGGCAGCACCGCCGCGCCGTAGCGCAGGTTCACCGCCCCGGCGTCCAGCAGCCCCAGCCGGGTCACGTCGTCCGGGTCCACGGAGAGTCCCGCCGTGGTCACCAGCAGGTCCGCGCCGCCGGAGCGCAGGGTTTGAACCCCTTCCGCGATGGCCTTGCGATCGTCGGGGACGATGCAGGAGGCCACCACCCGCGAGCCGAACTTCGCGGCCTTTTCGCGGACGATGGGCACGAATCGGTCCTCCACCAGCCCCCGGAACACCTCGGTGCCGGTGACCAGCACGCCGATCTTGGCGCTTCGCATTTCCCGGACGGCGAACAGCGGGCCGTTTTCCAGCACCGCCATCGCGGTTTGGAAATCGGCCTCGGAAAGGTACAGGGGCAAGGCCCTCGTCCCGGCCAACGCCTCCCCGGCCTTGACCACGGCGAAGGATTTCCGGCAGGCGCACATCACGCCCGGGGCCAGGTTGAAGGCGGTCAGCCGGTCCACGTCCGCGGTGAACAGGCCGTCCCGATCGGCCCGCAGGGTCGCCTTGCCCTCCCGAGGCGGATCTTTGAATTGAAGGCCCGCCCCGCACATGCCCTGGGCGAAGGCCCGAGCGGCGGTGTTTTCATGGATCCAGCCGGGCCGGTCGTCCTCGCCCTCCCGCACGTAGATCCGGTTGCGGCCCATCTTCTGCAACCGGCAGACGTCGCCGGCGGCGATGGTCTGGCCGTGGACCACGGCGGGTCCCTTGGACGTTCCCGGGACGATTTCGGTCATGTCGTGGAGGGCGCGTCGGCCCACCGCCTCGGAAACCGGCACGGCGGCGAGGCGGGGTCCTTCCGCGCCGGCACGATCCCGCTCCGCGTCCGCGGCGTAGGGCGCGTGGCCCTGGCAGCCCCGGCAAATGCCGCCGTGGGAACCCGGATAGGCTTCTTTGCATACCGGGCAGGTGGCGATTTCGCCCTTGCCGGCCTTGACCAGCAGGGAAGGGGAAACCTGAACGTTTTCGATTTTGAAAACGTCGGTTCCGGCGGCCCGGATTTCGCCGATCAGCCGGTCGAAATCCTGCTCTTTTTTGGGTTTGACTTTGTAAAACCAGTCGTAAAACTCCGGCCACTTGGAAAGCGGCGCGGGATCGATGGCCACCCGAACGCCGCCGCCCTCGAACTTGTCGAAAAGCGTCACGGCGTAGCGGCCCATGTCCACGATCCGCATCCAGCCGTTGCCGATGGTGCAGGGCGTGAGCATCTGAACCACGTCGGGCAGGCAGCTTTTGGTTTCGCAGACCGCGTCGAACAAAATGCCTTCGGGCAGCCGCTCCATGGCGACGGACACCATGGGGCCGCCGACCACCAGGCCGGGGGCCACATGGCCGTGAAACGCCTTGACCTGGCGAAGGTAGGCGTCGAAGGTGTACGCCGTCCCCGCCGCGTCGCGGCACCAGGTTTCCTCCGGGGTCGGATTGGGGCCAATGGGGGTAATCGTCATCTGAATTGAACTTCCTTATGGCGAATCCCCGGCGGCGGAACCGCCGCCGGGGCATGGGTTCTTCAAATTACGAACGGGTCCGGGCGCTTTTGTCGAAGGATTGGACCCGGTTGGAAAGGAGCTTCGCGCAGGTGGGGCAGTAGCGGTGCTCCTCCTTCACGTGGACGTGTGGATCGGTGCGCTGTTCGATGTAATCCAGAAACTTGGGCGTGGCGAAGCGCTTGCCGCAGCCCTCGCAGGTGCGCAGGGGATGTTTTCCGATCGTCTCGTCCCGGATGAAAATGGTCCGGACGCCTTCCTCGTCGTTCATCTGGATGGCATTGGTTGGACAGATGTTGGCGCAGGTGCCGCAGCCGATGCAGCGGCCCGGCACGGGCGTCACGTATTTCGTTCCGTCCCGGCTTTCCATTTTCAGGGCTTCCGCCCCCACGATTTCCTTGCAGACGCGGATGCACAGCCTGCATCGGATGCAGCCGTCCGGGGGAGGGCCGAGGCCGACGCCGTATTCTTCGGCCATCATCCGCAGCGTCCGGGATTCCGGGGCCATTTGCAGCAGGGCCCGGAACGCCCGCGCCCGGGCCTGGTCCACCTTCTCTCCCGTGGTGCGCACCTCCAGGCCTTCCCGGACTTTCAGAATGCAGGACAGCATGGTGTTGTGGCGGGCCTGGGAGCCGGTGATCTCCACCGCGCACAGGCGGCAGGAGCCCGAAGGCTTCAGGGCGGGGTGATAGCAAAGAGTCGGAATGCGAATTCCGAGGGAACGGGCCGCTTGAAGGACGGTGGTTCCTTCCGGGACCCGGATGGTTTGGCCGTCGATGGTGACTTGGAGGTCGCTCATAGCCTGATATGTTCCCGTCTTCCGTCAATCCAGACCGGCGTCCTGCAGGTCGGAGATGTATTCCTGAAGATAGTGGATTTCGGCGGTCAGGGCGCCCACCTGCCGGCGAACCAAGTCGCCCAGGGTCAGCATGCCCACCAGCCGTTGGCCCTGAATGACCGGCAGGTGGCGGATGTCGGCCTGGATCATCACCGCCATGGCGTCGCTGACCGGATCGTCGGCGCCCGCCACGATGAGCCGGGCGGTCATCGCCTCCCGCACCGCGATGTCCTCGAAGGCGCGATTCCGGTTCCGCAGGTGGCAACGCAGCACGTCGCGCTCCGCCAGAATGCCCGCGGGCCGTTCCGGGTCGGTCACGATGAGGGCCGAAACCCCCTTCCGGTCCATTTCGCCGATGGCGGTTTCCAGGTCGGCGTCGGCGCCGATCGTGAAAATCCGGTTTCGGTTTTCGCTGTCGAGCAGTTCCTCAACCCGCATATTCGTTTCTTTCCGTAAGTGAAAGGATAAAGGGGAAAAAATCCAGGAGCCAGAAGATGGAGAAGAGAATCCGGAATTCTGACTCCCGACTTCAGCCTTCTCACTCCTCCAACGCCCGAAGGCAGTCCTGGGGGAATCGGTGGGTGCCCTTGCCTTCCAGGCTGACCTCCACCAGGGCGTCGGGGTCGTTGACCGAGGTGTCCGGGTCGACCACGATGCCGTGGCGTCCGACGTACTCGTTCATGTACTCCTGCCAGCTCTCGTCCGACGAGGGCTGGAACACTTCCACGCGCTGTCCTCTGCGGAACGTCATCCTTGCACCCCCTCTTTTTTCGGGACCACGACCGAGTCCACGTTGACGGCGGCGGTTTTCTTGCGAAGGCAGGCGTCGCAGACGATGCGGTCGTCCAGCACCTGGCCCACCGGTCGAACCCGTCGCCGGATATACTCCAGATAACGGCGGGGGCCGACTTCCGCCCCGCACTCCTCGCAGTGCTCCAGCGGCTTCCGGTTCAGGATGGTGCCGCACAGGGAAAGCACGCGCTCGCCGTCCACGTCGTCGATGCGGATGGCGTTGTTGGGACAGTTGGTGGCGCAGGCCCCGCAGAGAATGCAGCGCTCTTCGGTGCGCCGGAAGTCGGTCTCCACGGGGTTGTCGAAGTTCATGTAGCCGAACTGGAGGGCGTCCACGCCCATTTTGTCCCTGCAGACCTCCACGCACTCGCCGCAACGTCGGCATACGTCGCAACGCAGGCAGCGGCGGGCCTCCTCGCGGACCGCGTTTTCCGGGTAGCCGAGTTCCACCTGCTGAAAGGTGGTCCGGCGGCGGTCCAGGTTCAGCAGCGGCATTTCGGGCCGCTTGAGGATCATCTTGGTGGTGGCGGGCACCTCGATATTGCTCACCCGGCGACGCCGCACGGGCACCGGCGGAGTTTTGGGCTGGGGCAGGCCGTGGAGATAGCGGTCGATGGCCTGGGCGGCCCGCTTTCCGCCGCCGATGGATTCCACCACGGTTGCCGGGCCGGTCACCGCGTCGCCGGCGGCGAAAATGCCGGGGACCGAGGTTTCCATGCTGACGGTGTTCACCTCGATGGTGTTTCGGCGGGTCCAGTTCATCTCCGCCACCTCGGCCATGCAATCCTGGTCCACCCGCTGGCCGATGGCGCCGATCAGCACGTCGGCCTCCATGATGAACTCGCTGCCCTCGATGGGGCGGGGGGATTTCCGGTTGGAGCCTTCCACCGCGACCAGTTTGGCCCGCAGACACTTGAGGCCCGTGGTTTTTCCTTCCCGGCCCACCAGCTCCACCGGCACGGTGAGGAAATTGAAATGGATGCCTTCCTCCTCGGCCTGTTCCACCTCTTCCACGTCGGCGGGCATTTCGGCCCGGGTTCGCCGGTAGGCGACGGTCACCTCGCGGCTGCCCAGCCGCAGGGCCGTGCGGGCCGCGTCGATGGCCACGTTGCCGCCGCCCACCACCACCACCTTGTCGCCCGGCTTGCGGCGGTCGCCCAGGGCCGCGCGGCGCAACAGCTCGATGGCGTCCAGGGTGCCGTAATCGTCCTCTCCGGGGATGTTGAGCTTGTAGGCCTTGTGGGCGCCGATGGCGAAGAAGAAGGCATCGAAACCCTCTTCCTTCAAGTCCGCCAGGGTCGCGTCCCGGCCGAAGCGGGTGTTGAAGCGAAACTCCACGCCCAGTTCTTCCAGCATGCCCACTTCCCGGTCGATGACCTCCCGGGGCAGCCGGTAGCGGGGAATGCCCACCATGATCATGCCGCCGGCGGAGGGCAGGGCCTCCAGCACCCGGACCTGGTAGCCCTTGAGGGCCAGATAGTAGGCGCAGGTCATGCCGCCGGGGCCGGCCCCGATCACGCAGACCTTTTTGCCCTTGTCGGCCTCCTTGGGCGGATTGCCGTAGCGCCCTTCGGACATGGCCCGCTCGGCGGCGAACGCCTTGAGGAATTTGATGGAAATGGGCGTGTCGATGCGGCCCCGCACGCACATGAACTCGCAGGGGCGGGTGCAAACCAGGCCGCAGACCCAGGGGAACGGATTGTCGCGGCGGATGACCTCGATGGCCTCGGCGTCCCGGCCCTGGCCGATGAGGGTGACGTAGGTGGGCACGTCGATTCCCGAGGGGCAGGCCATTTGGCAGGGCGCCGGCGCCAGCTTGACGCAGTCGCCCGTGGCGCAGTTGTGGGTTTCCACGTGGCTTAAAAAGATTTCCCGGTGCTCCGCCAGGGCCCCGGAAACCAATCGGCCGGATTCCGCGCCCCGGGCGTCGGGGCCCTCGGCAAGCAGCTGGGCGTGCTCCTCGATGGCGGGGATATGCTCTTCTCCCGCCCGGCCCCAGGCCACGTCGTCCAGCAGCTCGTGCAGCTCTTCGGCCATCCGCCGGCTGCGGGGATGGCCGATGCGGCCGGCGGCGAGGGCGTCTTCCAGGCGGGTGAGGGTCGCCGCAACGGGGCATCCCTCAAAGGTGCAACTTGAGTCGCTCATGGTCCGCTCCTTCCGCCTTTATTCCTGGTCCAGGGCGGCGACGTGCTGGGCGTGACGCTCCCGCCGGATTTGGGGCGCCTCTTCTCCCTTTTTGAAGTGCAGGCACTGGGTGGTGCACGCGGCGACGCAGGCCGGCCGAAGCCCGTTGTCCACGCGATCCATGCAGTAGTCGCACTTTACGACCTTGCCCATTTCCGGGTTCCACTGGGGCGCGCCCCAGGGGCAGGCGGAGATGCAGGTTTTGCAGCCGACGCAGAGGTTGTGGTCCACGAAGACGATGCCGTCCTTGGCCCGTTTCTGCATGGCGCCGGTGGGGCAGGCCGCCACGCACCAGGGATTTTCGCAGTGAAAGCAGGGCATGAACACGTAGGTGGATTTGGGGATGTCGTTGACCCATTTGGGGCCAACGGGAATGACCTGTCCGAGGCGGGGGCCTTTGGGCAGGCCCTTGTTGACCTTGCACGCCACTTCGCAGGAATGGCAACCGATGCATTTTTTGGTGTCCTGGAAAAGAAAAAAAGTACTCATGCGCTCCTCTCCGCGGCCGATTTCGGCCGTTGGCACTCGGCGGCACCCAAGGTTCCGCCGTTCGGGGGGTTGACGGTTCGGCAATCCGGGTTTCGGTGGTTCGGTTCCGATCCGGCCAAGACGCGGCCGGCGAGTTTTGATAAGCTAACGCAAGAAATATGCCATTCCTTGTTTGGGCCGACGCCCGCGCGTCGGAAGCAATTTCGTCGAGACATATCACAAATTTTTTCGGTTTCATAGGTCGGCTCCGCGGCCCATGACGGCGCCTCCCGACGGTCTCCCGGCGTCCGACGGGCGCGGGAAAAAGTGCAAGAAAAAAAATGCAGTGCCAATGAAAACTTTCACCGGGGCAAAAACCGGTCGATTTTACAAATAATCGGGTTGCGGGCGCCAAGAGCGCAATAATTTTTTTGCACCCGGAAACTTCGGTTTTCGCGGGACGAATCCCGGCGAAGATATCGACGCGACCGCCGGCCTTTCGAAGCCAACAATTTGAATTTACGTTTAATAAATTTGACAAAGACCGACCTGCGGGCCATGGGTTTGGAAGTGATGAGCGAATGGCATGGAGATTGCTATGATTGATATGCTTGAAGCGAGTTCGATGGCGAAGCGGGGCGCGTAAAAGGCCCTAGGCGTGGCAAGCCTGTACCCTTGTTCCATATCATCCAATTTCTGGGAGGTAAAATGAAGAATCGGAAATTCAGATCCAAATTCATCCTGTTGCTGATCGGCCTGTTCGTGCTGACGCCGCTGGTGGTCGCGGGAACCGTCTGCGCGGACCCGCTGATGGACGCCATCAACTCCGCGCCCCAGGGAACCGGTCCGGGCCAGATCGACGGAAGCGCGGCGCCCGGCTATCTCGGCATTCCGGGCGGACCCAACGTCAACCTGGTGGTGGCCTTTTTCTGGGCCGTGTGGGTGGGCTGGATATTCTCCACGGTGGGCGCCTTCGGCGGCATCATGGCCGGCGTGGGCCACATCACCATCTTCGGCCTGGGCCAGTACGCGGGCCAGTTCCGGGATACCTCCCCGGCCCTGAACAAGATCGTCACCGACTCGGTGCGGGTGTCCAACCAGTTCCTGGTGGGCATGAGCGCCTTCATTTCCTCCATCAACTACTATAAGATGGGCCGTCTGGTATTGCCTTTGGGCGTCGCCCTGGCCATCGGCTCCATGGTCGGCAGCTACATGATCCCCGCGCTGACCGCCGGAAAAATTTCGTTCAAGGCATATATCGGATATTTCGGCATGTTCGTGTTGGTGCTGGGCTGCTGGATGCTGTACGAAACCACCCCCAAGGGACAGGCCAGCAAAAAGAAGGCCAAACAGGCCGCCGAAGCCTTCGAGGATACCATGCGCCGCCAGAAATGCGGCGAGGACGTGGACACCTGCGACCTGGGCGTCAAGGTCACGGATTTCTCCATCCAGCGCGTGACCTTCACCTTCTACGGCGTCGAATTCTCGTTCAATCCGCTGTTTCCGGTGCTCGGCGGATTCGTGATCGCCTCCATCGCCTCCTTCATCGGCGTGGGCGGCGGCTTCCTGCTGGTGCCGTTCCTCACCAGCGTCTCCGGGCTTCCCATGTACCTGTCCGCGGGCACTTCGGCCCTCGCGGTGCTCATCGGCATGATCACCAGCATCTCCAGCTATCTGATCCAGGGCGTAATCGTCCACTGGCCCATGATCGGCCTGGAGATGGTGGGCATCATTGTCGGTTCCATCATCGGGCCGCGCACCTCCAAGTACATTTCGGACAAATGGCTCAAGCGTCTGTTTATCATCCTCGCCTTCTACGTCGGCATCGACTATATTTTGCGGGGCTTCATAGGCAAGAACATCATGCAGGCCCTCGGTCTGGGCTGACGCTGCTCCGGCGGAGGGGGACCGGCGCGTCCGGTCTCCCTTCCGACGAAGTCGGGAGACAAAATGGACTGGCTCGAAGGCTTGTACGCTTTCCTGGACCCCTTTCTCATTCTGCCCTATCGGCTTCCGGAAAATGCGGCGGCCGGTTTCTTCCTGGGAACCTTTCTGCTGGCCTGGACCTGCATCTTCGCGGGGGAAATCTCCGTCCGGGCCATTCTGGGCATCAACGCGCGCTACTACGGAAAACTGCGCCGCCGGACGGTTCGTATGCACAACCTTTCGGTGCGGGCCATCCTGGCCAAGGACAAGGAGAGCTACCGGGCCTGCAACCGCGAAGCCAACGAAGCCTTCGGCCGCTATTTCTTTTCCCAGTTCGCCATGGGCGCCGGAGCCTTCTGGCCGATCCCCTTCGCCCTGGGCTGGATGGCGGTCCGGTTCGAAGGCATCCCCTTCGCCCTGCCCTTCCGGATGCCGGGAATCGGCGACTCGGTGGGATACGTCGGCATTTTCGCGTTGCTGTACCTGCTCAACCGCATGATTTGGCGTCGCGTCCCGAAAAAGCGGCCCCCGGGCCTTCTCGACTCCGGAGAGGCCGAAGAGCGGATGGTGAGCTGGGCCGACGTGGATCGGCACAAGGGCTTTCCGGCGCCGCGATGAACGGCCGCCCGGAAACCGACGGCCGGAAGGAGGCCGAAGCCGGACGGGATCGTCTGGCCTCCCTCCGCCGCCTGTCGGCGGGCATCGCCCACGAGATCAACAATCCCCTGGGCATCATCCTCGGCTACACCCAGCTTCTGCTCCGGGAGGAAACGCCCGGCAGCCAGCGATTCGAGGATCTGACGACCATCGAACGCCACGCCCGGATCTGCCGATCCGTCGTGGAGGATCTGCTTCATTTCGCCCGGCAATCCCGCCCCCTGTTCGGCCCTTCGGACATCAACCGGGTGCTCGACGAAGCCGTGACCGGGTTCCGGCAACGAGCCGGAGACCGGCCGTGCCCCAGGATCGAACGGAATTACGCCGAGAATATCCCGCCGTTGTTCATGGACGCGAAGAAGATTCGTCAGATGCTGGTCAACCTGTTGCTGAACGCCCGGGACGCCGCGGGGGAACATGGCGTCGTTCGCCTGACCACCGGATGGGAACCCGAACGCCGACGGGCGATCATTCGGGTTTCGGACGACGGTTGCGGCATCGAACCCCAGCATTTGTCCCGGATTTTCGACCCGTTTTTCACCACCAAGCCCACCGGGGAGGGGACCGGCCTGGGGCTGGCGGTGAGCTACGGCATCGTGAAACACCACGGCGGGGACATTCGGGTGGACAGCCGACCCGGCGAGGGAACGGAATTTGAGGTGATCCTGCCGCTGGAGACGAGGGAAGGCGATGGCCGAGCCGCGGACAATCCTGGTTGTTGACGACGAGCCCGACCTGCTTCGTCTTCTGAGCCGAAGCCTGGCCCCCGACCTGAACTGTCGGGTGAAAACCGCCGCCTCCGGCAAGGCGGCCATGGCCGCGCTGGCGAAGGAGCGTTTCGACCTGGTCCTGGCCGACATCAAAATGCCGGAGATGGACGGGCTGGAGTTGCTGGGTCTGATCCGGCGGGAATGGCCGGACCAGACCGTGGTGATGATGACCGGCCACGGCCGCATCGACACCGCCGTGGCGGCCATGAAGCAGGGCGCCCACGACTTCGTCGCCAAGCCCTTCGACCACGACGCCCTGGTGATCCGGCTGGAAAAGGCGCTGGAGCGCAGCGCGCTGATCCGGGAGAACCTTCGGCTGAAGGCCTCGGATCGGGAAACCGAGGGGCTGGAGGGGCTGGTGGGAAAAAGCCCGGCCATGCGCCGGGTCTTCGACACCATCCGCATGGTGGCCGGCACCGATTTGACCGTGCTCGTCACGGGAGAGTCGGGCACCGGAAAGGACTTGACCGCCCGGGCCGTCCACGCCCTCAGCGTCCGAAAAGACCAGCCCTTTATCGCCGTCAACTGCCCCACCGTGCCCGAGCAGATCCTGGAAAGCGAGCTGTTCGGCTACCGCAAGGGCGCCTTTACCCACGCCACCCAGAATCGCACCGGCCTTTTTCAGGAGGCGGACGGCGGCTCCATCTTCCTGGACGAAATCGGCGACGTGCCCCCCGCCATCCAGACCAAACTGTTGCGGGTGCTTCAGGAAAAGGAAATCAAGCCGCTGGGGGAAACCCGGTCGGTGACGGTGGACGTGCGCATCATCGCCTCCACCAACCAGGACCTGCGGGCCAAGATCCAAAGCGGCGAATTTCGGGAGGATTTCTTCTACCGGCTCAACGTGCTGCCCATCCGCCTGCCGCCCCTGCGGGACCGGCGGGAGGACATCCCGTTGATCGTCAACCATTTGCTGCACAAGCACGCCCGAAAACTGGATCGGGAAGGTTGCCGCGTGCCGCCGGACGAAATGGCCCGAATCGTGGAAGCCCCGTGGTCCGGCAACGTCCGGGAGCTGGAGAACGTGCTGGTGCGGGGCATTCTGTTCGCGGAAAACGGCGAGGTGCGCCTGGGGGAACTCCGGGACCGGAACGCCGCCTGCGCCCCGGACGCCGCCCCGGAGATCGATCCGTCCCGGACGCCCTACAAAACCGCCAAGGAGGAGACCCTCAGGCGGTTCAACGAATCCTACATCGGCCGCCTGCTGGAGCGGTCCGGCGGCAACGTGACCCGGGCGGCCCGTGCCTGCGGGTTGGAGCGGCAGTCCCTCCAACAAATCATGCGGCGCTACGGCATTTCCGCGGATTCGTATCGGGAATAGGGTTTTCCGCGGAATCCGGATTGCGCGGGGTGGGTCCATGTGGTAATTTTCCGATATTCATCCCGGGGTTCCGGGAACGACATGGACTTCATTTACCGAGAGGTGTCGCGTGTTTCGACTGGCTTTGACCCTGTTTCTTGCCTTGACCGCCGCGGTTCCCGCCGTCGCCGAGAGTTCTTCCCCCGAGCAATCCCAATTTCCCTCCCTGATTTCGGCGGTCCGCGTACGGCCGCCGCTGGACTTTTGCGGCGAACCGGTTCCCCTGGACGAATCCGAGGTGCGGGAGCGGCTGGAAAAAGAGTTGTTGCTGAACCTGTGGGACCGGGCCCAGGTGATCCTGTATCTCAAGCGCATGGGCCGCTATTTTCCCCACATCGAAAAAGTGCTGGAGCGCAACGGCCTGCCCGATGACCTGAAGTACGTGGCGGTGGCCGAAAGCGCCCTGCTGCCCCACATCGGCTCCTCGGCCGGGGCGGTGGGCTATTGGCAGTTCATCCCTTCCACGGGGCGGCGCTACGGGCTGCAAATCGACCGGGAAAAGGACGAACGGCGCAACCTGTTTGCCGCCACCCGGGCGGCGACCGGCTATTTCGCCAATCTCTATTCCGATTTTGGTTCCTGGACCCTGGCCGCGGCCGCCTACAACATGGGCGAGACGGGACTTTCCCGGCGGATAAAGGCCCAGGGAACGAGGAACTACTATCACCTTTATCTGCCGCTGGAGACGCAACGGTACATTTTCCGGATTCTGGCGGTGAAGCTGATTCTGGAAAATCCGGCCCGGTTCGGATTTCACATGAAGGCGGAGGACTATTGGGCGCCCATGCGGTTCGATCGGGTGGAGGTGTCGCTGAGCGAGGAGACGCCGCTGAAGCTCATCGCCGACGCGGCCGGGACCTATTTCAAAAAGATCAAGGATTTGAATCCGGAAATCCGGGGTTTCGACCTGCCCAAGGGCAATCATTCGGTGTTGATTCCGGAAGGAACGGCCGACCGGTTCCAGTCCCGGATCAAGCCGCTTCTTCAGGAATACCGGGCGGAACGGGCGCCGTCGCGATCCCGGGAGCGACGGGTTCACGTGGTGCGGCGCGGGGAGTATCTTTCCGCCATCGCGGAACGGTATCGGGTGCCGCTCTCCTCGCTCCTGCGCTGGAACGGACTGAACAGCCGCAGCACGATCCATCCCGGCCAGCGGCTGGTGATTCGGGACTAGGGTCAATACCGTTCATTTTGGATCAATTTTGCAGGGGCGTATCCCGACGCCTTTTACAAATCGGGCACGGTTGCCCATTTTGAATCCAAAATGAACGGCATGGGGATTGGGGCGCGGTCGTTCCTTTTGGCGGTAAAAGGCGGGGCGCCCGGGCCGATCCGCCAACCTTCCTATTCCTCGGTTTCTCCGAGTTTTCGGTAGAGGGTTCCCCGGCCGATTCCCAGAATCGCCGCCGCCCGTCGCTTGTTTCCGCCGACCCGGTCGAGAACTCTCCGAATATGTCGGCGTTCGACATCCGCAAGGGATAGGAGGGCCTGATCATCCTCCTCCGGAACGCCGTCGGAACCCGGCGGCGTTCCCCGGGTTCCGGCCGAATATTCCCGAATTCGGGCCGGCAGATGTTTCGCGCCGATCCGCCGGCCGGTGGCGAAGGTCGCCGCGCGCTCCATGGCGTTGCGCAGTTCCCGCACGTTTCCGGGAAAGGGGTAGGCGGCGATCCGGGCGAGGGCGTCTTCCGTGAATTCCCGCGCCCGCTTTTCCTGAGCCAGCGAAAACCGGTGCAGGAAACGCGCCGCCAGCAGTTCCACGTCCTCTCCCCGCTCCCGCAGGGGCGGCACGCGCAGGGCGAAGGTTTCCAGACGGAAGAACAGATCTTCCCGAAAGCGGCCGGCGCGGACCTCGGCTTCCAGATCCCGGTGCGTGGCGCCCAGAATGCGCACGTCCACCTCGGTTTCCCGGTTTTCCCCCACCCGGCGGACCTTGCCGTCCTGAAGAATTCGCAGCAATTTGGCCTGGAGAAATAGGGGCATTTCGGAAATTTCGTCCAGAAGGAGAGTTCCCCCCTCGGCCTCCGCGAAAAGCCCCTCTCGATTCCTGCGCGCCCCGGTGAAAGCCCCCTCCGCGTGGCCGAAGAATTCGCTTTCCACAAGATTTTCGGGGATTCCCGCGCAATTGACGGGTATGAACGGTCCCCCGGACCGGGCGCTTTCGTTGTGGATCGCGCGGGCCACCAGCTCCTTTCCCGAACCGCTCTCGCCGAGAACGAGCACCGGCCCTCGGGCCTGGGCCACTTTCCGGACCTGTTCGAACAGCCGGCACATGGCCGGGCTTTGACCGACAATTCCGTGGAAATCATCGGAGGACAGAAGCCCCTTCATTTGAAGGACCATCTTCCGCAGCCGTCCGCGCTCCAAAATGCGCCGCACCGACAGCATGAAATGCTCCAGATCCAGGGGCTTGGTAAGAAAGTCCTCGGCGCCGGCCTTGAGGCATTCCACGGCTTTGGGAATGGTGCCGAAAGCCGTTACCATTAGAAAGCCCGGCGGCGTTTCGGGAATTTTTTCGTGGACAAGCTTGAGAAAATCCAGCCCGTCCATCCCCGGAAGCCGGAGGTCGCAGACCACCACGTCGGGCCGCCATTCGGCCAGCGCGCTCCAGCCCGCCTCCGCGGAGGAGACCAGACGAACCGGCAGGCCGGCGTCCTCGATTTCTTCCCGCAACAGCCCCCCCAAAGCCTTGTCGTCTTCCACGATCAAGACCCGGCCGGGGGGATTTTCCCGCCCGCCGTTTGTTTTTCCGTCGTTTTTCATCATTCCGCCTCGCCCGTCGGCAGGGCCAGGCAAAACCGGGCGCCGCCCAGGTCGCTTTCGTCCACCGCGATCGAGCCGTCGTGCTCTTCGGCCACGGTGTGCGCCACGCCCAGCCCCAGGCCGGTTCCTTCGCCCACCGGCTTCGTGGTGAAAAACGGATCAAAGATCCGGTCCCGAATTTCCGGCGGCACGCCGGGGCCGTCGTCGTCCACAAAGAATCGCAGCCGCTCGCCGTCCCGGTTCCAGGAAAGGCGGACCTCTCCCCCGGCGGAACTCTGGACCGCGTTGCGCACCAGGTTGATCAGGGCCTGTTCGACCCGCACCGCGTCCACGCGGATGGGCGGCCCATCGTCCTTTCCCTCGACCCGGATGTTCACGTTTCGCTCCGCCGCTTCCTCGGAAACCAGTTCCGAGGCCGACGCGGCCAGCCGACGGGGCGTGGCCGAGCCGAGCCGGAGCGGGCTGCGTCGGCTGTAGTCCAGTAATTGCCGGATGATGTGCTGCATCCTCTCCACCTCTCCGCGAATATCCGTCAGCGCCTTTTTTTGACCCTCCGAAATTTCCTCGTCCCGAAGCGCCCGTTGGGCTTTTCCGGTGATGACGCTGAGCGGGGCGCCCAGTTCGTGGGCGGTGCCCGCGGCCAGCCGTCCCAGGGCCGCCAGCTTTTCGGACTGCCGCAGCTCTTCTTCCAACGCTTTTTGGAAGTGCCGATTCCGGGCCAGGGTTTCCTCCGCGTCCGCGAGACTGTCCATCATGCGGTTGAAGCGCACGCCCAGCTCGGCCACCTCGCGGGGGCCGCCGACGGAAAACCGGTGGCGGGCCTCGCCCGCCGCGATCCGCCCCATGCTGGCCGCCAGCCGATTGAAGTGGGTCCCCATCGCCCGATGATGGCCGGCGAAGACCATTCCGGAAAGCAGAAGCATGAGAAACAGCATTCCCCCGATGCCCTTTCGGCGAATCTCCGTCAGGTTTTCGGTGAACTCTCGGCCTTGCCGGGTCAATTGCAGCAGCCCCATGATCCGACCGCCCGAGTCGTTGAGCGGGACGAAGTAGGAAAAGACGTTTTCCCCCGCCACGCGGCCATATTCCCCGCGCCGCTCCCCCTTCTCGGCCATCTCGATCATTCGTTTGGCGTCGGGACGGGGTTCGTCGGCGCCCAGGGCGGCGATTTTTTTCCCATCCCGGTCGAAGATCTGGGCGCCGTACACCCTACCGATGGAAAAAACCGAAGCCAGCGTTTGCATCATGCTGCCGGTTCGATCCCTCTCCATGGCGTGGGTCAGCGGCAATCGAACCGCCCGCGCGACCAGCTCCAAATCCTTTTGCATCTGCGCTTCCACATCCTTTTCCAGCGCGCTCAGCAGCAGGAAACCGCCGACGCCCAGCACCAGCATCATGGGAATCGCCACGTGGACAAAAAGGGCCGTCCGGACATCCATCGGACGGAAAAGGGAAATCAAACGCATCGCGCCCCCCGCTGAAATTTTCCCTCGGAGCAACGCCGGAAAGGGTCCGGGTGTCCCGGGAAAGTGTTCTAAAAAAGCACATGAATTGTTACGGTACAACAAAAATCGGCGCCGCGCAACCGTTTTTCGAACCGACAAACATGATTTTTTATGCATTAAAATCGACAATTTAAAAAGAAAAAAACCTCCGGAATTCATTTCCGGCATGGCGACTGCAAACGTAACTGGCCAACGGGCGAAACGGCCCGGTTTTTCGTATTCCAACCCAAGGAAAGGAGAATGAACATGAACAAGACGATGATTTCCGCCGCCACGGCGGTCCTGCTGGCGATCGGTCTGCTGTTCTCCGCGCCCGCGGCGGCCCAGAGCGACCAGAGCGAATGGGGAGAAACGCCGGGCGCGGCCGAGGAACCGGCCGTCGAGTCGCAAGAAGTCCGAAAGGCCGCCCAGGCCTATAAGCGGATCGGGGACATCAACCAGGAGCTTCAGGAGGACATTCAGGACGCCGGGGATCAGGAGGAACGCATGCAGATGCAGCGGGACGCCGAGGCGAAAATGATTCGGTCCATCCAGGAAGTCGGGCTTGACGTTCAGACCTACAATCAGGTCATCAACGCCGTCCGCACCGACGAGGAGTTGCGCGAAGAGTTTGAATCCTCGCTTTAGTCTTCGCAAGGATTAATCCGGTTTTCGACAACCGCTCCGATCGTCTCCGCCGGACGTTCCGATAACGTCCGGCGGAGACTTTTTTTGAGGAGGCATGCCGTGATGAAGATGCATATTTCTTTTCTGGCGTCGATCGTCGCCGTCGCGGCAACGATGTTTGCCGTGTCCTGCGGCGATGCCGACCCGCCGGGCCAAACGTCTTCGGAGGACCCCGAGATCAACCAGGTGTATCCGAGCCCGGCCGACGAAAGGCCGGGAACGGACCTTCGTCAGGGAATTTCCGAGGAAGACATGCGCCTTGCGGCCAAGGCGCATGTGGAGGTGGTGGAGGCGCAAAGAAACCTTCGGCAGTCCTTGCGGGAGGCCGAGGCCGAAGGCGAGGACGACGAATTGCGGGAGCGAACGGAAAGGAAAATTGGATCCGCCGTCAGGGATACCGGCCTCGCCATGGAACGATACGAAGAAATCATCGCCCTTGTCGCCCGGGACGAGGCGGCCAGAACCGAATTTATGCAAGCCATTCAAGATATGGAGCTGTGGCGGGACCTGGAATAAGGCGGTTCGCCAACATACCGGCGCCGAAACTTTCGCGCCCCCCTGCGCCCGCCGGGCAGGGGGGCGTTGTTTTTTTCTTGGATCCGGTTTGCGCTGGGTTAAGATTGCCTTAATTTTTTATTTCGGTAAAAACCCGGCGGTTCGTCCTCTTTCCCGTGTCTTTGGCGAAGATTGGCCTTCCGGCGGAAGGGGCGCACCGTCGTTCGACGGCTCAAAATTTTGGCCTGTGGAAAGGCGGCGTTGCCTATGGTCTCCATGAGAAAAACGATGAAAAATGGGTTTTGGGGAATTTTGGCGACGATTTTTCTGTTTCCCGGGTTGGCCTTTGCCGAAAGCCGAGGTGCGGAGGCGTTTCCGCCGGCGGAGGCGGGGACAAACCGGTTCGTGATCGCGCTGCCGGAAAAAGGCGTGGACGAGACCCGAAATTATCGGGTGGAGCTGATCGCCGGGCGGACCATGGAAACCGACGGGGTGAACACCTATCGGTTGACCAGCCGGATCGAGGAGCGGAATTTGGAAGGCTGGGGATACGCCTACTACGAGGTGACCGGCCCGGGTCACGCCGCCGGCACGATGATGGCGGCGCCCGAAGGGGCGGAACCGGTGGAGCGCTTCGTCTCCGGCCCGCCGTTGCTGATCCGCTACAACAGCCGCCTGCCGGTGGTGGTCTACGCGCCCGAAGGATACGAGCTGCGCTATCGCATTTGGGAGGCGGGGGAGGAGACCTACGCGGCGCGGGAGGGGTGAGGGCGCCGGGGCCGGCGGGGTGAAATTCGGGCTTCATCGAAGCAGCGTCCGGGAGGACGATTTGGGCGAGAACATCGACCGGGGCCTCGACGCGCTGGGGAACGAAAACGCAAGGGAGGCGGCAATGACCATCGCGAAACGGTTGCGCCAGGAAGGACGGCTGGAAGGCATCGGCCGGACCGAACTCATTTGGAAACAGTTGAAAAAGCGGTTCGGCAACCTTTCTCCGGCGCTGGAACGACGGCTGAACGAGTCCGGGGTGGAGGTTCTGGATCGTTTCGGCGAATCCATTTTCGATTTCGAAAGCCTGGAAGACGCGGAAAAGTGGTGGGAGGATGTCGAAAACGGGGGGAGAATGCCTGATCGGCTGCTTTCATGTTTCCGCCAAGTCTTTCCGGCGAAAAACCCCGCGATATTCTCGGCGTGCGAGGGCCGGGGAGTGTTGCGCCCGGGAGCGACGAGTTGCACTCGTCGCGTCAAGTTGGAACACACGTAAAGCTGCAACGAGTCCAACTCGTCGCTCCCAGGGGCCTCCTGGGAGCGACAAGTTTTACTTGTCGCGTCATGTTGGAACGCAGGAAAGCTGCAACGAGTACAACTCGTTGCTTCCGGGAAGCAATGCCATCTGGGTGCGACGAGTTGGACTCGTCGCCTCAGGAGGTCCGGACGTTTTGCAGCTCCTCCCGGACCACTTTCCGGACGACGTCCTCCAGCGGCCCGTCCTCCCGGGCGATGTGTTCGCGGAGGGCCTGGTTGATCATGGTCTGGTAGTTCCCGCCGCCCCGTTCCTCGACTTGGCTTCGGAACCATTCCAGGATGTCCCGGTCCAGGCGGATGGTGATTCTTTCCTTGGTTTCACCGGCGGGGAGCGCCGCGCCTCGCCGGCCTGCCTTGAAATCATATTTTTCCGCATAGGGGGACCGCCGGGGTTTTTGCTTTTGATGCCCGCCGCTTGCCAATTTTTTCCGGAAGCCGTACCATGGGAAGGCAAACCATTCCTTGATTTGCGCTCTTTATCCATTTTTCCCAGGGAGGCGATTATGCCTTTCGTCACCGACCCGACGCGTCGCAGGCTGATTGACATCCTTCAAACGGATGCCGACGTGGAAATTTGCGAGAAGAAAAATGCGGAAAAACGGGTGTTCGTTCTTTCCCTCAACGAATCCGGCGGGGACAAGCCCAAAAGACGACTGGCGCCCTTAAAGGGGAAGGCCCGCTGCGTGATTCGGGACGATTTCAAAATGGACGACGAGGAATTTCTGTCCTCATGAGCTATCTGCTGGATACCCATGCCCTCCTTTGGACCCTTTTTGACGATACTCGGCTTTCCGCCGCCGCCAAGGAAATTCTCTTGGACGATTCCCTCGATATTTTTGCAAGCGTTACCAATTTCTGGGAAATTTCCCTGAAATTCGGGATCGGGAAACTGGACCTCCAGGGGGTGGCGCCGGAAGACCTTCCGTCGATCGCGGAAAGGGAATGCGGAATTGAAACCCTGCCGCTATCGGTCGGGCTGGTAACGACCTTTCACCAACTTCCCCGCACCGAGCACAAAGATCCGTTCGACCGGCTGATCATCTGGCAGGCGATTCGGGAAGACCTTGTTCTGATTTCCAAGGACGATAAAATGGAACCATATCGGCGAGATTTTGGTTTGAAAACCTTTTGGTAATTCAGGCCGGGAAGCGGGGGGAATCGGCCGGCGCAGCGAAGCGTTGACCGGCATTTGGCCGATTGCATAATATTTGGCGCCCGTCCGAATGGGAAATTGATGGGCACAAAAAGCCGCGCCCACTCTACACGGCTCGGCCTCCTCGGTTCCCGGCAAATTCGGAAATCACTGTTTTCCGAATTGCCTTCGCCGGAAATTGGCCAAACGGCCCAGTTCAGCCGATCCTGCCCGTCGCCGAGTTTCCGTTTTCGAGACGCGGCCACCAGAATTGGGATTCCTGGCGCTCGAATCTGAAAAATTCCGGCTTCATCGAAGCAGCGCCCGGGCCTTCCGAAACACGTCTTCCGCCGGAACGGGCGCCACATCCCCGCGGTCCAATTCCTCGGCCCGTTCTTTGGCTTCCGCCAGCCATTCTTTCCGGAAATCCTTTGATTCGGCGGTTTCCGTTCCTTGCCGGGAGCGACGAGTTGCACTCGTCGCGTCCCGGTGTCCGGACGTTCTGCAGCTCCTCCCGGACCAATTTCCGAATGACGTCCTCCAATGGCCGGTCCTCCCGGGCGATGTGTTCGCGGAGGGCTTGGTTGATCATGGTTTGGTAGTTCCCGCCGCCCCGTTCCTCGACTTGGCTTCGGAACCATTCCAGGATGTCCCGGTCCAGCCGGATGGTGATTCTTTCTTTGCTTTCCCCGGCGGGGAGTGCCGCGCCTCGCCGGCCGCCCTTGAAATCGTATTTCTCCTTCATATTGCCTCGCCTCGTGGCACACGGTCTTCCGTGCGGAAATGATTGGGATTGCATTTGCGGAGAACGGCCAGATAACGCCCTGGATGCCGTGTTGAAAAGGATGTGGGAATAAATCGGCGAAACGGGAGCAAGGGTTGCCCCGGGGTCGGAGGATGAGATACTATACGAGGAATGCTTCGCTAATGACAAGGCGCATGCCGGTTTCCTCGACGGAAAACCGAACCGTCATAAATTTAAGGGGACGATTTCCATGAAGGCGATCAAAACCGAGGCGATGGTCGATCCCAACCGCGAGATTCACGTCAAACTCCCCGAAGAGGTCCGTGCGGCGTCGGTGGAGGTGGTGATTCTGTTCGACGAAGAGGCCGGAGGTTCGCCCGCCCAAAAGACTCAATCCGTCCGGAAATTTGGGCAATTTCGCGGGAAAATCCGGATGAGCGAGGATTTTGACGCGCCGTTGCCGGATGAATTCTGGCTGGGGATCGATTCGTGAAGCTTTTGCTGGTAAAAAAATTGCCCCATACCCGTTCGCTTGAGGTAATCATCCAGCGGTATCGCCTGGGGGGGAAATTTCCCTCGGGAAAGCCGCCAATCTGGCCGGGGTCAGTTGGGCGCGGATGAAGGAAATCCTGATGGCGAATGGGGTTCCGGTTCGGTTGGGACCGCGAACGGTTTCCGAGGCGAGAGAAGAAGTTCGCGCCCTTCGGGGTGAAATGGAATCGCCATAGCTTTCTTTTCCCGCCTGATGAAGCGGGTCGGCGTGCCGCTTGGCGGTCCAGCCAGGTCCTCATGGACTGCGGGCGTGGAACGCGCATACGGGCCTCCCCGCTGTCGGCTTTCAGGTTTGGCCAAAGGCCACTGGATGTGCGACCAAGCCGCGTTTCATCTTGAAGCGGCGGAAAAGAAAAGTGCTATCCGACCTCCGCCGATATGATTTCGAAAAACTCCCTTCGGAGATTCTGGGGAAGCCGGCGGAATTGGGCCAAGAGCCCTTCCACCTTCAAATCCTCGAACCGCTTTTGGATGGCGGTTTTCATTTCGTCTATGTTTTTCCGGTCGGCTTCGGTGAGGTAAATGGGCGCCGCTTCCAGCCGGGATTGGAGGCGTTGGCATTTCTCGGCGTTCATCCCCGCGATCTCTTTGGGGGAGGTTAGGACGCCGTCCAGCCAGTCTTTGGAAAGGTCTTCACGTTTTTTAATGACATGGTGGAACATGTTTTCATAAATTTGGGGCCAGTCTTGCTCGTCTTCTTCCTCCCATGCCCGGGCGGTTTCCATCCGTTCGTCAAAAATGGCCCGTATTTCAGAATCGGGTTTGGAAAGGTCGTCCAAGGCGGCGAAATCCCGTTCCACCGCTTCGAGGCGTTTTTGCATGGTTTCCAACTCTTCAATTTCGAAGGAGGAACCAGTAAAAATTTCCATCAGAGTCCGAACTTCCTCGCGGGCTTCTTGAATGTCCTGAATGGATTGAAATTTTCGCCCAAAGAACGCGTCCATCCGATCCTGATGAAGCGCTCTTTGTCTTCCACAATCTGCTCTAAAGTTTTGAATTTTTTCTATGGTACGGTCGATTTCGGGAACGTCGATGATTCTTCGGGCCGTCTCCAAATTGTTTTCGTGTCTTTTACAACCATCAATCCAATCCCTAAGATCGGATTTTTTTGTTCTTTCCGATATAACTTTGCCAACAAGAAAGTTCTCCGCCTCTTGGACGGAATAGAAGACCTTCTGTCGCTCTTCCATGTTGGCAATAACTTTCAATGCCTTTTCCTCGGCTTGCCGGGCCAAGTCGTTCATGCCAAGCTGCTTTAAATTGCCGCCGACCCGTTTGATCAGCAAATCCCGAAAGTCAGGAACTTTTGGATAGGAAATGCAGCTTTGGTTTTTGAGCCATTCATCGAATTTCCGGGCAATGGCGACCTCGGCACTTTTTAACAATCGGTCCACGTCATCAATCTGATCTTCCGTCCATGCGCCAACCTCGGACTCCATCTGTTTCAGCTTTTTGGACGCATCTCTCCCAATAAAGCTTATGGTTTCAATATTTTCCTTTTCAGTTGCGAAATGAAGAGATTTTAATTTGCTATCAACAAATGTATCAAAATCCTTAAGAATCCTTTGGGAGGCTTGGGCTTTCTCGCGCAAGTTTTTCGCCTTTTCCATGAGAACGTCGGATGACAAAGGCGTTCGCCGGGCCAAATCTGCGGCTTCATCCAAAAAGGCGGCTCGACGGTTGTGTTCCGTCGCGGCTTCCCACCGTTCCAATAATTGTTCCCATTCGTTGGTGTCAACCTGCTCTACGTCGGTTTTTTCGAGAATTTTCAGGTCGAAGAGGTTTCGAGGAAGGGCGGCCTTTAACCAGTTCGACCAGGAAATATTTTCTCCATTTTGCGTAATGGCCATGGAGCCGATCCTGGGTGCGAAAAAAACGCCCAAGAACAAGCCCGCCGAAGCCGTGTTCATCCCAAAAGGGGGCGCGATGAGTCTTTTCGCAATTGCCCCGAGATTCAGCGATTCTTTTTGTTTTAACTCTTTCTCGAATTCTGCCGTGAGCTGCTCCAATACTTCGTTTTTGGGGTACCAGGCAATCCTTCCGCTATCGTGGTCGATGGCTTCCCATTCCTGTATTAAGACGGCCTTAGTGCGGTTTTGGAGCTGTGGCGGTCGAGTTGTGAGCCATTCGTGATCCAAGCCACCCTTGAAAAGTTCAACCGTTATCTGCCGGCAATCCTTGACTGCCCCTCCTCTGAGCGTGTGGAAGCCGTCAAACGGAAAACCGACGATTTTTGGATAGGTTTCCTCGAACAAGCCGAGGCAAACATTTTCAATAGTTCCCGACTTCCCGCTGAAACTCTGAGGCAGGACGAAGTTTTTCTCTTTCAGGGAAGCCAGAAATTCGGCTTGGAGTTCGGATTGAAGACGGTATTGCTGGTCTTCGATAAAATTTTGATACGTACCCTTTTCTTCCTTGGTCAACCCATCCTTGAGCACCCACTGCTCCGCAAGAATTCCCCGCATTCGGTTTTCTTTGTC
>JBKHDD010000066.1:0-22870 GCA_046541515.1 Desulfococcaceae bacterium
TTGCGCTCCACCGCAATGTCCGCCCCGGTGATCGGCGTGTTCGGGTTGCCGTCGGTGGCCACCAGCCCGCCGTGGGGCAGGGTCAGCACCCGCCGGTCCGGGGAAAGCAGCTCGATTATATTGTCGGGCGTGCCACCGGGAAAGCGAAGCACCGGATCGGACAGGTCGATGTCCGACCGGACCTCCAACGCCCCGGTTCGCTCCCCGGTTCCATGGCCGCCCAATCCCCCGCCGGACACCTCGACCGCTTCCATGGAAATCACGATGGCCGGCAGATCGTTGGGCCGTCGCGGCACCCCGCCACCGATGGAATCCATGGCGGGATTGTCCAAGCGGGGCAGCAGAAAATCGGCGATGGCGGTTTGGAGGCGGTTAAGGGACATGGGGGGCTCCCGCGATATTTCCGATCATGGCAACACCCCCTGCAACCCTTCAAACGATTCCCCGGTTCGCTCCAGCCCGTCGTCCAATTGCTCGGCGATGACGGCGAGTTCCTCCAGGATCGGGGCGAGGAGTTCGCGGACGTTGAGGTCTCCGGCGGCGTCGAGAATGCGTTCGTAGGTCTGGATCAGGGATTCCAGCAGGACGGTGGGCCGCAGGGATTCGAGCACTGCCACCGAATCCTTGAAGGTGTCGATGACCGCCCGCACCGGGGCCAGGGGATCGTAGTCGGCGACGGTGGCCTGCAAATCTTCGAAGGCGGTCAGCGGTTCTTCCAGCAGTCCGCTGGGGCGCAGGGCGGTGATCTGGTCCCGGAGGGCCGTGTGGACCGCCTTCAGCTCGTCGGTGATGATTCCGATGTCGATGGCGTCCACCAGGGCTTGGAGTTCGGCAATTCCTTCCTTCACCGGCGCGACCAGGCCGGTGTCCACCACTTCGGAAAATTTGGTTTTCACCGCCGCGATCAAGGGTTCCAACGGTCCCAACAAATCGGAGGGCCGCAAATGGGCGAAGACGGCGGCGATGATTTCCATCAGGGAAAGATTGGCCGGATCGACTCCGAAACGGCGGAGCAGATCGGCGAATCGTTGCTGGACCATGGCCAGCGGGCGCAGGCCGTCCCAGAGCGCCCGGGACACGGTGGTGATCTGGCTGAAGCCGGAACCGGCGATGGATTGAAGTTCGCCGATCCGGTCCGAGAGCGCGGCGGCGTACCGGTCGCCGTAGCTGAGGGCCGGGCCGAAGAGGGTCTGGGGGGCGTGGTTGGCCAGGAGCGGGGCGAGGGTTTGGTGGAGAAGCGTTCCGTCGTGGGCGTTCACGGCGGCGGTCAGGGAGCGGTGCCAGCCGGAGGCCCGGGCCACGGTGTCTTCCAGGCCGAGGTCGTCCAGCACCGTCCGGACGCCGTCCAGTTGTTCCACCGCCGGGGCCAGCAGGGTCCGAACCCGTTCCGCCCCGTTTTCCCCGCCGATCCAGCCATGGATTTCCTCGAAGGCCGACACCCGGACGCCCGGCCCGGTCAGGGCGGAAAGGATGTTTCCCAGCGCGGCGGTTCCGCCCGCGCCCGATCCGGCGCGAAGGCTCAGCAACACCGTGTCGAATTCCGCCTCCAGCTTGGGAATCCATTTCTCCAGATCGATCCGGTCCAGCAGGCCGGTCAGTTCGGCGGCCACGGAATCCAGATGATCCGCCCAGTCGTCGATCTTGGAAACTTCCTTGAGATCGTTCCGCACGGCGTCCACCCGGTCGGCGATGGGGGCCAGCAACGACTCCGGATCGAGGGAGTCGTAGTGGGTCAGAATTTCGTCGAAGGCCCCGTCGATGTCGTCCAGGACGGCGGCCCGGAGGTCGAGCCGGGCCACGGCGGCCTTGGCTTCGTCCAGAATTTCGGTGACCGGCCGCAGGATTTCGTCGGGGTCGATGGCGGCGATGGCTTCCAGAATGGGATCGAAGGTTTGGGCTTCCAGTTCCGCCAGCGGTTCCCGGGGGTCGTTGTCTTGCAGAAACCCGATCAGTTCCTGGTACTTGGCGTCCACTTCGGCCAGGATGTCGGTGTCCATCCGAACCAGGATTTCGTCCAGCTTGTCGGTGAGCACCTGCCGCACGTCGGCGTCGAAGTCGATGGCCTTGACCGGTTGCACCGCCTCCTGGAGATCGGCCTCCACGTCGTCGGGCAGGATGTCCAGTGGTACGGCGTCGATGGCCGCGGCGGCGGTGTCCATCACGTCGATGGCGGCGTCGAAATAGGGATCGAGCTGGATTTTTTGGAGGGCTTGGACCACTTCGTTGATGCCGCCTGCCACGTTGCTCATAATCTGGGGCAGCTTTTCCAGCACGGCGTCAATCTCGCTCGCGGCGGTGTCGAAGGCCGTCTGGAGGGTCGCCGCGCCGGATTCCACGGCGGCCTTGGCGGTGTGGATGGCGTCGGTGGCGGCGGTCATGGCGGTTTCGATGGCGGCCAGGGAATCGGTCAGCAGGGCGTCCAGCCGCTCGATGGCGTCGGAGATGGGCCGGATGGCGGACCGCACCGCCTCGGCCACCCGCTGGAGATTCAGGCTTTCCACCAAATCGCGCATCGCGCCCATGCCGCTTTGCACCGCGTTGGCCACGGCGTCCAGGGCCTGGTTGATCTCGCCGACGAGCCCGGTCACCGTCCCGATGGCGTCGGAAACGGGGCGGGTGACGGCCGAGGCGTCGAACTCCTCCACCGCCGCGATCAGCCCGGCGATTTCGGCGGCCATCCGGTCGGTCAGCGTCTCCACCGGGGAATCGATCCCGGACCAGTCGGCGGGAAGCCGTTCGTCGATCCAGGTTTGGAGGGAGATGGAAAATTCGCGGATGGGATCGGGAACCTGGTGTTCGGAGAGAAGCTGGAGGGCGTCGGCGATTCGTTGGAGCGCGCCGGGCAGGTCGGCGTGGGTCAGGGCCGCTTCGCCGAAGCCGAGGCCCCGCTGGATCAGGCGATGGAATTCGTTGAGCGCCCCGATGTATTCGCCCACCAGCGCCCCGATGGCCCGAACCGCTTCGGGATCGTCCGGATCGGCGGCGGCGATCCGGTCGGTCAGATCGGTGTTGTCGAACCAGGCGGTTAGCTGATCGCGGAGGCGGTTTAACTCGCCGGGCGGAAGCAGGCCCGCCATGCGCCGGCCGGTTTCCGCGATGTGGTTCACGCGGCTCCAGACCGCCATGAGCCCGCCGGTGGCGGCGAGAATTCGCGTGAGCGCCTCGCCCTTTTGGGTAACGCCGGCAATGGGGCCGGTCAAATCCAGCGCCCCGCCGGAGAGGGATTCGGCCAATCGGGCCGCCGCGCCGAGGGTGTCGTCCTCCAAAATTCCCGCCGCGCCGCCCAGGGTCGCGGCGATGTCGCTCAAATCGGGCGGGCCCTCGCCGGTGTCGAACCGCTCTCGCAGGCGGGTGAGAAGTTCGGCGGGGTTGCCGGCGAGGAAGGTTTCGGCCTCTTCGATCACGCCGGTCAGCGGCGCGAGGAAGCCGGCCGGATCGGCCAGTTCCCCGAGGCCCGCGAGTCCTTGTCCGGAGACGGCGTTCACGGCGTCGGTCACGGGGCCGAGGTCCAGGGCGCCGAGCGGCCCGGCCGCGCCCGAGAGGGATTCCACGTCGAGGGCCGGCGCGTCGGCGGAAACGCCGGAGAAGGCGCTTTCCAGGTCGCCCAGGTCGAAGGAGAATCCACCGGAAATGCGGTCGAGGAGCGCCATCAGTCGAAAATCCCCGTCAGTTCGCCCAGCAAATCGGGAATGGCGTCGGTGGCGGCGGAGACGCCGTCCAGGGCGGGCAGGATCGGCGCCGCGGGATCGCCCAGGGTGGGCACGTCCACCAGCAGGCCGGGCAGCTCGAAGCCGTCCAGGGCCAGATCGGCCAAACCGTCCAATTCCGCGTCCAGCCCCAGGTCCGCGCCCAGGTCGTCGAATCCCGGCTCCGGCGCGGGCGGCTCCACGTATTGCCGCAGCACGATCCGGTACCGGACCCGGTCGGCGTAGTCGTTGGTCTCCCGGAAATCCAGGTCGGCGACGAGCACCCGTTCCAGCTCCGTGGCCGTCACGATGTCCGCCACGAAGCCCACCGGCTCCCCGGCCTGGAATTTTTCGCGGACCGTCGTGAAAAATTCGTCGCGAAGCTCTTCGGAGTGCAACGTCCCCACGATTTCCACGGCGATCCCGGCCGTGCCCAAGTCCTGGTGCAGGTCCCCGGCCAGTCCCGGCACGGTCAGCGTGGCGAGGCGCCGCTGTTCCAGGGCGGAAATTCGTTCAATGCGGGGAACTTCCCATTCGTCCAGCATGGGGGTGATGGCCATGGGGGGAGGCCTCCACTTGGGGATGGGGTTGGAACCGCGGGTTCCCAGGGGGAATTTCGGCGGAATCGGGACCGCCGCGACCCGACCGCGAAAGCGGCAGGAAACCCTTCGAAGGGAATTCCCTGGAATCGCCTCGAAGGTTCAATCAAATGGAATCGGGAAACGGATCAGACAACCGCGGAAGAAAGAATGGAACGGATGGGTGATCCATACTGCCGGTTGGGATGTGTCCTTTCGGACGAAACAGCCGGACAAATGTCCTTTGCCGTTGAGAAGAAAGCGTGTTGCAGACATTCCCGATTTCGGGAAAAACATTCAATGATGTGGCGAGAGCAAATTCTGAGACGCTGGTAAAAGTGATAGAGCGAGACCGGCCGAATGTCAATCATCCAGTGAAGATTTTTTTCGGGGAATTTATCACAATTCATTTTCGTTGGACGGATTAACCGCCTCTTTCCGTAGGGGAATCCGCACGGAAAAGGTCGTGCCACGCCCCGACTCGGATTCCACGGCGATCCGCCCCCCGTGCTGGGAAACGATTTTCTGCGTGACGAACAACCCGATCCCGGTTCCCCGGCTGGCCTTGGAGGAAAAAAACAGTTCGAACACTTTCTTCCGGGTCGCCTCGTCCATGCCCACCCCGTTGTCGGCGATCTCGAAGACGATCTCTCCGTCCTGGATCCCGGCCCGGAAGGTCACCTTGGGCGCGGTCTGGGAGCTGTTCTCGGCGCAGGCGTCCATGGCGTTTTCCAGGATATTGACCAAAGCCACCCGAAGCTGTTCGCCGTCCAGGGCGCATTCGATTTGGGAGAGCGCGCCGTCGATCTCCGGAACCAGGGCGATGCCCTGTTGCTCCATTTTGGGCCGAAGGCTTTCGGCCACCTCGGCGGCGAAATTCCCCACGTTCGCCGGCGCGAATTTCAGTTCCCGCTCCTTGGTGTAGTAGAGAATGTCCAGCACCATGTTCTTGATCTTCCCGGACATGAGCTTGACCATCTGGAGCCCCTCGGTCACCCGCTCCTTGTCGTCCCGGGAGACGCCGGAATCCAGCAGATAAACCCCTCCGTCCAGCCCGGTGAGCAAGCCCTTGATTCCGTGGGAGATGGAGCCGACCATGAGCCCCAGAGAGGAGAGGTGGTCCTTGAGATCCAGAATCCGGCCGATGTCGGTGGCCATCACCATGACCCGCTCCGCGGCGCCGTCGCTGCCGGTCAGCGGGCTGGTCCAGGCCATCACCTTCCGCTTTTGGCCTTCCCGGTCCCGGATTTCCAACTCGGCCTGGCTGGATTTCCCGCTCTGGAAGGTCTTGGCCGCCGGGCAATCCTCGCAGGGGGCGTCGCCGTGCTTCAGGAGCCGATAGCAGGCCATATCGTCTTCGGACTCGTCCAGGGCGAAATCCTCCCGGAAACGCCGGTTGGCGGCCCGGATGGTCCAGTTCCGGTCCACCACGGTCACGTAACCGGGAATCCCCTCGAAAAAATCCCGGTACAACTCGGCGGAAGAATCCCCGGCCTCTTCGTCCTCCTGGTGCGCCTCCAGGGAAACCAGCCGCTCGGTCTTGGTCTGCACCAGGTGCTCCAGGGTTTCGGTGTAGTCCCGGAGCTTCCGGCGAATCAGCAGGTTGTTCCGGGCCTTGCGCAACGCGGTTTCCAGCTCGGTGTCGTCGATGGGCTTGGTGATGAAATCGGTGGCCTCGTTTTTCAGGCTGCGGATGGCCAACTCCATGTCGCCGTGTCCGGTGATGACGATGACCTCGGTTTCCGGGTTTTCCCGCTTGATCTCCCGCAGCAGGCGAATGCCGTCCATGCCCGGCATTTTGATGTCGGTGACCACGATCTCCGGCGCGGTCTCGCGGAACCGCGCCAGGGCATCCTCGCCGTTCTCGGCGGTGGAGACCGCGTAGCCCATCTCCGACAGAGAAATGCGCAGCACCTTCCGGATGCCCGGCTCGTCGTCCACCAGCAGAATGTTTTCGTTCATGGCTCCCCCCCGCCGGTTTGGGACGACGGCCCGCCCTCGATATCGAGAACTTCGTCGTCGATTTCGTATTTCTTCATCTTCCGCCACAGGGTGGTGCGGTCCATGTGCAAGGCCCGAGCGGTCAGCGTCTTGTTGCCTTCGCATTCCTGCAGGGTCCGGATGATGGCCGCACGCTCGCCGGTCTCCGCGTCGGCCTCCGGGCTCTCCTCCCCGTTCCGGCGGCGGGCCTGGGCCCGCTTGCGGATGGAGACCGGAAAATGGCAGGGCTCGATTTCGCCGCCCCGGCAGATGATCAGGCAATGCTCCAAGGTGTTTTCCAGCTCCCGGACGTTGCCGGGGTAGTCGTAATTCAGCAGCAGCTCCATGGCCGCCGGAGAGACCCGCGGCGCGGACAAATCGTTGTGGAGCGCCACCCGCTTCAGGATGTGGGGGATCAGCAACGGCAGGTCGCCCTTGCGCTCCCGCAGGGGCGGCAGCTCCAGGTGCAACACCTTGATCCGGTAGAACAGATCCTCCCGAAACCGCTTTTCCCGCACCAATTTTTCCAGATTTTGATTGGTGGCGGAAATGATCCGCACGTCCACTTTGGTGGTGTGTTCGCTGCCCAGGGGATAAAATTCCTTGTCCTCCAGCACCCGCAGCAGCTTGGCCTGGAGGGCCAGCGGCATGTCGCCGATTTCGTCCAGAAAGATGGAGCCGCCGTCGGCTTCGGCAAACCGGCCGGACTTGTTCTTGTCCGCGCCGGTGAATGCGCCCTTCACGTAGCCGAACAGCTCCGATTCCAGCAGGTTGTCCGGCAACGAGGCACAGTTGACCTTGACGAAGGGCCGCTTCGCCCGGGGGCTCACGTTGTGGATGATTCGGGCCAGCAGGTCCTTGCCGGTGCCGGTGTCGCCGTTGATGAGCACGGTTGCGTTGTTGGCGGCCACCACCGGGATGATGTCGAAAAGCTGGCGCATGGCCGGGTCCTTGCCCACCATGTCGTGGTAGGTGTATCGGTCCCGGAGCACCTGATCGAACCGCCGGCGGAGGGAAAGATCGGTGAAGGTGAGCAAACCGCCCACGAACCGGCCGCTCTCGTTTTTCATGGACATGTACTGCAGGCCGGCCGGCAGCCCCTGGCCCGAAGCGGTCCGGACCATGGTCTCCAGGCGGCGGCGGAACCCCTCCTGGCGCCGGTTGTTCCGGGCTTCCAGCAATTCGTTCACCAAATCGGCGTCGAAGACCTGGCTCGCCGGCTTGCCCAGCAGATCGGCCCGGGAAAAGCCGGTGATGGTTTCGGCCATCTTGTTGAAAAAAGTGATGTGGTGGCTCCGGTCGGCCGTGAGGACGCCCAGGTCCAGGTTGTCCAGAATCACCTTGAGCTTGGTGTCTTCGAAGCGGATGCGCTGGATCAGGCTGCGGAAGGCGGTCTGGTCCTGGAAGATTTCGATGCAGCCGACGATCTCGCCCTTGGCGTCGTGGAGCGGGGCCTCGATCTTGGTCAGGGAGGAGCGGCCCCGGTTTTCGTCGTACATCTCCACCGCGCGGACCACGGCTCGCCGCAGTTCCTGCCTGGTTTCGAGGTACTTGCAAACGCCGCCGCAGAGGTAGTCCTTGAAATGCAGGTAGCAGAACTTCCCCAGGAGATCGGCCTCGCGGTGTCCGCTGAGCATTTCGGCGGACGCGTTCATGGCGGCGACGCGCCGGTCCGGCGTGAGGATCAGCACCCCCAGGCACAGAAAATCGAAAATCCGGCCCAGTTCGCCGTATCGGACAAATTGTTCCTCCATATCCCACCCGGACCTTGCCGCCCATCGGACGCCCGCGGAAAACGCTTCGCCGGGCCGGCGATCCCGGTCCCGGTTCGAAACGGCGAGGAATCCGCAATGCGCCGACGGACCCTTGGGAAAAGGCGGCCGCGCGCCGCCCGGATCAAGCCGTGATTGTCATCCCTTCGTCTCCGTATTCGATGTCCACGTCCGCTTCCATCTCATGCGCCGGAAAGGAAAGCACGAAGCACGCCCCGCCCGGCGATCCGGCGCGGGCCTGGATGGTCCCGTTGCACTCCCGCACGATGCCGTAGCTGATGGACAGCCCGAGGCCGGTTCCCTTGCCCACCTCCTTGGTGGTGAAAAAGGGCTCGAAAATCTTCTCCCGCAGCCCCTCGGGAATGCCGGGGCCGGTGTCTTCCACCTCCACCACCACCCGGTCGTCCCGAAGAAGGCCCCGCAGGTCGATCCGCTTCTCCGGCGCTTCCGCCCGGCCGCCGGTTTCCGCTCCGGAGGTCCCCTGCCACCGCTCCTCGATGGCGTCCCGGGCGTTGATCAGGAGATTAATGAAGACCTGCTCCAGTCGGCCTGGGTCCCCTAGAATCTCCGGGAGATCCTCCTCCATCTCCCAGGCCACGGTGATGCCCCGCAACTTGAGCTGCTGGCTGAACAGGTCGAAGGCCCGCCCCATGACCTGGTCGATGCGGACGGGAACGGGCTTCAAGTCGGATTTCCGGCCGAACTCCCGCATGTGGTTGATGATGTTGGACGCCCGGTTGACGTGTTCGTCGATCTCGGTGGACAGCTCGCTTTGGATTTCCGGATCGATGGGCTCGCCCCTTTTGATCTTCCGGATGAAGAAGCCGCTGGCGGTCTTGATGACCGACAGGGGCTGATTAAGTTCGTGGGCGATGCCCGCCGCCATCTCGCCCAGGGTCGCCATCTTGCTGGCCTGGATGAGCTGCTGCTCGGTCTCCAGCCGCTGGGTGATGTCGCTGGCGGTCACCAGCAGCTCGGCGTGGCCTTCGTGCTCGGACCGGGCCGCCCGGATGTTCACGAACAGCGTCCGGCCGCTTTCGTGGCGCTGCCGCACCTGGGTCAGATCGCTCCGCCTCCGCAGCTCTCCGGCGTATCGCTCCCGCTCGTCGGCCGCGAAGAGCGTCAGGAAATTTTTGTGCAGCAGCGATTCCCGGGAAAACCCGTAGACCGCCGCCACGCTCTCGTTGCAGTCCAAAATTTCCAGCGTTTGGGCGTCCAGCACGAAGACCGCGTTGGGAATGGTGTCGAAGATGGTCCGGTATTTCCGCTCGGACGCCTGGAGCTGATTCTCCAGCAGCCGGGTGTTGGTGATGTCGAGGCTCATTTCGACGGCCGCCTCGATCTCGCCCCGGGCGTTGCGGATGGGCGCGGTCACCAGAAGCCAGTGGACCGTCTCGCCCGACTTGTTGACGCCGGTCTCCTCGCCGTAATGGGGCTCCCCGTCCCGCAGGGTCTTCTCCAGCGGGCAGTCCTCGCATTTCCGGTTCCGCCCCTTGTAGGCATGATAGCAGAAATCCCCCACCGTCGGGTTGAATTTCCGGGCGAAGTTCCGGTTGAACCGCAGCAGCCGGAAGCCGGTGTCCTGCACAGAAATCTCGCAGGGCACATGCTCGAACAGATTCTGGTACTCGTCCTTCTTGCGCCGCAACTCCTCCTGGTGCCGGCCGATCTCTCCGGCCATGGTGTTCACGGCCTGGGCCAGCTTGCCGATTTCGTCCTCGGAGGCGACCTTGATCCGGGTCCGGTAGTTGCCCCGGGCGATGGCCTGGGTCCCGTTGATGAGATCGGCGATGGGATCGCTCAAGACCCGCATCATGAGCCCGGCGATGGTTGCGGAGGTGAGCAGAAAGACGATGATGGCCATGGAAACGACCCCGGTCTCGAACCGCTCGATGTCCCGGTAGGTCTCGTCCAGGGAAAAGACCACGTCGATGGCGCCGAGCACCGTCTGGTCCGGCCGGTGGACGTGGCAGGTCCCCGACGCGCAGCCGGGCTCGTTCTGAATGGAGGTGATGATCCCGAGAAGCGGTTCCCCCTTGAACCCCTCGAACAGCCGGGTCCGCCGGCTCATTTCCAGCCGGGAGAGGGGCGGGTCGGTCTGGTGGCAGACGTCGCAGGCCTCGGCCTTGATGTTGGTGAACTGGTCCACCTCGGCCATTCGGTTGGAGAATTTGATCTGGCCGTGCTTGTTGTAGACCCGGATGTTCCGGATTTCCTTCTGCCGGGCGATATTGTTGATGATCTGGTTGATGTCGTCCCGGGAGTTGTGCAGCATGGCGTAGTGGGTGCCGAGCTGGATCGTGTTGCACAGCCGTACCGTGTCCTTGAGGATGTGCTGCATGAGCTTTTCCTTTTGAATCCGGATGTTGAACCCGGCCCAGATGGAAATGCTGATGAGCAGCGTGGCCCCCACCGACAAAATCAGCTTGGACACCAGGCTGTAGCGAATGTTTTGGACCCAGCGGATCATGGCGTTGGGCCCTCCCGCGGGCAGACCCGCCGCCGCGTCCGAAACCCGGCGGCGGGAGCGCGCTTCCCCCGGCCCGTCACAGGCCCACTTCGGCCAAGTCGGGGCCGAGATAGGTTCGTTCGTTTTCTCCCAAAATTCCCAGGGAGAGACAGATCAGGGTCCAGAGATGGACCGTGTGGTACGGCGCGCCGCCGTGCTCGGCGAGGTCGTGGATCTGGGCGTGGCAGTTGTGGCAGGCGGCGATGCAGTAGTCCGCGCCGGTGGCGAGAATCTGGTCCAGCTTCAGTTGACCGTAGGCGCGGCGGGCGTCCACGAACCCGGACTGGAGAAAGCCCCCGCCCCCGCCGCAGCAGTAGTTGTTGGACCGGTTGGGGGCCATGTCGATGAAGTTCTCCTCCCCCACCAGGGTTTTTACCACAAATCTCAAATCCTCCGCAACCGAATCCCCGTAGCTTTTCCGCACGATCTGGCAGGGGTCCTGGGCGGTGAACTTGATCTTCAAGTCCCGGTTCCAGTCGCTGTTGACCTTGAGCTTCCCCTCCCGAATCCAGCGGGCATAGTATTGATACAGGCTCGCGATCTCGAAGGAATGGTCGATGTTGAATTTTCGCAGTCCGGCCCGGACCGCATAGGTGACGTGCCCTCACTCGGTGTTGAGGTACACCTTGCACCCCAAATCCTCCGCCTTCCGGGCCGTGGTTTCCACCACGTGCCGCCAGCTTTCGTCGTCGGCCAGGAACATGCAGTAGTTCTCCCCGCCCCAGCCGGCGCTGCCGTAGGTCCAATCGGCCCCCACCAGGTGGAGAATCTTCCACAGCGGCACCATCTCCTCGGGCTCGGTCACCGGCTCGCGGGAGTTCTGGTTCAGAAAAAAGTGGGCCCCCTGCTTGTCCACCGGCGCCTGCAATTCCTCGAAACCCGGCTGGGTCTCCCGGGTCTCCTCCAGCAAATCCTCCACCACGAACCGGAAATCCTCCGGCGACGCGCCCATGGCGCTGCAACTCTCGTTGCGCAGGGCCATGTCGCAGGAGCCCAGAATGCCCTTGGGCCGCTCCTCCCGGGGCCAGCTCGCCCGGGCCTCGTACACCAGCGCCGGGATGTCGATGTTCATGGGACAAACGTAGATGCACCGCTGGCAGAGCGTACACATCCAGACCCAGGGCGTCGAAGCGATCTCCTCGTCCATCCCCAGCGCCGCCATGCGGAGGAACTTCCGGGGATCCATGCCCTCCAGCCCCGTGGCCGGACACCCCGAACAGCAGGCCCCGCAGGTCAGACACATGTTCAAATTGCCGCCCTCGGGCAGCATTTCGGCCACCTTGGTCATGAACCGGCTCTCGTACCGGTCCAACTGAATCGCGGCTTCACCCATCCGGGGCCTCCTTTATTGGGTTCAGGCCATCCGCCGTGGGGCGGCTGGGTTTCGGTCTGGTTTTGGGCGGCGGCAACGCCGCCACCGCCGTCCGTGGCGTCCGTGCCAAGTCCAAGTCGGTCCGTGCGCCCGTGCCGCCGCCCCACGGACCGCCGCGGACAATCACGCCACCCGCAACCGCCTCGGCAACGTCCCCGCCGGCGACAAATTCAACCCAAGTCTCAAATCCGATTCCGGCAGCCCCATGGCCAGCCCCAACAACTGCGGCAAATACAGCACCGGAATCGACAGCTCCCGCCCCGCCTGGCGGGACAACGCGCCCTGGTAGCCCTCCAAATTCATCTGGCACATGGGGCAAACCGTAACGATGACGTCGGCGCCCCGGGCGGCCCGGAGAATCCGGATGACCAGTTGGGCGGCGACTTCGGGCTTGGTGTTCATGTTGGCCGCGCCGCAGCACTGGCCGCCCATCTCCCAGGGATGAATCCGGGCACCGGTCGCCTCGATGAGCGGCTCCATGGAGGTCGGCCGTTCCGGGTCGTCGAACTCGACATAGGGGCGCAGACACTGGCAGCCGTAGTAGGGGGCGATGGACCAGTCCGACAGCGGCGATTTCACCGCGCCCCGGATGCGCTCGGCCCCCACGTCCTTGGCCAGCACGTCCAGCAGATGGCGCACCCGGACCTTTTTTGGCAGTTTCAGGGATTTTTCCGCCAGGATCGTGTCGAGGGTCTTTCGCAGGTCGTCGTCCTTTTCGATCTTCTTCTCGACCTTTTTCAGGTTGAGATAGCAGGCGCTGCACGGAGCCAGCACGTCGCCCTTCTCCTCCATTTTTGCGGCGAGGGCCAGATTGACCGCCGGCAGGGCCAGGGAAAGCAGGCCGTCGGTGGCCTCGGCGGCCGACGCGCCGCAGCAGGTCCAGTCCGGAATCTCGGCGATTTCCACCCCCAGCGCCGCCAGGGTGGACCGGACGGAGATGTCGTATTCCTTGGCCGTCCCCTCCAGGGAACAGCCCGGATAGTAGCGATAGTTCATGCGCTGGCCTCCATTTCTTCCACCTTCCGGAAAATCGGCTCCAGCGGGCTTTCGCCGCGCCCCGGCCGGGGGATGGACGGGACCACCTTTCCTTTGCGCAAAAGCCGCAGGCCCAGCCCGGCGAACCGGAGGGGCAAAAGCGGATTTCTCATCCGGAGGAAATAGACGCTCATGAACTCCATTTCGTCCACCCGGCCGTGGCGGCGGACGCTTTCCATGAAGCTTTGATAAAAACGGACGCCGCTCCGATGCTTGGGGATGTCGCGGCGGGCCGCCAGCCGCTTGAGTTCCCCGATGGCTTCCGTCAGCGGCAGCCCCCGGGGACAGCGCAGGGTGCAGGTGTAGCAGGCGGAACAAAGGGCGAAGGTCTTGCTCTCCAGCACGGCCGCCTCCTGGCCCATGAGCACCAGCCGCCACATCTGGCGCGGCGAAAGATCCATGGCGAAGGCGTTGGGGCACGAGGCGGTGCAGGTGCCGCATTGGATGCAGGGGCGAACGCGCTCCCGGACCGCCGCGAGGGAATCCGGCCCGGGGGGCGGTTTCGGTTCCGTCGGAACGACGAAAATGGTTTCCATGATCCCCTTCCTTCCTGGTGACGATCCGTTTGAAGGCGCTTTGCTTGACTTACCCGGGAGCGACGAGTTGTACTCGTCGCCCGATTCCGGCACAATTCCAGGCAGGCCCCGATTCGACGAGTACGACTCGTCGCTCCCGGGGAGCGATTTCTTGCAAATCGCCGAAAGACCGCGGAAAACTCGGGCTCCGAAATCAGGCCACGGCCGCGTCGATCATTTCCAGCATTTGCTCCAACGGGTAGGATTCCAGATACGACGCGCCGTTGGGGCAGACGGCGGCGCAGGCCCCGCAGCCCTGGCACATGGCCGGATTCACCACGACCCGCTCGGTCTCCTCGTCGATGCGGCGGGCCTCGTAGGGACAGGTTTCGATGCAACGCTCGCAGAGGGCGCAGAGGCTGGCGTGGACGCCGGCCACCACCTTCCCGGCCGGGATCGACTCCCGCGCGATGATCCGCAGCCCCCGCTGGGCCGCAGCTTCGGCCGAGGCGATGGATTCCGGGATGGACCGAGGCCCCAGCGCCAGCCCGCAGGCGAAGACGCCTTCCTTGAGGGAATCCACCGGCCGCCATTTGAAATCGGCCTCCTGGAAAAAGCCGTCCGGATCCACCGTCGCGCCGTAGGCGTCGGCCAGCTCCCGGGAAAGCCGGGGCACCACGCCGGTGGCCAGCACCACCAGATCGGCGTCCACGGCCACGTCCCGGCCGATGATCGGCTCGAAGGCCGAAACGCGGACGGTTTCCCCGCTTTCGGCCGGTTCCACGGACGGTTTCCGGTCCAGGGTGTACGGGATGAAAACGATCCCCGCCTTCCGGGCTTGGGTGAAATAGCTTTCGGTGAAGCCGTAGCTCATCATGTCCCGATAGAGGACGAAGATTCGGGTGTCCGGGTTTTGCGCCCGGAGGTGCAGCGCATTTTTGAGCGTCGCGGTGCAGCAGACGCGGCTGCAATAGTTCCGGGGTTCTTCGCGGGAGTCCACGCACTGGATCATCACCACCGTCCGGAGCGCCGCCGGGTCCAGCGTGTTTTCGTTGAGTTGCTCGGCGTATTCCTTCTGGGTGACGATGCGCGGGCTGTTCCCGTGGGCGTAGGAGGTCGTTTCCGCCTCCGCGCCGCCCGCCGCCAGGATGACGACGCCGTGTTCCAGGCTTTCCACCTCGCCCGTCGCCGTTTCGATGGTGCTCCAGAACCGGCCCACGTCGCCGAAGGCGGCCACCACCTGGGCGCCGGTGCGGACGGCGATCCGGGGATGCTTCTCGATGCGGGCGAGGGTCTCGTTCAGCAACGGTGCGGTCTCCCGGCCGTCCAGGGTCCGTTTCAGCCAGGAAAGGTTCCCGCCGAGGGATTCGGCCCGTTCCACCAAGGTGACCGGGAAGCCGTGGTCCGCCACGGCCAGCGCGGCGGTCATGCCGGCGATGCCGCCGCCGACCACCAAAGCTTTCTGAACCACCTTCATCGAAGGGGAAGGTTCGGGATTGATCCGCTTCAGCCGGGCGATGCCCATTTCCAGCTCGCTCCGCATGGCGGAAACGACGGCGGCGTCCGCGGTCGCTTTGGACGGGGCCTCCGTCGCGGGATCGGCCGCCGGTGTATCCGTATCGCCGTCGGCTTCGACCGCCCCGACCGGCCCCGCCGGGCGATGGGCGAAGATCGGCGTCCGGATGTCCACCACGTCGATGAGGCGGGGATCGAGGGCGGCCGTTTGGCCCAGGCCCCGGAGCTTGCGGGCGTAAACATAGGGCAGGCAGGCCCCGACGAGGATGCGGTTGCCCGGTGTTTTTTTCACCGCCGCTTCCAGGGCCGCCCAGCCGCCGGCGGTGCAGATGCGCTCCACCACCGTCACCTCGGCCACCGCCGGATCGGTCCGCCGCCAGTCGGTCGCCGTCAATTCGGCCAGATAGGCGGCGTTTTCCTCGCCGCAGCCGCAGAGAATCAGGTGAACCGCCGGCAATTCCCGGGAAACGTCCCGAACCGGCGCTTCGTCCGCCGGGGCCGATTCCACGGAGAGGCTTCCGCCCCCGGCGTGGAGCAGCCGGGAGGCCGAGACCGCCGCCGCGCTGGCCCGGGTCACCGATTCGTTGATGTCCTTGAGCCCGGTGAACGATCCGCCCAGAAACACGCCCTTGTTCTCGCTGGCGGCCATGGAAAAGGGCGCGGATTCGCAGAATCCCCATTCGTTCCGGGAAAGGCCGCAGATTTCCGCCAGCCGCTCCGTTCCGGCCGCCGGCCGTTGGCCCACGGGCAGGACCACCAGATCGTAGGCCTCCTCCACGATTTCCCCGGAGAGGCGGACATTGCGCAGTTTGAGCTTCCCGCCGGCCGCGTCGGGCACCACGGAGTGAATGCGGGCCTTTTCGAATCGGACGCCCCGCTCGTTTTCCGCCCGGTCCCGGTAGCGCTGGTAGGGCTTGCCGAAGGTCCGCATGTCCATGTAGTAGATCGCGGCGTCCAGGGATTCCCCGGCCGCCTCGGCCCGATCCGTGGCCACCAGCGCCTCCTTGATGGCGTACATGCAGCAGACATTGGAGCAGAAATCCGCGCCGGTCTGCAAATCCCGGGAGCCGACGCACTGGATCCACGCGATGCTTCGAACCGGCTCGCCGTTGGACGGGCGAAGCAAGTTCCCGCCGGTGGGACCGGTTCCGCTGAGGATGCGCTCGAATTCCAGACTGGTCACCACGTCGGGATGTTCCCGGTAGCCGAAGGTGTTCTTGCCTTCCTTGGCGGGATCGAAATAATCGACGCCGCCGCAGAGAATCACCGCGCCCACGTTCTTGCGGACCTCCGACGGGGCCACGATGTCCTCGTAGAGTTCCGTCACCTTGGAGACGAGAATATCGGGATCGAAGGGCTTGATGAGATAATCCAGGGCCCCGACCTTCATGGCTTCCACGGCGGTTTCCACGGTGGCGTAGGCGGTAATCATCACCACCCGGGTTTCCGGCCGGATTTCGCCGATTTTTTTGAGGGTTTCCACGCCGTCCATGCCCGGCATTTTGATGTCCAGCAGGACGAGATGGAACGGTTCCTCGGTGACCGCCGCGACCGCCTCCGCGCCCGATCCGGCCATTTCCACGGAAAACCCCGCTTCCTCGGCCAGCCATTCCTTGAGGGAATCCCGGACGATGAGTTCGTCGTCCACCACCAGAACGCGGAATTCCTTGCGCCGCTCTTCGGCGAGCTGGATGGCCCCGTTCGGGCAGACCGCCACGCAGGCCCCGCAGCGGGTGCAGGCGGCCATGTCGATGGCGTAGCTGTTGGGGATATTGTGGGGCACGGGCAGGTAAATGGCCTTGCGCGTCTTCATCCCGGCGTTGAATTCGTCGGGGACCTCCACCGGACAGACCGCCGCGCAATCGCCGCAACCCGCGCACAGGTCCGAATCGACCCAGCGGCGCCTGCGCTTGAGGGTGACTTCGAAATTCCCCGGTTCGCCGGAAACCGCTTCCAATTCGGTGTTCAGCAGAATCTCGATGTTTTCGTGGAACATCCCCTTGCGGAGGCAGAACTGGGAGCCGGCGTCCCGGTCCACCAGCGGCAAGATCCGGCACATGCCGCACCGGTCGGTGGGAAACTGGAAATCCAGTTGGGACAGAACGCCGCCGATATGGGGCCGCCGGTCGGTCAGGGTCACGCCGTATCCGTATTCCGCCAGATCGACCGCGGTTCGGATGCCGCCGATCCCCGCGCCGACCACCAGCGCGTTGCCGATTCTCCGTTTCATAAACGCCTCTCTTCTCCGGGTGTTGAATGGGCTACCCGCCGAATCAATCCATCCCCACCACCTCCTGGAATTCCGATTCGCGGAATTCGGACATGGGCGGTTTTTCCTCCACGCTCCGGCCGGCCTCGTAGCCGAAGGCGGTCTGGGTCCGGTGGGCCACGGTGCGGAACAGCTCCGCCAGCGGGATCTCGTTGGGGCAGGCGTTGGAACATTGCCCGCAGCCGACGCAGGCCAGGCTCATGTGGGCCATGCGGGTCATGTGGTAGAAGACGGTGTCCGTCGGCATTTTCACCGCGCCCTTGCGCTCGGCCCATCGGAGATACCGGGACGGGTCGTGGTCCATGGCCTCGGTGAGAAACACGCATTCCTTGCAGTAGCAGACCGGGCAGGCCACGCGACAGTTGTAGCAGTTGACGCAGGCGGACAGGTAGCCGGCGAGCTTTTCCAGGCTGTCCGTTTTCTCCGCCGTTTCCGCGAACATGGCGTCCCGGGCGGCGGTCCGCGCCCCGATCAGTTTTTCCACCGCCGCCGCCCGGCCCGAGGGCTCGATGAAATCGGTCAACCCCAACTCCGAAAGGATCGCCGTCCCGGCCTCCGTGCCCGCCTGGACCATCAGTTCTTTTTTCGCGTCCATCCCCAGCAGGCCCACCCGGATGTCCGCGCCGTCGGGAACGGGATGGTCGCAGGTGCGACAGGCCGCCATGAGGTCCCGGCCGTCGAAGGCCGTTTGTCCGTCGTTCAGGGCGCTCCGGACGAATTCGTTTTCCTTGGACGGGTCCGCTTCGGCGGCGAAGGCGAGGTAGTCCTTGTTGGCGAAGGCCCCCGGACAGTCCGCGCCGACGATGATCAGGTTCTCCATGCGACCCTGCTTGAGCTTGACCAGCTCCACGAAGGCCCGGATTTCGCAGGGCCGCAGCACCGCCGCGATTTTGCCGCCGAAGGGCTTCCGGGTGAGCTTGGAGACGACCTTCGCCGCGTTGAGCGGGAAGGAAGGCGCCAGCGGCGCGGCGGCGTCCAGGGCTTCGGGATCGCTCACCAGCGTCGGCATGGCCATGGCCGTCGCGGTCGGCCGCAGGGGAACCAGCACGGCGCGGATGTCGGCCAGCGCCAGAATGGATGCCAGCAGGGCCCGGAACGCGCCCTGCGTATCCCCGTCCTTGATGTCGATTTTGCGGGTATTGGACATGGTTTCCCTCCGGATTGACCTGACGTTGCTTTTACGATCAAACGATCGACTGCGTTGGGTAGCCTCCCTCTTGGCGCGCCTCCGTCCCCCCCGGGAGCGACGAGTTGCACTCGTCGAATCGGCGCTCCGCCGGAGCCGGGCGACGAGTACAACTCGTCGCTCCCGGGAATTCCGACGTCGCGGATCAGCGGAATCCCCTCACACCACCATCTTCATCTTCGCCTGGCCGGGCCCCAGGGGCTTGAGCTGGCGGACCATTTCGCGGATGGTTTCGGCGAACTGGATGCCGTCGCTGGCCCCGATCCAGGTGAGGCGAAGCCGTTCCGGCTCGAAGCCGAACCGGGGCAGCAGCTCCTTGAGCAGCTTGGCGCGGCGGCGGGCCTTGTAATTTCCGTTGATGTAATGGCAGTCGCCGGGATGGCAGCCGCTGACCAGGACCCCGTCCGCGCCTTCCAGGAAGGCTTTGAGGACGTACTGGGCGTCCACCATGCCGGTGCACATCACCCGGATCATGCGGACGTTCTTGGGAATCGTCAGCCGGGACGTTCCCGCCAGATCGGCGGCGGTGTAGGTGCACCAGTTGCAGACGAAAGCCACGATCGTGGGTTCAAAATCCTCCATGGGTTCCTCCCTCGGGTTCGGTCGTCCGGTGGATCGCGGGAATCACACGCCCAGCGCCGACAGCGCGTCCATCACGCCTTCGAATTCCGCGAAGATCTGGCGCGGGGTGAAATGGCGGACCCGGGCCGCGCCGCTGGGGCAGAAGCCGGAGCAGCTTCCGCAGCCCTTGCAGACCGCCTCGTTGACCACGGAAACCCCGCGCCGCTCGTCGAATTCGATGGCCGAATAGGGGCACAGGCCGATGCAGGTCTGGCAGCCGGCGCAGATGTCCGGGTCGATCCAGGAAATGGCCGAGGGCACTTCCACCCGGCCCCGGGTCGCCAGGGCCAGGGCCTTGGCCGCCGCGCCGGAGGCCTGGGCCACGGCGTCCGGGATGTCCTTGGGCCCCTGGCAGGCCCCGGCCAGAAACACGCCGTCGGTGGCGGTGTTCAGCGGCCCCAGCTTGGGATGCTCTTCCAAAAAGAAACCGTCCGCCCCGATGTTCACCCCGAAGACCCGGCCCACGTCCACCGCGTCCTTGCGGGCCTCCACGGCGGCGCAGAGAATCACCATGTCCACCGGCACCCGCAGGGTCTTGCCCAGCAGGGTGTCCTCGGCGATGGCCACCAGCTTGCCCGCCTCGTGGGGCGCGGCGGCCCGGTCGGTGATCTCCGCCACCTTGCCCCGGATGAAGGTCGTCCCCTCCTCCTGACAGCGGCGAAAGAACTCTTCGTAGCCCTTCCCGAAGCAGCGCTGGTCGATGTAGAAATCGTACACCCGGGTGTCGTGGCCCACCTTCTCCTTGAGCAGATGGGTGTATTTCAGGGCGTACATGCAGCAGACCCGGGAGCAGTATTCGTGGTAGTTGACATCCCGGCTGCCGATGCAGTGGAGGATGGCCACGCTTCGGGGCGTCCGGGTCAATTCCCCGTTCTCGTCCCGGATCCGAATCTTCCCGCCGGTGGGCCCCGTGGCGTTGCTGAGGCGCTCGAACTCCAGGCTGGTGAAGACGTTGGGATACCGGCCGTATCCGAACTGCCGCATGGGCGTCGGGTCCATGAGATCGAAGCCGGTGGCCAGGATGATGGAACCCACTTCGATCTCCTCGATCTCCTCCTCCTGGGTGAAGTCGATGGCCCCGGCCTCGCAGACGGTCTGGCAGATGCCGCAGTTGCCGGTCTGGACGTGGGCGCAGGTCTCGCCGTCGATGACCGCCGCCAGGGGCACGGCCTGGGGAAAGGGCAGATAGATCGGCTTGCGGGGCCCCAGCTTTTCGTCCCAATCCGAGAGCAGCGGCCGCGCGGGCAGGCCGGTGATGTCCGCCAGTTTGATGTGACCGGTGGGACAGACGGTGGCGCAGGCCCCGCAGGCTTGGCAGACGTCGGTCTGGAGATGGAAGGGCGTCTCCACCCGGGCCTCGACGCCCCGCCCCACCATGCCGATGGCGCCGACGCCCATCCGCTCCTCGCAGATCCGGACGCAGAGGCCGCAGAGCACGCAGTCGTCGTCCTTGAGCTTGAAGCGCGGCTCGTGAACGTCGAACCGGGCGGCCAGTTGTTGGACGAATTCGTTGTTGGGACAGCGGGCCAGCAACAGCTCCGCGATCATCCGCCGGTGCCGGTCGAGGGACTCGGACTCGGTCCGGACGGCCATGCCCTCCCAAATGGGATGGTTGCAGGCGGTCACGAATTTGGTCCGCCGACCGTCGAACAGCTCCACCGTGCACAGGCGACAGAGGCCGGCCGGTTCCAGGGCGTCGTGGTGGCAGAGGGTGGGGATGGGGACTTTGTTCCGCCGGGCCACGTCCAGAATGGTCTCCCCGGCTTCGCCTTGAACGCTTTTTCCGTTGAGCATGAAGGAAATCATGATCCGCCCTTCTTCCCGAAATCCTCGGTTGGATTGAACGGCCGAACGTCTTTTCCGAAAATCCCCCCGCCCCTTCGGAAAAGAGGAGAGCGAAGGAATCTCGTCCCCATCAACGAATCGCGATGGCGTCGAATTTGCACGATTCGTAGCAGATGGAACATTTGATGCATTGGCTCTGGTCGATGACGTGGGCCGCCTTTTTCTCGCCGGAAATGGCGTCCTGGGGACACCGCTTGGCGCAACGCCCGCAGCCGGTGCAGGTTTCCGGGTCGATTTCGTAGTAAAAGAGATTCTTGCAGACCCCGGCCCGGCATTTTTTCTCGTAGATATGGGATTCGTATTCCTCGCGGAAATACTGGATCGTGCTCTTGACCGGGTTTGGGGCCGAACCGCCCAGGGCGCAGAGGGAGAGGTGAGTCACCGTGTCGCTCAAGGATTCCAGCAGCTCGATGTCGCCGTCCTTGCCCCGCCCCTCGCAGATGTCGGCGAGAATCTCCAGCAACCGGTCGATGCCCTCCCGGCAGGGGATGCACTGGCCGCAGGATTCCTCCTTGAGAAAATCCAGGAAATAGCGGGCCAGATCCACCATGCAGGTGTTCTGGTCCATGACGATCATGCCGCCGGAGCCCATCATGGACCCGGCCTCGGTCAGCCGTTCGTAGTCCACCGGCAGGTCCAGCAGCGCCGCCGGAATGCAGCCGCCGGAGGGACCGCCGGTCTGCACCGCCTTGAACGCCTTCTTTTTGGGGATGCCCCCGCCGATCTCCTGAATGATGGTCTTCAGCGGCGTGCCCATGGGCACTTCCACCAGACCGGTGTTTTTGACCTTGCCGACCAGGGAGAAAACCTTGGCGCCCTTGCTCTTTTCGGTGCCCATGCCCGCGTACCAGGCCGCGCCCCGCCCGATGATGGCCGGGACGTTGGCCAGGGTTTCCACGTTGTTCAGCGAGGTGGGACGGTCGCGGTAGCCCCGCTCCACCGAGCGGATGTATTTGGCCCGGGGACGGCCCACCTTGCCCTCCAAGGAGCGCATGAGCGCCGTGGATTCGCCGCAGACGAAGGCCCCCGCGCCGGTGCTGATCCGGATGGCGAAATCCAGATCGCTCCCCATGATCTTCTCCCCCAGCAGCCCGGCCGCCTCGGCCCGGCGGATGGCCTCGGTCAGCCGCACCACCGCCAGGGGATATTCGTTGCGGACGTAGATATAGCCTTCCTTCGCCCCCACGGCGTGGGCGGCGATCAACATCCCCTCCAGAATGCCGTGGGGATCGCCTTCCAGGATGCTCCGGTCCATGTAGGCCCCGGGGTCGCCCTCGTCGGCGTTGCAGATCACGTATTTGGGCTCGCCTTCGGCCTTGCGGCAGGAGGCCCATTTGATTCCCGTGGGAAATCCGGCCCCGCCCCGGCCCCGCAAGCCGGAGGCCTTGATTTCCTCGACGACCCGCTCCGGTTCCATTTCGTGGAGGCAGCGGTACAGGGAAAAATAGCCGCCGCGCGCCACGTATTCCGCCAGATCGTCGGGATCGAGATAGCCGCAGTTGCGCAGGGCGATCTTGCACTGGGGCTTGTAGAACGGGATTTTCTCCAGCACCGGAACGCCGTCTTCGGAATCGCCGGCGGATCGATCCGACAACTTGTCCGGCAACGGGTCCTCCTCCAGGATGGAGCGGGAGACGGTCATCTTGCCAAGGACGAATTTCTTGGGATACCGCCCCTGGCGATGAGCCTCCACAATCTCCTCGATCCGGTCCGGCGTGACGTGGTGGTAGGCGATCCGGGGCTGGCCCGGGGCCAGGATGTCCACCAGCGGCTCCTGTTCGCAGAAGCCCATGCAGCCGGTTTTGGCGACCCGCGCCCCGTTGCCGCCGTAAAGTTCCACAGCCCGGGCGAAGGTGTCGCCGGCCCCGGCGGCGATGCCGCAGGAGGCCATGCCGATGTTGATGCGCAACTCCGGCGACGCGTACAGGGATTTCTGTCCGGCTTCCTTCAGCGCGTGCAGATCGTCGATGGTGTTGACTTTCACGGC
>JBKHDD010000067.1:0-22810 GCA_046541515.1 Desulfococcaceae bacterium
CCGCTCAGCAACGCCTCTATCGCCAGTTTCAGCACCGGCGGCGCGTCGCCGGAAAGAACGATCCGGGCGGTTTTTGGGATCGGGCCGCCGGCGATCTCCCGGGCGATTTGGCCGCACCAGGTCTCGAAGGCCGCGCCGTCGGAGACCAGGCCCCGTTCCCGGTGGTCGCTGACGGCCAGGGCGGATTCCAGAAAGCCGGCGTAGCGAGGCTTCAACAGCAGGGCCTCCAGCGCGGGAATCCATTCCCGGGCCTCCGGTGCGTCCGCCGGCAAATCGGTGAGGGAAAGCCCGCGCTCCGACAGCCGGCGATAGACGGGCCGTTGGGGCGTCAGCCCGTTTTGGCGGAACACCGCCTCCTGGACCCCGGCATGGACGGCCCGGGCGATCAGCTCGCCCATTTTCGCGTGGCCCCCGGCATTTTCGATGGCCGTTCCTTCGCCTTCCACCACGATGATGTTGTCGGTGCCGGTTCCGGTGGCCGGGTTGACGGCCCCGGTGTAGGCGCTGCGAATGTCCATGTCCCAGAGGGCGGCGGTTTTGGCCTCGGTGGCGGCGATGATGGCCCGGTTCATGGCCCGGGGACTCAGCTTCATGTTGGCCATCAGGATCATGTTGATGGTGCCCGGCTCGTAGTAGTCGCCCCGGTCCCGGGACATGCGCAGGGCGTTGGAGCGCACCCCGGCGGTGACCAGCGCCGCGACGGTCATCTCCTGGAAGGAACGGGTCTGGACCGAGAGGCGATCCATGTCCGCGCCGGTGAACAGCAGACTGGTGTCGGCCGCGTCCAGGCCCAAAACCGCCAGCAATTGCCGCCGGGAAACATCCAGGCCGATTCGGTGGTACAACTCCCAGACCTCCGGCGGCGAATACCCGTTGCCCACGTGAAGAATGCCGTCCCGGGGGCCTTCCAGCGTGGAGGCCACCCGCATGGGCCGGGCCAGATGGACCAGCAGCGTCTTGTGGACCGCGTCGTGGAGTTCGCTGAACACGATTTCCGCCGAGGCGACCCCCGGCAACTCCAGGGCCGCGGGCTTTCTCCGAATGATTCGCTCGGGGTTCACCGGTCCGTTTTCTTCAAATTCCCGGCCGTAGAGCCGTTGGGCCAACGCGGAGACCAGCCCGCCGGTTCCGGCCGAGGGCGGGCCGAGGAGAAAGTCCGGGAAGACGGCGATCGCGCTCCGCTTCGCCGCCGGGGCGTCTTTCCACTCCGGCCGGCCGAGCAACGCCTTCATGGCCGCCTTGTCGCTTTTTCGTCCGGCCACGAATTCGGGTTGGAACGCTTGCCATTGCGCCAGGTCGAGGGGAACGGCCCGGCCGGTCTTCCCGGTGGAAAGCGGAATGCCGCCCGCCAGCCGAATCAGCTCGGCGGGAAAGGCGTCGTCCCCGGCGGTCCGGACCGGGTCCCCGCCCGCGAACCAGACGACCCGCTTGCGGGCCTCCGGCGGAATGGGGGCCAGTCGCCGATCCACCCGGTCGATCTCTCCCCGAATTTCGGCGATCAACCGCTCCGCGCCGCTCCCATCCCCAAAAAGCCGCCCCAGCCGGGCAAGGAGATCGTAGAGGTCCGCCAGGGAATCCAATTTGGGCTGGATGACTTCGCAGCCGGGAAGGGGGGACGCGGAGAGGGGATGCGGGTTTCTCGCCGTCTCCCCCTCCCCGCTTCTCCGCGTCTCCAACCCCGGGGAGAGGATGATCAGATCCGGCAGGGCGTCCCGGATGGCGTCGATGGAAGGTGCGCGGAAACCGCCGACCACGGGTTTCTCGGCCGCTTCCGGGGGCCATTCGTCGGCGTAGGTTACCCCGACCACGGCGTCCCCGCCGCCCGCCGCGAAAACCAGATCGGTCACGGCGGGGGCCAAGCAGACCACCCGGGAGGGGCGTCGCTCCAAGGCAACGGTTTCTCCGTTGGCGCCCCGGAACGAAACGGGCGTTTCCAATTCCCCGGCCCAGGCAATCGCCGGGAGGAGCAGAGCGAGCAGCAAAAGAGACGGGGAGACGCGGGGACGCGGAAAGGGGGAAATCCGGGGCACATCTCTCCACGTCCCCCCTTCACCACGTCCCCGGATATTTCCATTCAAACTCCGGTGAAACACGTTCACGTTCCCTCCGTTTTTCAAAAATCCCAATTCACCCCCGCCACAAAGCGGAGACCGTCGTCCGGGTAGCCGTGGTGGAACTCGAAATCCCGGTCGAAGAGGTTGATCAGGTTCAGCCAGACTTCCCCATCCATTCCGCCGATTTCCACGGGCTGGAGGACCTGCAGGTCCGCGGTGACGAAGTCGCCCAGCCGCCATTCGGGGCGGGCGCCGGATTCGCTGAACTGTTCGCTTTCCCCGCGCACCGTGGTTTCCAGCCGCGTGTCCGCGAACGGCAGGGTGCATTGCAGCGTGGTCTTGAATTCGTGGCGGGGGGTGTAGGCCAGCTCCTGGCCGGTCTCCCGATTTTCGGAATCCTGGAGGATATAGCTGATATCCACATTGAGGCCCGGCCGGACGGCGTATTCGACGCTCAGCTCGATCCCGTGCCGCCAGGCCCGGTCGGCGTTTTCGGGCCGGTAAATCCGGTCGTCGCCCCGGCGGTAGACGATCAGGTCCCGGGTGTCGGACCGGAACAGGGCGGCCTGGAAAACCCGGTCCTTTCGGCGCCGGTATTCCAGCCCCAAGTCGAAGTTGGCGACCCGCTCTTCTTCCAGGTCCGGGTTGCCCCGGGACTGGTCGATGGAGCCGTGGGCCGGCTGGTACAACTGGCCGAAGGTGGGGACGTTGACCGCGTATCCGGCGTTGGCCTTGAGCAGCAGCCGCTCCGTCGCGGCATGGCCGAGCCCGCCCGACGCGCCGGGCTGGAAGCCGAAATCGCCGGTGTGGTCGCCCCGCGCCCCCAGTGTGAGCGTGAACGGCCCAAGGGAACGGTCGCACTGGCCGTGGAGGCCCAGGGCGACCCGGTGATGGCGGCCGGACAGGGTGTGATCCACTTCGTCCCGGGAGAGCAGCGTCCCCAGGCGGAATTCCCATTCGCCGTCCGGCCCCGCCCAGGTGGCGTCGGCCTTGGCCCCGGCCGCGACGTTTTCCAGATCGGAGACGAAGCCGGACTGGGATTGGTCCCGCAGGTCGGTCCGGTCGCCGTAGAGTTTGAGTTCGTACTCGCCGCTTCCTCCGAGAAAGCCGGTCACGCCCAGATCTGCGGAGAGCTTTTGATATTCCTGCCGGGCGTCCGGGGTGGGATTGTCGGTGGGACCGGAGGAGCCGGATTCCGAGGCGTAGTAACGGCCGTTGATCTCGTACTGGACGGCGGTTTCGGTCTGGTGATCCCAGTGGAGGCTGAAGACGCCCTTGTCCCGGTCGCTGTTGGGCCGCTTGCCGTCCCGACGGCTTCCCGAGGCCGAGGCCATGGCTCCGCCGGATTTCCATTTGGCGACGTGCCGGACGCTGCCTTCGGCGTGGCCGTGGGACCCCGTCCCGAGCCGGACGCGGGTGGCCCCGCCGTCGTCGTCCCCGGTTCCGGGGGCGAAATCCCGCGTGACGATGGCGATGGCCCCTTCGGAAGCCCCCGGCCCCAGCCAAACGGGCGCCGGCGGCTTGAACACGGTGATCGATTCCACCAGCTCCACGGGGATGGTGGAGAGGTCCACCCCGCCGTACTGGCTGGCGTTGAGGGGACGGCCGTTGAGCAGCACCCGCACCCCGCCCGGCCGGCCGGAGCCCCGGATGGAAATCCGCGACCCCAGTCCCGCCGACGGCCGGACGTCCACGCCGGGCATGCTGTTCAGGCTTTCCGCCACGCTCCGGAAATTCCGTTCTTCGATTTCCGCCCGGTTGACCACCGTCACGTGCCGGGGATGGTTTTGAATGTAGGCTTCGATCTTTTCGGCCTGCACGGTGATGGCTTCGAGGATCACCGCCTGGGCGTCTTGGCCGTGCCCGCCGCCATGCCCTTTGCCATGTCCGGTCCCGTGTCCGGTCCCATCTCCGGCCCCGTGCCCTCCCGACCCGCCGCCATGGTGTTGCGCCCAAACGGGCGTCGCGAACAGAAGGATCAGACAAAGAAAAGCGGCGGATTTCACGAGGGATTCCCTTCTCACAGCTTCACCTGCCGTTTCATGAGCAGGCCGATGACGATGGGCGCGCCGAAAAAGGCGGTGATGGCGGACAGGGGCAGCTCCACCGGGGAGAGGAGCATTCGGGCCACCAGGTCGCAGAGGCTGGTCACGGCCGCGCCCATGAGACCGGCCCCGGGAATCAGCACCCGGTTGTCCGAGGTGCCGAAGCCCAGCCGGGCCATGTGGGGCACCGCCAGCCCCACGAAGGCCACCGGCCCGGCCACCGAGGTGATCATCCCGGCCAGGGCGCAGGCGCACAGCAGAATCGTCACCCGGAACCGGCGGATGGCCACGCCCATGGAGGCGGCATATTCTTCGCCCAGGAGCAAGGCGTTCAGCGGCTTGCCCAGCAGATAGACCACCGCCAGCACCAGCCCGCCGAAGGCCAGCAGCACGAAAATTTCGTTCCAGCGGAATCCCGAAAAGCTGCCGAGCTGCCACAGCACGAACCCCTTGATCTGCTCCTTTTCCGCCAGGGCGGTGAGAATGCTGGTGATCGCGTGGCAGAGATAGCCCATCATGAGGCCCACGATCAGCAACGTGATTCCGCTCCGGACCCGGGAGGCCACGGCCACCACGATCAGCATGACGCCGTAGGCCCCCACGAAGGCGGCCAAAGTGTTCAGAACGGGCGACAGCGCCGTCATCCCGGCGGCGACGGTGGTGAGCATGACCAGGGAGACCATCACCGTGGCTCCGGAGGAAACGCCCAGGATGAACGGCCCCACGATGGGATTGCGGAAATAGACCTGAAGCAGCAGCCCGGACACCGCCAGGTAGGCCCCGCCCAGCACGGCGGCGATGGCCCGGGGAATCCGGATTTTCCACAGGATGAACCCGGCGGTGGAATCCCCCGGAGCGGTCAGGGCCGCGAGGATTTCCGCCGGGGAAAAGGAGACCGAACCGATCGCCACGTTGAGCAGCCCCAGGACGGCGGTCAGCGCCCCCAACAGGAGAAACACCACCGTCGGCCGTCGCCAGGCGGAGGCGGCGGGGCGGGAAAGGAGATGGCCGGCGGTGGTCATGAGGCGGCTCCGGAGCTGGGCGGATCGGTGTCCGGCAGCGGGGTGAAAAATTTCAGTTCGTAATCGGGATAGGCCGACGGGTGGAGGATGGCGGCGATTTCCGTCAGGATTTCATCCAGCCGGTGGCCCGACTGGACGTAGTGGGGCAGCGGGGCGTAGACCCGCCCCTCCGCCAGCGGCCGGATTCCCGCCAGCAAGGGATTGAGCCGCGCCAGCGCCGCCTTGGAGGTCGCGCCCCACTCCGCCGTCCGGTAGGTGAACAGGATGTCGGCGTCCTCTCCGCTGTACAGAAACCGCTCCACGGAAATCTCGATGCAGGAGGTGCCGTAGACGTCTTCGAAGAGGTAGTCGCTTTCGGCCAGCGCCACCAGTTCGCCCACCCAGGCGTTGCCCGGCTCCACCAGCACCCGTTTTTCGTAGATGTCGCCCCACATCACCTTGGGCGAGGGGCCGGCGTCGGCGGTCCGCTCCCGGATTTCCATCAGGGCCCCGTTCACCCGTCGGAAAAAGGCGTCGGCCGCCGCCTCCTTCCCGAAAAAGGGCGCGAGGAATTGAACGAAGCGCATGCGGGCGTTGAGGCACATGGCCGTGGGGGTGGAGGTGACGGCGCAGGGGATGTCCAGGTCGGCGAGCAGGGGGATGATGGACGGGTCCCAGGTCAGAACCAGCTCCGGCCGCTGTTGGTTGAGCCGTTCGAAATCGAGGCTGGACGCGCCGCCCAGAAAGGCGATCCGGCCCGTTTCCAGGCCCCGTTTCACTTCGGGCAAATGCCACCGTTCGGCCGGGTTGGCGACGCCCACCAGCGCCGATTCCAGCACGCCCAGCGCCTTGAGGGTGGACACGTCGAAAAAGCCGTAGGCGGCCACCCGCTTCACGGGGACCCGGACCAGGCGATGGGGTTCCACGTCCGGGGGCGCGGAAGCCTCCCGGGGAATGAGCACAAGCGTCCGGCCCGCGCCGTCGCGCACTTCGGTGCGGTCGGCGGAGACCCGGTGGACGGCGAATTCTCCGATCTGGAGGAACGATTTGCCGGAATCGTCCCCTCCGTTTCCGCCGCAGCCGAACAGAAGCAGGACGGCCAGCGGGACCGCCGCCAGCTTCCAAAAACGACCAAGATTCATCATTTGGGGAGAATCCAATCCATCAGGTACAAGACCAGTCCCACGCTGAAGAGCGCGATTCCGGCCAGATACAGGGGAACCCCCGGATCGCGGCGCACGTGCAGGTCCACCCGGACCCGCGTCATCATTCCGCCTTTCCGGTCGGGGGAGAAATCCTTGAGAAAGAGACCGTAGCCGTTGAAACGGACCGGCGCGGCGCCGGTCAGCAGGGCGGTCCGGTCCGTTTCGCCGTCCGAGAGCCGCAGGGTGGCCCGGGGCTGAATCACCCGGCCCTGGAGAAATTCCAGCCGGTCGCCGGCGTGGAAAACCGGATCGAAGGATTCCAGGGTCACGCGGCCCGTGGTTCCCGGCAGGGCGAGGGAGGCCCCGGGGACCAGCGTCCGGGTGGGCAGCACCTGGGAGAAGAGGTAGCTGGCCAGATAGCCGAGCAGGATGACGATGAGGGCGTAGTGCATGATGTGGGGCGCGAGCTTGAACCAGAAGCGCCGCCGGGGGAACCGGGCCCGGGCGCGGACCAGGGCGGCGACCCGGTCGGTGGCGCAGACGAAGGTGTTGACGCACAGGACGGTCAACAGCCCCAGCAGGACGAAGAACCAGGCCGACGCCGCCGGGTTGTGCCGGCCGTAGGTTTCCACCCAGGCCGAAAGCCCGATATCGTTCAGCGGGGCGAAGAGCGTGGTCCGGCCGTGGAGACAGAGGTAGCCAATCGCCAGATCCAGCGTGAGCAGGGCGCACAGAACCAGCGTCAGGTGAAGGCTTCCCAGCCGCTTCCAGGCGGTGCGAAGGAGGCCGGATCTCAAAACGGGGGCCGAAAGGGACCGAGTTCGGGAACCACGGTGAGTCCCACCACCAGCAGGCCGCCGAAGGCGGTGGCGGCGGCGCGGCGGGGCGCGGTTCCGATCCGGGTCAAATGGAGATGGAGCAGGCCGCCGTAGAAAAACCAGGTGGCCATGGTCGTCGCGATGATCGGATCGTCCCAGACCACCGGCGTGCCCCATCCCCGGTAGGCCCACAGCTCGCCGGAGAACATGGACAGGGTCCAGAACGCGAAGCCCCAGACCAGCAGGAGGGGGAGACGGGGAGAGGGGGAGACGCGGCGTGGGGAAGAAGGGGAGAGAGGAGAAGCGCCACTTCCGTTTTCCGCGTCTCCCCTTCTCCATTTCTCCCCGTCCCAAGACACGGCGGCGGTCAGAAAGCAGACCTTCCCCGCCAAGCCAAAAAGAAGGAAGCCGTGGGCCAGCAAGGTCCGGGATTTGAGGAAGGGGAGGTAGAAATCCTTGGGGAAGAGCGTGGCGAGAAGCGCGAGAAAAAACGTTAGCGCGAGCAGGCGGAACCGGACGGACCGGAGCGGGGAAGCCGATTCCGCCCTCTCGCGGAAGAACAGGGCCGGCAGGCCCAGGCCCAAGGGCAGGGCGGCGGGTCCGAGGTACATGGGCGGCATGGGCCACGCGTTCCAGTAGCGGATTCCGACGGAGGCGGCGTTGCAGAGCAGGGCGAGGGGCAGAAGGAGCCGGAACGGGAGACGGTTTCCGCCCGGAAGGCACGTGGCCGCGAGGGCGAGAAGGTAAAGGGCCGAAGCCGTTTTCAGAAAAACGTGTGCGGTGATCATGGACGATGGAACCAAGGTTTCCGGCCATCCGGTTTCCGGAGCGCCGCGGATCAAGGTGCGTCCCCCGGACGCGGGTCAACCGGGGGGATGGAGCTTCGGTCAGATGATTCGGGAGCCGGAGGTCCGCGTGGGGCCGGTTCCGCTGGAAAACACCACGTAGAATTTTTGGTTCAGCGCCAAGTCCTCCGCCCGCAGTTCCCGGCCGTTTTCGTCTTCCAGCCGTTCGGCGAACATTTTCAAGGACTTGAAGAACAAAGGGCCAATGCCGGAAATGTCGAACCGCCGTTCTTGTTCGATCACCATGGGGATGACGCCTTTCCGAATCCGCCTCCGGCCCCGGGAACGTTCCGGCCGGACGGGATTCATTGGAGGTTTTCCCGCCCGTCGGGAAAGCCGGCCGACGCGGGATTTCGATTCAAATGTTTGGATTCAATACAAAATCGAATCAAGGAGTCGCAAAAACAAAAAAATCCCGGACCGAGAACGGTCCGGGATTTCCCTTTTTTATCCCGAAACGGCAACGCGGGCCCGCCGTTGTCCACGCGGCGGTCTCCCTATGTTTGCCCAGGCAGGTCTTCTGACTCTCGGATCATCCGATCGGCCGCGCCTTCCCAGCCCAAAAGGCCAGTGGCGTCGTGCGGCCGTCGTCCCCGATCACAGCGGCGGGCCCGTCCCCGATTCTCACGGGGTTCCCTATTCTGCTCTGTTACGAGCACCTGAACAAGAATGAAAAGCATAGAGAAAACCATGGAAAAGTCAATGGAAAAATTTAGCAAGCACAATCAAATGGTTAATGGCGGAGCCACATGGGAAGACATTGGTTCCCGGAGATTTCCAGTTTGCCGGAAGTCGGCAGTCCCGCATCTGATCGAATGTCGCATAAAAACCTGGACGCAAACGAGCATCCGAGCCGAACAACTCCGCCAGGTGAAGCCGATGTCGTTTCTGGAGAAGGACTTCCGGACGATTGCAATGATTGGCGCCGAATACCGGCAGGAAAACTTCTGGACGATCGGGGGGACCGCCAACACAAAACGGTTGCGAGGCTTGCGGCCCTATATTATAAAAATGATTTCGCAAATCGCCCGAGGGCGACTTTCCGGAAGGAGCATTTCCATGTCCATCCGTTTTTCCGCGCACCCGATCCGGTCCATCGCGCCCGCGCTTGTCGCGGGTTTTCTGCTGGCCCTTGTTCTGGCCGCTCCGGTCCGGATCGCTTTCGCGGCCCCGGCCCCGGATGGCGACGCCGACCAGACCCTCTCTCCCTATTTTATGGTCCTCGGCGACGATCCTTCGGTGGACCAACTCCCGCTGAAATCCACGGCCGCCGAGGTGGACATCGCCGGCGTCATCGCCGACGTCCGGGTCACCCAGACGTACAAGAACGAGGGCAAGCGCAACATCGAGGCGGTCTACGTCTTTCCCGCCTCCACCCGGGCGGCGGTCTACGCCATGAAGATGACCATCGGCGAGCGGACCATCGTCGCGGAAATCCAGGAGAAGGAGCAGGCCCGGCAGACCTACGAAGAAGCCAAGGAAGCCGGAAAATCGGTCTCCCTGCTGGAACAGAAACGGCCCAACGTCTTTCAGATGAAGGTGGCCAACATCCTGCCCGGCGACACCATCGAGGTGGAGCTGAAATATACCGAATTGCTGGTGCCGACGGACGGTGTCTACGAGTTTGTCTATCCCACGGTGGTGGGGCCGCGCTACTCCAATGTGGCGGAGGGCGACGCGCCGGAATCGGAGAAATGGGTGAAAAACCCGTATCTTCACAAGGACGAGCCCACGCCCTACGACTTCGACTTTTCCGCCCGGATCGCGGCGGGAATGCCCATTTCCGAAGTCGTTTGCCCGTCCCACGAGGTCAGCGTCGATTTCGACGGCGCGGATCGGGCCACGGTCCGGCTCGATCCCGAAGAAAGCGACGGCGGGGACCGCGACGTGATTTTGAAATACCGGCTGGCCGGGGAGAACATCCAGACCGGCCTGTTGCTGTACGAGGGCGAGAATGAAAATTTCTTCCTGCTCATGGCCCAGCCGCCGGAGCGGGTGGAAACCGAGGCCATGCCGCCCCGGGAATACATTTTCGTGCTGGACGTCTCCGGCTCCATGCGCGGCTTTCCGTTGGAAACGGCCAAGGCGGTCATGCGGGACCTCGTGGGCAATCTCCAGCCCGCCGACCGCTTCAACGTGCTGCTCTTCTCCGGAGATTCCCGGGTGTTGGCGGAAAAATCGCTCGCCGGAACCCCGGAAAACCTGAACAAGGCCATCGCCTTCATCGACCAGCGGCGGGGCGGCGGCGGGACCGAGCTGCTCCCGGCGCTGCGAAGGGCCTTGGGCCTTTCTTCCGCCAAAGAGGTTTCCCGAACCGTGGTGGTGGTCACCGACGGCTACGTCCGGGTGGAGGCCGAAACCTTCGACCTGATCCGGAACCGGCTGAACGAGGCCAACCTCTTCGCCTTCGGGATCGGCGCCGGCGTGAACCGCCATCTCATCGAGGGCATGGCCCGGGTCGGCATGGGCGAACCCTTTGTGGTCACCGACGCCGGGGCCGCGCGGAAGACCGGCGAGCGATTCCGGGATTACGTGGCCGCGCCGGTGCTCACCGACGTTTCCGTGGACTTCAACCGCTTCCGGGCCTACGACGTGGAGCCGCCGGCGATACCCGACGTGCTGGCGGAGCGGCCGGTGATCGTGTTCGGAAAATGGAAGGGGAAGACGCGGGGGAACATCGAGGTGTCGGGACGGACGCCCGAGGGAGCCTACAAGGAAACGCTGGCCGTCTCGGACCATGCCCCCAAGCCGGAAAACGGCGCCCTCCGCTACCTCTGGGCTCGCCACCGGATCGCCCTGCTCTCGGATTATCAGCACGTTTCGGCGGACGACGACCGGGTGGAAACCATCACAAAGCTCGGCCTGGAATACAATCTGCTGACCGCCTACACGAGCTTCGTGGCGGTGGACAGCGAGGTTCGGGCGGACGGAGACGCCGAAACCGTGGCCCAGCCGCTGCCGTTGCCCCGGGGCGTTCCGGAAACCGCCGTGGGCCGGGGGATTGCCCGCTCCGCCAGGACCTTCGCGGCAAGTCCCGCCCCCGCGCCATCGGCCATGCCCGATCTGGCTCAGAAAGGACTCGTCGGCGGCGCGGAACCGGAACTCGACGAAGGGCTTCCCGAACCGGAACCCGCTCCGCCCGCCTACACCGTGGAGCTGGTGGGCGATAAAATGGTCATCCAGGGCGCGCTTTCCGGCGAGCTGGTGGAGCGGGTCTTCCGCCGACACATGGAGGAAATTGCCACCTGCGCCCGGGGCGCCCGGGAAAGCGGGGGGCCGGCGGAATCGGAGGTGACGCTCCGGGTGGTCATCGGCGGGGACGGAAAGGTTCAGCGGGTGGAGGTTCGTCCCAACGGAAAACCCAATGGAAAAAAGGGCCCGGTGCTGGAAAGCTGCGTGTCGGCCATGGTCCGTCAATGGGAGTACGACATGCCGGTGGACGGGCAACCGGTGACCGTGGACTATGTCTTTCGCCTGCGACCGAGGAGCTGATGGGTCACGTTTTCGACTACAACGAATCCCGCAAGTACGAGCAATGGCGGGAGGAGGCGCGCACCCAGGCCGGATTCGACCGGGAAATGCTGCTGTTTCGGCGGATGGTGCGACCCGCGTTCGGCGACACGTTGCTGGACGTGGGCTGCGGCACCGGCCTTCGGCTACTGGCCTTCCGGGAAATCGGCCTGCGGGTGATCGGCGTGGACCCGTCGCCCTCCATGCTGGAAGTGGCCGAGCGCAACGCCGGACGGCAGGTGGAACTCCACCGGGCGTCGGCGGAGGATCTCCCCTTCGACGACAACGCCTTCAACTACGCCTGCGTGATTCACACCCTGGAATTCACCGAAGACCCCGCGGTGGCGCTGGAAGAGATATTCCGGGTCACCAAGGACCGGGTTTTCATCGGCATTCTTAACCGACAGTCGTTTCGGGGGGCCCGGCTGCGGCTGTCGCGACGGTTTACGCGGAACGTCTGGCGGCACGCCCGTCTTTTTTCGGTGTGGGAGCTGCACCGCACGATTCGGGGAATCGCGCCCAATTTCACGGTGGACTGGTGCGCGTTCTGCCATTTCCGGGTTCCGATGGCCCGCCGGTTCAAGGCGCCCAATCCGGTTTGGTTCCCCTGCAAAAATCCCGTTCATCCCTTCATCGGGCTGTCCGTGACCCTGACGCCCCGGTTTCGGACCCGGCCGTTGCAGTTGGAGTGCCCGGCCGACCCGCCGACGGGGGCGGTCACCAGCGGCCTGGCCCGGACTCGAAGCCGCACCCGAAAACGGAATTGGAGGCCCCATAACGGTGGAAGCATTTCTATATGAATCCCTGGAGGGGGGCGCGGTTCGTTGCAACCTCTGCGCCCATCGGTGCAAGATTCAACCGGAAAAACGGGGCATTTGCGCGGTGCGCGAAAACGTGGGCGGCACGCTCCACACCCGCGTCTACGGCCGGCTGATCGCCCGGGGCATCGACCCCATCGAGAAAAAGCCGCTCTACCATCTGTTGCCGGGCACGCCGTCCTATTCCGTGGCCGCGGTGGGCTGCAATTTCAAATGCCGCTTCTGCCAAAACTCCGACATCGCCCAAATGCCGGCGGATCGGAAGGGACACGTCATGGGCGCGCCCATCTCCCCGGCCGACGTGGTGGCCCAGGCCCAACGGGGAAATTGCGCCAGCATCGCCTATACCTACACCGAGCCCACCGTCTTCTTTGAATTCGCCCACGACACGGCCAAACTGGCCCGGGAGAACGGCATCCGGAACGTCTGGGTCAGCAACGGCTACCTGACCCCCGAAGCGCTGGAGATGATCGGCCCCCACCTGGACGGGGCCAATATCGACCTCAAATCCTTCTCGGACGAATTTTACAAAAAAATCTGCGGGGCGCGGCTGGAGCCGGTGCTGGAGACCTTGCGGGGCATGGTCGCCAAGAACATTCTGGTGGAGGTGACCACGCTGATCGTGCCGGACCTCAACGACGACCCCGAAGAACTCCGGCGGCTGGCCGGCTTCATCGCGGAGGAGCTTTCTCCGGACACGCCCTGGCACATCAGCCGGTTTCATCCCGCCTACAAGCTGACCGACCGGCCCCCGACGCCGGTGGAAACGCTCCAAAAAGCCTGCCAAATCGGCAAGGAAGCCGGGCTCCGGCATGTCTACATGGGCAACGTGGCGGGCCAAGGCGGGGAGGATACCGACTGTCCCGGCTGCGGCGAAACGGTGATCCGGCGGACGGGCTTTTCCGTGACCGAAAACCGGCTGGCCGACGGAAAATGTCCCGATTGCGGCGCGGTCGTTCACGGGGTTTGGACCTGATCGCCGTGCCGAAATCGTTCGTTGGACCGGAATCGTTCTTTGGAAAGCCGGCGCGTCCGGTGGACCGGATTTTGGCCCCAGTTTGGAAACGGATTCGGACCTACGGCCGGATGATCAAGTTCAGCCACACGATCTTCGCGTTGCCCTTCGCCCTGGCGGCGGTGGTGCTGGCGGCCCGGGACCATGCGGTGACCTTGGCGGAACTGGGCTGGATTCTGATGGCCATGGTGGGGGCCCGGTCGGCGGCCATGGGCTTCAACCGGCTCGTCGACGCCGAATTCGACGCCCGGAATCCCCGCACCGCCAGCCGGGAGATTCCCGCCGGGATTTTGTCCAAAACCGCCGCAGCGGCCTTCGTCATTCTCTCCGGCGCGGTATTCGTCGGCGCGGCGGCCATGCTGGGAACGCTGCCCTTTCTGCTCTCCTTTCCGGTGCTGGCGGCCCTGTTGGGCTATTCCTACGCCAAACGGTTCACCTGGCTGGCCCATTTTTATCTGGGCGCGGCCATCTCCCTCGCCCCGGCCGGGGCCTGGGTGGCGGTGACCGGGGGGCTGGACCCGGCGATTCTGATCCTTAGCTTGGCGTTGATGACCCACATCGCCGGCTTCGACATCCTCTACGCCTGCCAAGACGTGGACTTCGACATTGCCGAGGGGCTCCGCTCCGTGCCGGCCCGCTTCGGCGTCCGAACCGCGCTCCGGTCGGCGGCGCTGGTTCACATGGGCGCGTTCGCCGCGTTTCTGGCGCTCCACTTCGCCTTTGGGATGGGGCGCATCTACCTGATGACCGTCGGCGTCATCGGCTTTCTGCTGCTGTTCGAGCACTGGCTGGTGCCGCCCGACGACCTCGGCCGCGTGCCGGTGGCATTTTTTCACGTCAACAGCATCGTCGCCGCAGTCCTGTTTCTGGGCGTTCTGGCCGACACCCTGGCCGGCGGCCGATGAAAAACCGATGAGAAAGGGGCGTTCATGTCCCACGCCAATAAAAGCGCCTTTTCCCCGGAACGCCGGATCATCGTCGCCATCACCGGCGCGTCCGGTTCGATCTACGGCCTTCGGCTCCTGACCGCGCTGCTGGCCCGGCCGATGGAAGTGTTCCTGCTGATCTCCCGGGCGGGTCGGCGGGTGATGGCCCACGAAACCGATTTCACCGGCGACGATATCGCCGATTTTCTCCGCGCCCAGGGCGCGAACCTTCACGCCGACGCCCGGCTGCGGGAATTCTCCCCGGACGATCTCTTCGCGCCGCCGGCCTCCGGCTCCTTTCGCCACGGCGGGATGGCGGTGGCGCCCTGCTCCATGAAAACCCTCGGGGCGGTCATGTCCGGCGCGGCCAACGACCTGGTGCTCCGGGCCGCCGACGTCTGCCTGAAGGAGCGGCGACCGCTGGTGTTGCTGACACGGGAGACGCCGCTGAGCCTGATTCATTTGGAAAACATGCGCCGGGCCGTGATGGCCGGGGCCACGGTCATGCCGCCCTGCCCGGCCTTTTACGCCAAGCCCAAGACGGTGGACGAAATAGTGGACGCCACCGTGGCCCGGCTGCTGGATCAGCTCGGCATCGACAACGACCTCATGCGCCGCTGGGGGGAGGACGAGGATGTTTAAAAATCTCCGGGAATTTCTGGACGCCCTGGACCGGGCCGGCGAGATTCGACGAATCGACCGGGAGGTTTCGCCCTATCTGGAAATCAGCCGCTACACCGACGAAGAATCCAAAAAGCCGGGCGGCGGAAAGGGGCTCCTCTTCGAGCGGGTGAAAAACAGCCGATTTCCCGTGGCGACCAATATCTTCGGCAGCTTTCGGCGGGTGGGCATGGCGCTGGGGGTGGACCATCTGGACGCGCTGGGCGAACGGGTGCGGGAATACATCGACTTCCATCCGCCGGGGAATCTGCGGGAGGCGTTCAATGTCCTCCCCATGGCGGTGGAGGCGACCCGCTTCTTTCCCCGAAAATTCCGGGGTCGGACGCCGCCCTGCCAGGAGGTGGTGCTCGCCGGCGACCAGGTGGACCTGGGCAAGTTGCCGGTGCTGACCACATGGCCCAAGGACGGCGGGCCGTTCATCACTCTGCCGCTGGTGATTACCCGGAGTCTGGCCACCGGCAAGCGCAACGTGGGCATGTACCGGCTGCAGGTCTTCGACAAGAACACCACCGGAATGCACTGGCACGTCCACAAGGACGGCTCGCACTACTACACCGAGTATTCCCGGGCGAAAAAACGCATGCCGGTGGCGGTGGCGGTCGGCTGCGATCCGGCCACGACCTACGCCTCCACGGCCCCGCTGCCCCGGGGCCTGGACGAACTCATGCTGGCCGGGTTCATCCGCAAAAAACCGGTGCCCATCGTTCGCGGCGTCACCGTGGATCTGGACGTGCCCGCCGAGGCGGAATTTGTGCTGGAGGGCTACGTGGACCCGGGCGAACTGCGCCGGGAGGGCCCCTTTGGCGACCACACCGGCTACTACTCCCTGGCCGACGACTATCCGGTCTTCCACGTCACGGCCATCACCCACCGCCGGAATCCCATCTACAACGCCACCCTGGTGGGGCCGCCGCCCATGGAGGACTGCTATCTGGCCAAGGCCACCGAGCGGCTTTTTCTGCCCATGCTCCAGGCGGTCTTTCCGGAGATCATGGACTACTGGCTGCCCTGGGAAGGGGTCTTCCACAACATCGTGGTGGTGAGCATCGACAAGGCGTACCCCGGCCACGCCCAGAAGGTGATGAGCGGCCTGTGGGGCCAGGGGCAGATGAGCTTCTGCAAGATCATCGTTCTGGTGGACCGGGAGGTGAGCCCTCAAGATCCCAAGGCGGTGCTGGGCGCGCTGGTCCGCAACCTGGATTTGACCGCGGACCTCACCCTTTCCAAAGGCATCCTGGACGTTCTGGACCATTCCTCGCCCCACGCCAATTTCGGCAACAAGATGGGCGTGGACCTGACCCGCCGCGACCCCGGCGAACCGCCCCGGGAACCGGCCGGAGCGCCCGGCCCCCCGCCGGACGCCGAGGCGCTGGATCGGATTCTTCGGGAATCGGTGCCCGGCGCGCTGGGCGGCCGTGCGCTGCTGGCCGATTTGGTCGAACAGGCGGAAAAGGAGGGTTTGGAGGGAACGCCGGTCCGCTTCCTGGCGATCCGGGTGGAAAAAGCGGCGGACCGGGGCGGCGCGGAGATCACCGAGGCGGTGTTCGCGGCGGAGGAACTGCGGCCGTTCACCGTAATTCTGCTCTACGATCCCGAGATCGACCTGACCGACGGCTCCAAATTGCTCTGGAAGCTCTTCAACAACGTGGACCCGGGCCGCGATCTTCGTATCCGCGAAGGCCGCGCCGTCATCGACGCCAGCCGCAAAGGCCCCATGGACGGGCATACGCGGGAATGGCCGGAGGAGCTGACGTTTGAGGTGTAGAGGGGTGGCGTACCCGTTTTTCCCTTGACCGGGGAACGGTGGGCTGACTACAATTTTAAACTAGGTTTCCCAAACGTAGGCGCCATGCCGACATTGTTGATCCGGGACGGCTTCAAATTTTTCTTCTACGTGAACGATCATGAGCCCATGCACATTCACGTCATGAAGGGCGGCGATTTCGCCAAGATCGATTTGACGACGCTCCAGGTGGTTCGCAATGAAATGAAAAGCAACGAGCTAAAGCGGGCGCTTTCCATCGTCAAGAAGGAAAAAAACCAATTTCATCCGGAAATGGCATGAATACTTTCGTCAAAGGCGTATCGGTGAAAATGGATGAAGAGTTCCTCCACGTCAAGCTGGAGGATGGACGCATCATTTCGACCCCGATGAAATGGTATCCCGAACTCCTTCGCGCGGATAAACCTCAGGCGGAGAACTTTCAGTTTATCTGCAAGGGTACGGGAATCGAGTGGCCGGAACTGGATTTTCATCTGAGCGTGGAGAGCATGCTGACCGCGCGGCCGAACCAAGAGGCGGCCTGAACCCAACACATCGGACAAACGGAACATCATGGTAAACATCACGCTTCCCGACGGAAGCACGAAGTCATTCGAGAATCCGCCCACGGGCGAAGACGTCGCCCGCTCCATTTCCGAAGGGCTGGCCCGGGAGTGCGTGGCCGCCGAGGTGGACGGAAAGATGATCGACCTCTACCGGGAAATCCCCGAAGACGCGAGCGTCCGGCTCGTCACCACCCGGGACCCCGAGGGGCTGGAGATCATGCGCCACACCGCCGCCCACGTCATGGCCCAGGCGATTCTCCGGGTCTATCCCGACGCCAAGCTGACCATCGGCCCCGTGGTGGAGGACGGCTTTTACTACGACATCGACATGGCCCCGGTCTCCGAGGAGGATTTCCCGAAGATCGAAGAGGAAATGCGGAAGATCGTCAAGGCCAAGTTGCCGGTGCGCCGGCGGGAGGTGCCCAAGGCCGAAGCCCTGGAATTCTACAAGAACGAGCCCTACAAGTTGGAAATGCTCGCCGATCTGGACGACGGGACCATCTCCTTCTACGAGCAGGATGGATTCACCGACCTGTGTCGGGGACCCCACGTCCCCCACACCGGCTTCGTGAAGGCGTTCAAGCTGATGAAGGCGTCCGGGGCCTACTGGCGCGCCGACCAGAACCGGAACCAGCTCCAGCGGATTTACGGCACCGCCTTCTTCGACAAGAAGGATCTGAAGGAATACCTCCACTTCCTGGAAGAGGCCAGAAAGCGCGACCACCGGAAGCTGGGCGCCCGGCTGGACCTGTTCAGCTTCCACGAGGAAGCCCCGGGCATGGCCTTCTTTCACCCCAAGGGCATGGTGATCTGGAACGCGCTGCTGGACTATTGGCGGGAGGAGCACGAGGCCGCGGGCTACGTGGAGAGCAAGACGCCGATTCTGCTGAACCGGTCGCTCTGGGAGACCTCGGGCCACTGGTTCAACTACCGGGAGAACATGTACACCACCCGGGTGGACGAGATCGACTACGCCATCAAACCCATGAATTGTCCCGGCGGGATGCTACTCTACAAGACCCGGACCCGATCCTACCGGGATCTTCCCCTGCGCATGGGCGAGGTGGGGCTGGTCCACCGCCACGAATTGAGCGGCGTGCTTTCCGGGCTCTTCCGGGTGCGGGCCTTCCACCAGGACGACGCCCACATCTTCATGACGCCGGACCAGATCGAGCAGGAGATTTTTGGCGTCCTGCGGCTCATCGAGCGGATGTACGGCGCCTTCGGTCTGGGTTTTCACCTGGAGCTGTCAACCCGGCCGGAAAAGTCCATCGGCACCGACGAGCAGTGGGAACGGGCCACGGACGGCCTGCGGGGGGCCCTGGAGGCCTACGGCCAGGAATACAAGATCAACGAGGGCGACGGCGCCTTCTACGGCCCCAAAATCGACGTCCACATCAAAGACGCCCTGGGCCGGACCTGGCAGTGCGGCACGATCCAGCTCGACATGTCCCAGCCGGACCGGTTCGACCTGGGCTACGTGGGCGCGGACAACGAACGCCATCGACCGGTGATGATCCACCGGGTGATCTACGGCTCCATCGAGCGTTTTTTCGGCATTCTGGTGGAGCATTTCGCCGGCAAGTTCCCGCTGTGGCTGGCGCCCGTGCAGGCGGTGGTGCTGCCCATCAACGACGATCTGGTCCCCTTCGCCAACGAGGTGAAGGACGAACTGGCCGCCGCCGGCCTGCGGGTGGAAGTGGACGACCGGACCGAGAGCCTGAACCGGAAGATCCGCGAGGCCCAGCTCGACTACGTTCCGCTGATGCTCACCGCGGGGGCCAAGGAGAAGGAGGCCGGCACCCTGAGCGTGCGCACCCTGGACGGCGCGGTGAAGCACGGCGTGGACCGGGCGGCGTTCGTGGAGCGGGTGACCGACCACGTCCGGAACCGGCGCATGGGGCTGGAGCTGTTTTGATCCATCCCTGCCGATGGCCGACCGAACGCTTGGCGGGGCGGCGCGACGCCGCCCCGCTCGCCCCATGACCGGCCGCGTCCTTCGCGTCGCTCTCCTCTACTGGCTCCCCGTCCTCGCCTACTGCGTCTTCATCTTCCTCCAATCCGGCGGCGCGTCGCCGATCCGCGTGCTTCTCTTCCCCCACCAGGACAAGGTGGCCCACTTTCTGGGCTATGGCCTGCTGGGCGCGTTGTTCGTCCGGGCCTTTCGGGGCACCTGGCCGGAAACCGGCTGGCGGCCCCTCTGGCTGCTGGGCGCGGTCTGCGCCGGGCTGTACGGACTGACCGACGAATTCCATCAATCCTTCGTTGCGGTTCGGTCGGGCGATCCCGCCGATTTCGTGGCGGACCTGGCCGGAAGCGGGGCCGGGGCGTGGCTCGCGGCTTGGAAGGGCCGGGGGCGGGACCAAATCGCGGATTGACAAAACCATACCTTTTTTATTAAAAATGGCCACTTATCATCGGCCCCATTTTTTCGTTTTCGTTAACCAAGGAGACGCATTCGCATGGACACACAGAACACCCTTGTCATCAACGGGATGGAACTTGAGTTTTCCCCCGGCGAGACGATTCTGGAGGTGGCCCGGCGGAACAGCATCGACATCCCGACGCTGTGCCATCTGAAAGGCGCCACGCCCACCGGCCAGTGCCGGATTTGCGTGGTGGAGGTGGAGGGGGCCCGCAGCCTCGTCGCCTCCTGCGCGGCCCCCGCCGGAAAGGGCATGAAGGTAAAGACCGAATCGCCCAAGGTGGTGGAGGCCCGCAAGCTCATCCTCCAGCTCATGCTCTCCTCGGGCAACCACAACTGCGCGGTGAGGGTTTCCGACGAAGAAGGCTGGAGCGGATTTCAGCTCGACGTGAACGCCTACGACGGCACCGACGAACTCTGCCCGGCCTGGGGCGAATGCGAACTCCAGCATCTGGCCTACCGCTATCAGGTGTCGGCGGAGCGGTTTCCCCGCGCCGATACGCCCTATCCGATGGAGGACGTCAACCCCTTCATCGTCCGGGACTTCTCCCGTTGCATCAACTGCGGCCGCTGCGTTCAGGCCTGCAACGACGTGCAGGTGAACAACGCCATCAGCTTCGGCTATCGGGGCGCGAGCACAAAAATCGTGGCCGCCGGCGACGTGCCGCTGAAAGATTCCGACTGCGTCTTCTGCGGCGAATGCGTCCAGGCCTGCCCCGTGGCCGCCCTGGTGGAAAAGGACGCCCGCTACCGGGTCCGCCCCTGGGAGACGGAAAAGGTCCGCACCACCTGCACCTACTGCGGCGTGGGCTGCCAGATAAACCTTCACGTCAAGGACGGCCGGGTGGTCAAGGTCTCGGGCTATCCCGACGTGGCGCCCAACTACGGCAGCCTCTGCGTGAAAGGGCGATTCGGTTTCGACTTCATCGCCTCGGAAGACCGGCTCGCCTCGCCAATGATCAAGGAAAACGGCGAATTCCGGGAGGCGTCCTGGGAGGAGGCCGTTGGCTTCGTCGCCGACAAATTAAACGGAATCAAAAAAGATCACGGGTCCGACAGCATCGGGGTGCTCACTTCGGCCCGGGTCTCCAATGAAGAAAACTATCTCGCCAACAAATTCGCCCGCGCGGTGATCGGAACCAACAACATCGATCACTGCGCCCGTCTCTGACACAGCTCCACGGTGGCCGGTCTGGCCGCCGCGTTTGGCAGTGGCGCAATGACGAACACCATCGGCGACGTCGAAGAGGCCGATGTGATTCTGGTGACGGGCAGCAACACCACGGAAAACCATCCGGTGCTGTCCACGTTTGTAAAGCGGGCCGTGAAATTCCGGGGCGCCCGTCTCATTTTGGTGGACCCGCGGAAGATCAAGCTGGCCAGCTTCGCCCATCAGTGGCTGCGGCAGAACCTGGGCACCGACGTGGCCTGGATCAACGGGCTGATGCACGTGATCATCCGGGAAGATTTGCAAGACAAGAAATTCGTGGCCGACCGAACCCAGGGGTTCGAGGAACTCAAGGCCATGGTGCAGAAGTTCACGCCGGAGTACGTGGAGGAGATCACCGGCATCCCGGCGCGACAGATCGAAACGGTGGCACGGATGTACGCCAACGCGAAAAACGCCGCCATCCTTTACTGCATGGGCATCACCCAGCACATTTCCGGCACCGACAACGTGAAGAGTCTGGCCAACCTGGCCATGCTTTGCGGCAACCTGGGCAATCGCGGCGGCGGCGTGAATCCGCTGCGCGGCCAGAACAACGTCCAGGGGGCCTGCGACATGGGCGGTTTGCCCAACGTCTTCACCGGCTACCAGCCGGTGACCAGCCCCGACGCCGCGGCCAAAATGGCGGAGGCCTGGGGCGTTTCCAACCTGTCCGACAAGGTGGGCCTGAAGGTGACCGAGATGGTGCCCAAGGCCCACGACGGCGAGCTGAAGGCGCTTTACATTATCGGCGAGAATCCGCTGGTTTCCGACCCGGACCTAAACCACGCCGAGGCCAGCTTCGGCCATCTGGATTTGCTGGTGGTGCAGGACCTGTTCATGACCGAGACGGCCAAAATGGCGGACGTGGTGTTCCCGTCGGCCTGCTTTGCGGAAAAGGACGGCACCTTCACCAATTCCGAGCGGCGGGTGCAGCGGGTCCGCAAGGCGGTGGACGCGCCGGGCGAGGCCAAGACCGACTGGGAGATTCTGTGCGAGGTTTCCTCCCGCATGGGCTACGAGATGAAGTACGACGGCCCGGAGGAAATTTTTAAGGAACTCGCCTCGGTGACGCCCTCTTACGCCGGCATCTCCTACGACCGGATCGAGTACGAAGGCATCCACTGGCCCTGCCCGAATCCGGAGCATCCGGGCACGCCGATCCTCCACACCGAGCAGTTCCCCAAGGGCCGGGGGCAGTTTCACGCCATCGACTACATCGAGCCGGCGGAGCGGGTGGACGACGAATACCCGATGTACCTGACCACGGGCCGGGTGCTCTACCACTACCACACCGGCACCATGACCCGGAAAACCGAGGGGCTCAACTTCAAGGAGCCGGAGAGCTTCGTGGAGATCTCGCGGAAAGACGCCAAGATCCTCGGTTTGAAGGACGGCGACACGGTGGAGATCGCCAGCCGGCGGGGCAGCATTGAAGCCCGCATCCGGATTTCCACCAAGGCGGTCACCGGAACGATCTTCATCCCGTTCCACTACGCCGAAGCCGCCGCCAACCGCCTCACCAACGCCGCCCTGGACCCGGTCTCGGGCATCCCCGAGTACAAGGTCTGCGCGGTGAAGGTGTCCAAGGCGGCCGAGGCGGCGTAAGGGCGCCGTTCAACAGATTTATCAGGGGCGCATGACATACGCCCCTTGCCAAGAAAAAAACGGGGCGGAAGGAACCCTTTGACAGGTGCCTTCCGCCCCGTTTTTTTCTTCTTACTTCTCCGTAAAGTGTTCGTCCACCAGCTTTTCCACGGTTTCCGGGGCGGCGCCTTCCGGCCGCGCACGACACGCCGCCGGAATGGGGGTGCGGGGGGTTCAGCTTTCCCGGAGTCGTTCCCGAAATTCTTCCAAGCTTGAGGCCGTCCACATTCGTTTCAGCAGCGACCGGAGACGCTCGGGTTCGTCGATGTCCCGGATTTCTCCCATCAAGGCAATTCCAGCCTCTCCGAATTTCGCCTCCAGACCGTCCCGGATGGCTTCCCGGAT
>JBKHDD010000068.1:0-22716 GCA_046541515.1 Desulfococcaceae bacterium
TCACACCCACGTCAACAACGCCGTCAGCGTCAAAAAACTGATCCCGGTGGAAATCAAAACGGTGTGGGTCACAAACTCGGGGACGATTTGGTGTTCCGAGGCGATGACCGCCGTGAGCACCGCCGCCGGCATGGCCGATTGCAAAATGCCGGTGGCCCGGGCCAGCCCGCCGATGCCGAAGGGAACGGCCAGCAGAAAGGCGACGGCCGGACCGGCCAGAAGCCGGATGCCCGTCGCCGCCAGCAAATCGGCGCTCAGTTGCGGCCGTCCGGCGTGCCCGAGCTGTACGCCCAGGGAAACCAGCATGGTGGGAATCATGGCGCCGGAAAGCAATCCGGTGAGCCGGCCGACGAACAGGGGCACCGGCGCGTCGGACAGGTTGACGGCCAAGGCGACCGCGAAGGCGACGAGCGCCGGAGTCCGAAAGACGGCCAGAATCGCCCGCATGCTGCCGCCCCGGGCCCAGGTGGCCGCGCCCACGCCCACGGCGAAGGTGATGACCGTCAGCCCCAGAAAATAGATGGTGGCCGACACCATTCCTTCATGGCCCAGCCGGAACTCGATGAGCGAGAGGCCGAAGTTTCCCGTGTTGCCGAACACGGCGATCAGCACGAAGGCGGCAATCATCTCCCGGGAACGGCCCATGAGCCGGGCCACCGCGAAGCCGACCGCCCCCAAGGTCAAATGGACCGCCGCGATGAAGCCGATCATCCGGAACGCTTCTTCGGCGGCCAGATGAACCGGCCGGATGATTTCGAACACGAAGGCCGGAATAAAAAGATAGTAGGCCGCCCGGGAGAGCGTTCTCGCCTGAAGTCCCAGCCGGGGTCCCGCGATAAAGGCCAGCAGGACGATCCCGAAAACGGGGGCCACCACGTCCACGAACACGGCGGCGAGGGCGGCGATCATGGGCGAACGTGCGGCAAGGGGGAGGCGGGGCGGGGCGTCAGACCCAAATCCCCCTCGGGAAGCCGCTCCTGGGCGCCGATGGCCAGAACGCCGCCGGGGGCGAGTCGGGGGACGATCCGCGAAAATGCCGCGCTCCGGATCGGTTTGTCGAAGTGGGTCGGCGGGTTGTTCCGAAGAAAAATGATGGCGAACTCCGTTTTCGGCGGCGGATCGGCGACCAGGTCGTGGACCCGCCAAGTGATGGGTGGACGAAGATGGGGCCTCGCGCGCCATTGACGCGCCATTGATCGGTTGCTTCTTGTCGGAACATCGTCTCCCGATACTCCGGGGCACGTCCCGGAGGCGGCCCCGGCCGGAGACGCCCTTGCGCGCCTGGTCCAGATAACCCGGGCGAAGATCGGTGGCCAGGATGCCCAGCGACGGTTTGGGCGTCGGAAGCCGGGACCAGACCGCCGCCAGGGTTTACGGCTCTTCCCCTCGCGCGCAGCCGGCGGACCAGACCCGGAGCCGTTTTGGATGCTTCCGGATCAACGCCGGCAAAACGCTGGTTTTTAGCACATGCCACATGCGTTGGTCCCGAAAAAAAACGGCTGATGGAGACGGCGAGGCGGCGACTTGTTTCCCGGCGGGCCTCCCCTTCCCGCTCCAGCCGGGTCCGGTATTCGGAAACGGTGGCGCAGGTTGGGGCACGCATGTGCCGAACCAGCCTTTTTGGACGCCCCGCCGCACCTTTTCGATATCCCCGCCAGGAGCGTTGGAAATCGTTGAGCGGGGATCGGAAGGCGTCGTCATCCATGGGGACTTTGGTCTTGCCTGGGCGGCCAAGTTTCCATGTGATCCGCTCCCGGGACGTTGGTGGATTCATTGGGCGGGGGATGAACGGGTTTTATCCCGAAAAACGTCGGACGGGATACCGACGCCGGGTTTCCAGCGGCGGCAAGCCCGAGGCAATTTTGCATTCCAAGAGTTGTGCGTTAAAAGTGTTTAAAGGGTAGGAAATTCCGAAAATCGGGGAAGGCTTTCGGGAATCCGCCGCGATGAATATGGCTGAATCCGCTTAAAACCCTCATTAAACGCGGAATCAATAATTCCCAAAAAGCGTTCTGATCCTCTGGCCTTTCGGTTGCGCGGGAAAACGCAACATGATAGATAATAAAGAATGCAACTCACCGGTGGCCTTGTTTCACCACCCCTTTCCTCCCACCGCAACCGACCGCCGCCCGGGATTTCCATGAACGCGATTCGAAAAAGCAAAACCCGATTCCTCGTCCTCTCCATCGCGATCCTTGTCACCGCCCAGGTCTTGATCGCCGGGCTCACCATCAATTCCTTCGAAAAAGTCTATCTGGATACGTTCGTCTCCAATATTAATATTTTCGAAAATTATTTCAAACGGAAGCTGGAAAATGCTCTGCGTTTCGGGAAATCGCTGGATAAATTCCTGGGCATCGCCAGCCTGATGGATGAATTCAAAAGCCAGCATCCGGAAATCCATAACATCGTCATTTTTGACGATAACGGGCGTTTGCTCCACACGTTCTCAACCTTCGGCGCGGCCGAGGCGCCGCCCGAATTCCGAAAAGAATTCGAGCCGGACGAAGACGGCTCGGGTTTCCATCTGGTCGGCCGGGGCGATGAATATCATGTGCTGCAAGCGATCCGGGGGCCCGGCGGCGCCCAGGTGGGGACGCTTTCCTTCAGCTTTCTCAAAGAACAAATTACCTCCCGCAACCAGGAACTCTGGCGCTGGAATCTCCAGATCGTTTCCCTGATCACGCTGGTGGCCGGCGGGCTGCTGCTGTTTTTGCTGTATCGATTCGTCCCCTTTGATCCGGTAAAAGGTCCCCCAAAGCGGCGGCTGTTTTACATCATTTTTCTGGTGCTTGGCGTCGCCCAGATCAGCTATTCGCTGGTCAACGCCCAGGCGTTTCGGGAAAACTACCTGGGCGTGACCCGCACCGTGGTGGAGTCCCTGGGTCAGCAATTCCGGGATGAAATCGAAACCCTGCTGCGGAAAAATCTCCAGCTTGCCCGGTTGCGGAACATCGACGTCTTTTTTCGGGGAGCGGTGGAAACCATCCCCGAAATCGATCGGGTTCGAATCCTGGACGCCGATGGGACCCTGTTGTTTACGGCGGGACCGGAGGCGGCGGCGACCGTGCCGAACCAGTTTCGGGTGACCAAGCCGCTGGTGCGGGATCGGGGCGACGCCGGCGCGGAGCAAAAGGGGTTTCTTCAAATCGACCTTTCCCGGGAGACGATTCACGGGATGGTCCGGGAGATTTTGCTGGATTCGCTGACCGTGACGCTCATTTCCCTTCTGTTTTCGGTGGAAATGATCATTTTCCTCTCGGTTTTCCTGGATCGAAGCCTTCGAACCACCGCCGAAAGGGACGAAACGGCGCCGGAAAAAGGGTTTTCCGCCACCCTGGCCCGCCCCGCCGCCTTCAGCTTTTTGTACATGTACGCCCTGCCCATCTCCTTCATTCCCCTCCAGATGAAGGCGTTGTACACGCCCATCGGGAATCTCTCCCGGGAAGTGATCCTGGGGCTGCCCATTTCGGTGGAAATGTTCTGTTCTCTGGTGACCGCGTTGCTGGCGGGGGTGCTGGTGGACAAGCGGGGCTGGCACATTCCGTTTTTGGGCGGCGTGCTGATCACCGCGGCCGGTTCTTTTTTTTCCGGCTACACGGATGACGGGCTTTTGTTCATTTTTTTCAGGGGCGTGACGGGGCTCGGCTATGGCCTGGCCTGGATGTCGATTCAGGGGTTCGTGCTGAAATACGCGTCCCCGGCGGCCCGGGCCCGGGGGATCGCCAATCTGGTGGCGGGAATAATCGCCGGGCACATTTGCGGGACGGCGGTGGGCGCGCTGATCGCGGAGCGCATCGGATACGCGGCGGTTTTCTATCTGTCCGCCGGCTTTGGCCTGGTCCCCATCGCCTTTGTGCTGGCCTTCATGCGCGAACATCTGCGGCGGCCGGAGATTGCGGCCGTCAAGGAGAAAGCGCGAACCTCGGATTTCATTCGGTTTCTCACCAATCGAAATATTTTCGCCGTTTTGGTCTTCATCATCATTCCCTATTCCCTGGCCCAGATCGGCCTGCTTCTCTTCGCCACGCCCATCTACCTGAGCGACCAGGGGGCCAGCCAGTCCAACATCGGCCGGGTGATGATGATTTACGGGCTCTCCTTCGTCTATCTTTCGCCCTTCATCGCCCGATACGTTGATCGGGCCCAGGACAAACGGATCTTCATCGCCCTGGGCGGGTTGACCGCCAGCGTCGGCCTGATCCTGCTCAATTACCAGCAAGGCTTTTTGGCGATTCTGGTCGCCGTGTTCATGCTGGGCATCGCCTCCAGCCTGGGCAACGCGGCCCAGTCGGCCTTTATTTTAAAATTCGACGTGACCGAGAAGCTGGGTTCCGGAACCGCCTCCAGCATTCAGCGGGCCGCGGACAAGCTGGGACAGATGCTGGGGCCCCTGGTGGTGGGCGGGCTGGTGGCCCGCCTGGGCATTGAAAACGGAATCGTGGCGGCTGGGCTCATTCTCCTGGTCGCCTCCTTCCTTTTTATCGTGGTCGTTCGGGAGTAGTGTTTCCCGCTTCGCGGTCCAGCGTCCGATTCGGGCGGACGCCGCGGGTTTCCGACCCACGAGCGAAATTCAACAAACCGTCGCCGGTACGCGGAGATTTTATGCGGATTCTGTTGCTTTACGGCGGATGGTCCCGTGAACGAGAACTGTCGTTGATGGAGGCCCGGCGAGTGGAGGAAGGGCTTCGGGGGCTGGGGCACACCGTGGTCCGGCTCGACCCGCTGGAAGCCATGGACCGATTGATTCCGGAGGCGGAGCGAAGCGACATCGTCTACGTCTGTCTGAAAGACGTGACCGGGACCGTGGAGGCGCTGCTGGATCGGGTGGGCTGTCCGCGCACCGGCACCAGCCTGGAAAGCCTCGTTCTCGCCAAAAGCAAGGTGGCCCTCAAGCTGCTGTTTGAGCGAAACGGCATTCCCACGCCGCCTTGGGAATCGGTGATCCAGCCGCCCGGTCCGGAATGGCGGCCCCGGCTTCCGCTGCCGCTGGTGGCCAAGCCGGACAAGGGCGGTTCCAGCATCGGCGTCTTTATCGTCCAAACCGTCGAGGAATTGCCCCCGGCTCTTGACTATATTTTCCAGCTCGGCGATACCGTGGTTTTGGAGCCTTGGCTTTCCGGCCTGGAGGTGGCCTGCGGGGTGTTGGGCGAGGATGCCCTGCCGCCCATTCTCATCCGTCCCCGGAGCGGCGCCTTTTTCGATTACGCCGCCAAATACACGCCGGGAAAGGCGGACGAAATCACCCCGGCGCCCATCGATCCGGCCCTGTCCCGGGAGATCCGGCGGCTCTCCCTCCAGGCCCATCGACTGGTCGGGCTGGAAGGGTGCAGCCGGGCCGATTTCATCCTGGAAAACGGCCGGCCGCTCATGCTGGAGATCAACTCCGCCCCGGGGATGACCGTCAACAGTCTGGTGCCCAAGGAGGCCCTTGCGGCCGGCATTTCCTACGAGGCGCTGATGGCCCGGCTCATCGATCTGGGACTTCAACGCTCGGCCAAATATCGAGGGCGGAGGATCGAGCCGCCGGCCCCTTCCGCCGAAAACCGGGATTGCGGCCCTTCCGGGGAACGGCCGTCCGATTCATGAAAAACGTCGCGGGTCCTCCGACGCGAGGCATCCGCATTTTACCTTATTTTTCGGGAGGCAGACCATGAACACCATCCTGAATCGCACCGGCTGGTTTCTGGCCATCATGCTGTTGGCCCTGGTCGCGGCGATTCCGCCCGTCCTGGCGGAGAAAACCTTTTCCATTGAACCGGTCCATCGCCCGGACGGCCGGCGGTGGCGAATCGCCTATCTGGAAGGCGGCGCCTACGGGGATTACGAAACGGTGCTTCGGGCCACCGTGAACGCCCTGTCCGAGCTGGGCTGGATGGAGCCGCTGGACCTGCCGGAAAAGGATTACGAGACCCACGACGAACTTTGGGCCTTCATCGCGTCCAATGCCCGAAGCGAGTATATCCGCTTTCTCGCCGACGGGTTTTACACCAGCGATTTCAAACAGGACAAGCGGGCCGAAACCCGAAAACGGCTCATGGATCGAATCCAAAACCAAAAGGACATTGATCTGTTGATCGCCATGGGCACCTGGGCCGGCAAGGACTTGGCCACCGACGACCATTCGGTTCCCACCATCGTGGCCTCCACCAGCGATCCCGTCGCCTCGGGAATTGTCGACTCGGTGGAGGATTCCGGTCGGGACCATGTGGTGGCGCGCGTCAATCCCGACCGGTACGCCAACCATGTCCGGCTTTTTCATCAGATCGTGGGATTTCGGAAGCTCGGGATCGTGTATGAAAATTCTCCGGAAGGGCGCACTTTCGGAGCGGTGGCCGACGTGGAGAAGGTGGCCCGGGAGGCCGGTTTCGAAGTGGTACGTTGCTTCGCGCCGTTCAACGACGTCACCGTTGACGAGGCGGAAGTCGCCGTTGCGGACTGCTACGCCGAGCTGGCGCCCAAGGTGGACGCCGTGTACATCACCGTCCACCGAGGGGTGACCCTCCAAAACATGGCCAACATTCTGGCCCCCCTGAACCGCCACAAAGTCTACAGCTACTCCATGGCCGGCTCCGCGGAGGTGCGCCGCGGGGTGCTCATGAGCATCGCCATGGCCGGGTATGAGGCTTCGGGACTGTACTACGCCCAGTTGATGGCCAAAATCTTCAACGGCGCCAAGCCGCGGGATTTGGAGCAGAAGCTGGTGGACCCGCCCAAAATCGCCCTGAACCTCAAGACCGCCAACATCATCAACTACGACCCCAGCTTCGACGTTCTCGCGGCGGCGGACGAAATTTACAACGACATCCAAACGGCCGAATAAGCCGGTCCACGCGAACCTTCAACCGGTTGCCCAACGGCCCCTTCGGGGGCCGTTTTCGATGAAAAGGAAGCGGAAGGAGAGCCATGTTGGAATCTGAGCCAATGAACATGGGCGCCACCCTGAACGAAGCCGAGGCCAAGGCCTTGTTGGCGGGTTACGGCGTTCCCACCGTGGTGGAACGGCAAGCGACGACGGTGGCCGAGGCCGTCTCCGCCGCCGAGGAGATCGGATATCCGGCGGTGCTCAAGGGGCTGGGGAGCCGGTTGACCCACAAAACCGAACTCGGTCTCGTTCGCGTGGGGTTGACCGACGCGCCGGCGGTGGAGCGGGCCGCCCGGGAGGTGACCGCCTCGACCGGGTCGGATTTGGAGGGGTTCCTGGTGCAACCGCTGATTTCCGGAACACGCGAGTTCGTCGCCGGCCTCTTTCGGGACCCCCGGTTCGGCCCGGTGGTGATGTTCGGCCTGGGCGGCGTTCTGACCGAGGCGCTGGGGGACGTGGCGTTTCGGGTGGCCCCGCTGGAACGATCCGACGCGGAAGACATGCTGGAGGGCCTTGGGGCGGCCGCCCTGCTGGGTCCGTTCCGGGGCGAGGCGGCGGTGGACCGGGAGACGCTGATCCACACGCTGACGGGGCTTTCCCGCCTGGCCATGGAGCGGCCCGACGTGGCCGAGGTGGACCTCAATCCGCTGATCGCCGGATCGGACGGCGCCGTCACCTCGGTGGACGCGCTGGTGGCCCTCCGTCCGCCCGTTTCCCCGCCCTACGCGCCGCCGCCGGTGGACCCGGTCCGACTGGGCCAGCTTTTCCATCCCCGATCCGCGGCCTTTGTGGGCGCCTCCGCCCGGCTGGGAAAATGGGGGCAGATTCTCTTCAGCCTGACGGTGGCCCGGGGCTTCGAGGGGAAGGTGTTTCTGGTGAATCCCAAGGGCGGGAAAATTGCGGGGCGGCCGGTCTATCCCACCGTGGCCGACATTCCCGAACCGGTTGACCTGGCGGTGGTTACCGTCCCCGCCGGGGCGGTGCCCGATCTGATTCCCCAGTTCCAGGAAAAGGGGATTCGGCACATGGTGCTGATTTCCTCCGGCTTCGCCGAGGTGGGCGACGAGGGGCGCGCCGCCGAGCGGGCCCTGATGGACCAGGCCCGAAAGGCCGGCATTCTTCTGGTGGGTCCCAACACCATGGGCATCTGCAATCCTCACAAGAAATTTTACTGCACCGGCAGCCACGTTTGGCCCGCGCCGGGCGACACGGCGGTGGTCTCCCAATCCGGAAACATGGGGGCCCAACTGCTGGCCTTCGCCGAACAGCAGGGCATCGGCGTTCGGGCCTTCGCCGGCTCTGGCAACGAAGGCATGGTGACCGTGGAGGACTATCTGGAGGCCTTCGAAATGGACGAGGCCACCCGGAACGTGATCCTCTATCTGGAAAGCGTCAAAGACGGCCGAAGGTTCTTCGAGGTGGCCCGGCGGCTGGCCCGGAAAAAGCCGGTCATGCTGCTGAAAGGCGGACGGACCGGCGCAGGCCAGCGGGCCGCCGCCAGCCATACCGGCGCTTTGGCCGGCGACCGGCGGGTGTTCGACGCCGTCTGCGCGCAGGCGGGAATCGTCCAGGCCGACTTTCCCATGGACCTTCTGGACCTTTCCGCCGCATTTTCCTCCTTGCCCATCCCCGCCGGTCCCCGAACCGCCATCATGACCCTGGGCGGCGGCTGGGGCGTGGTCACCGCCGATCTGTGCGCCGAACACGGGCTGGAGGTGCCGCCACTTTCCCCGGCCGTCACGGCGGCCATCGACGAATTTCTGCCGCCCTATTGGAGCCGGTCCAATCCGGTGGACATCGTGGGCGAACACGAGGACCGGGTGGCCATCGGCGTGCTGAAGACGCTGATGGCCTGGGACGGCTGCGACGCGATCATCAACCTGGGCATCATGGGCCGCAGGACGCTGCTGGGTCGGGTGCTGGATTCTTCCGCCAAGGCCGACCCCGCCATGCGTCCCGAGGATTTGGAAGCCCTGAAGGCGCGACTGGTGGAATTCGAGGAAAACTACGTCCGGCTGATCGCGGAGCTGATGGCGAAGCATGAAAAGCCGGTCTACGGCGTGAGCATCAGCTTTGATCAGGTGGAAAAGACCGTGTTGCCCGTGGAAGATTCGCCCTACAACGGCGTGTTTTACCCGACGCCGGAGCGGGCGGTGAAGGCCCTGGCGGCCATGAACGGCTACCGGCGTTTCCGGAACCGGACCGCGTGACGACGGAGGAAGAGAGCGGGGAGCGCGGACTGGCCCGCCTGGAGGCGGATTTGCTTCGGCCGGGACGGGACATGAGCGGGGCCTACATGGCGGTGGGGCGGCTGCGGGAGTTGCTGGCGCAACGCCCGGAAGCGGCCCGGCCCGAAACGGCGGAGGCCCTGGCCGGGGTTTGGCGGGCCGAATTCGGGCGGCAGCGGCAGGCTTATTTTCTCTTTCGCGCCGCGGCCGATCTCTTGGCCGATCTGGCGGCCGCGCCCAAGGGCGACGGGACCGGGGAACGGGCCATGGTCCGACTGCGGCAGGCCCTGGCCGCGGCCGAAGGCCCGGCGCATCGAGCGGCGGCCGAAGCCTTGGGCGGTCTGCCGTTGGCCATTCCCCGGCCGCCGGACGTTCCGGAATGGGACGGGAACGCCGTGGACGTCCGCTGGGACGATCTGCTGACGACGCGGGGTCTGGTCCCCGGGGGCCCGTCGGTGGTCCTGGGGCGAAGCGTGACGGTTCCCATCCGGGACACCGACTGGCGGTTGCTGGTCAAGCTGGCCCGGACGCCGGCGGACGGCGAGGCGCTGAACCGGGAAGCGATTTGGGCGGAACGATTGCGGCCGATCGCCGGGGAACTGCCGGTCCGTTTCGACGTGCCCCGGCCCCTTCGGGTTCGCGGGCGCCGGGTGATGCGCGTTCGAGGACTGCCCCTTCTTCCGCCCGGAATCCGCCGGGACGCCGCCGCCATCGTTCTGGTCGCGCCCGGGGATTATTTCGTCTATCCCAATGAACCCGGGAACGGAGGCCGCTTTCGAACCGAGTCGTTTGTCGAGGTGATGACGAGAAATGCGCGAATACTGGGAACGCTGGCCGGCGAGGGCGTTCTGCACACTGCGCCCATCCCTTTGTTTCACAACCGGGTCCAGCAAGATCGCCGGGACGACCATGGCTTGTACGAATGGTGGCGGGGCGGGCGGCTGGACCAGTGGCTGGCGTCCTGCCGGTATCCCAACTTCGGGGCCAGCGGACTTCGGGACCTGGAGCACCTGGAACCGGCGGACGGTGGCTTCTACCGGGCCATCGGCGCCCATCTGTTGTCGTTGCTGCTGGTGACCGGCAGCCATTTCCGGAATCGCGCCCCGGAGCGGGTCGGGCTGGATTCTTCCGGCGCGCCGGCGGACGCCCGGGATTTTTTTGATCGGGATGCGGTTCGCCGAACGCTGGAAGGGGTCTTCCGAGAATACTTCGCCGGCTTTGTGGGCCGCCCGTTTTCGGAGGATTTTCCGCTGGACCTTTCGGCCCTGGCGGACCGGATGGTGGAGGAGATGGGGGTGGACCGCCACATGGAGGAGGTGTTGCGGCTGCCGGATCAGGAGCGGATGTCCGATGCCGATTTCCGGGCGTTTCTGGCGAGCCGGGGGATGAGCCCGCGCGAGGCGTTGCGGCCGAAGCGGGGCGAAGGGGAAATTGTGCTGCGGACCGGGCCCCATCTGGGCGATTTTAACGGCCGGATTTCGCTGCCGGAGATGATCCGGTTTCTGGAGACGGCCTCGGCGCTTTGCGTGGCGGGACGCTTTGTGGAAAGCTTGGCTTCCGGTCAGGACTAAAATTCATCCGGGCTATCTTGCACCGAAAGGGCGGGTGGGGATTGCATACGTCCTTTGTCGATCCGATAAGATGTTCCGTTTGAAATCCCAAATGGACCGGCATGGGATGGGGCTCCGAAGGAAAATCCCTGCTGGACTTCCGGGAGCGCCGATTTTTGCCCGGCGAGCAGAGTGGGACCGAACGATGAATGCAACTCGTCGTTCTGGAGGATGGGATCGGGAAATCCGACAAATTGCAAAATGAAAAGGCGCTTCCCGAAAAGGAGAAATCCTTTTCGGGAAGCGCCTTTGAAATTGGGGGGCCTGAATCTACTTGGCGTCGGAGCCGGAGCTGGAAGAACCGGAACTGGCACTGGAAGCACTGGAATCCGATTTGGTGGCGGTAGAGGCACCGGCGGTCGAATCGGTTTTCGCCGTGTTCGTGGACGCACTGCCACCTTTGGAACCATAGCCATCCGCATACCAGCCGCCGCCCTTCAACGAGAAGCTGCAACGGGACATGATTTTATGGGCGGACTTTCCACACTTGGGGCATGAAATTTCCTCGGTCCCCATTTTCACGAGTTCTTCGGTGACTTCCCCGCATTCACATTCAAATTCATAGAACGGCATTTTTTTATCCCTCCACCTGAGCGGTCTTGTTGAAAACGAAACATTTAGCAGAAACCATCGAAACCTTCAACCCGTATTTGCACCTTTCGCCGGAGGGGAAATGGAAATCGGCCAAATCTCTCTCCGAGCTTTTTCGAACGAAAAAATAATGCCACCCGCCCGGTTGTCAATATCCCGGAATGGGGCCAAAAACCTGGGATTGCCGATGGGACGATGTCGTGCGGCCCGAAAGGAGGAAGAACCGGAATTCCAATGGTTGCCGCATTGTTTTCGGGCGCTTGGAAATGGGCGTCCGCCGCTCTGCGGAAACTGCGGGCAACCGGTTGACTTCCGCTCCACCGAGGCTATTCTGGAAATTGCTTTGGGGCGTTTCCGATTCCAAAGCGCCAATGTCCAATCTTCGCATTGGGGACGCAGGGAGGAGAAAAATGGAAACGGAATCGAATCGAATTGTGGAGCAGGCCCTCTCGCTTCCGGCGGATGTTCGGTTGCGGTTGGTGGATGCGCTCCTGGAAAGTTTGAATTTGCCGGCGGAATCGGAAATCGACCGGCTCTGGGCCGAGGAAGCCGAGCGGCGGGTGGCGGAACTGGAGGCCGGAACGGCACGAACGGTGCCGGCGGAGGAAGTGCTTGAAAAATTAAAAGAAAAATATGGCGAATGAAATTTTTTTCATTCGGAGGCTGATGAAGAGCTTGATCGTGCCGTGGACTACTACGAGAGTTGTCAGAATGGCCTGGGAATCAATTTTTACCGCGGGGTTTTCGCGGTAATTCATCGAATCCGGGACTTTCCCGAATCGGGAAGCCCACTGTCCAGAAAAACCCGACGATGCCTGCTTCGCCGATTCCCTTTCGGTGTAATCTACCAAACCCCCGGCAGCACCATTTTCGTTGTCGCGATTGCCGACCTGCGGCGACGCCCCGGCTACTGGCTAAAGAGGATATAAACGTAGAACAGGTGCGTAATTTTCCTGAGATTCCAGTGCCCGAAGCAAAAAGGATGCTGATTATTCATTTTTGAAAGGAACGACATGAAACCACGCTACTTCCACCAGACCCGACCCTTTCCGGTGCCGACCGACGACGGCAAAACCATTTCCGAGCATTTCGGCCTGGCAAGCACCGGCAATGAAGCCATCAGCATCGCCCACATGATCGCGCCGCCGGGCTGGGAGGAGCCTCCCCAGACCCCGGAGTTCGACGAATTCATCCTCATGGTGAGCGGCCGGAAAATGGTCGAGATCGAGGACCGGGAGATCGTCCTTGAGGCGGGGGAATCCATGCGGATCGAAAAGGGCCTCCGAGTTCGCTACTCCAACCCCTTCGACGAAATCGCGGAATACTGGTGCGTCTGCCTGCCCGCTTTTTCGCCGGAGACGGTTCATCGGGAAGAGGAGTAGCAGAATTCACTGGCGTCTTTTGGGGCGGAATTCCCCTTGCCCGCCAAAAAACCGTAAACCGCCCCAGGCATCCCATCCCGTTCCTTTGGCCCGGAATTTTGTAGGGCGAAATCGCGTCGGCCCTTGGCCCCTCTTGCGCGGAACTCCAATGGGAACCCGCGATTGATAAATGTCCGCAGAATTTGCCCACAGATGAATCGTCCATGAACCTCGCCCAAAAACTCGAAATCCTGGCCGACGCGGCCAAGTGCGACGTTTCCTGCGCCTCTTCCGGCGGCGGGAGGAAGGCGGTGAAGGGGAAGCTGGGCGGCGGCGCGGCGTCCGGCATTTGCCACGCCTTCGCCGAAGACGGCCGCCGCGTCTCGCTGTTCAAGATTCTGTTCACCAATTTCTGCGTGTACGATTGCGCCTACCACGTCAACCGGGGGAGCAACGACATTCTCCGGGCCGCGTTCACGTTGCGGGAGCTGGTGGATCTGACCATCGACTTTTGCCGGCGGAACTACATCGAGGGGCTGTTTCTCAGCTCCGGGGTGGCGGGGACGCCGGACGAGACCATGGAAAAGCTGGTGCGGGTGGTTCGGGAGCTGCGGTTGCGGGAAGGGTTCAACGGCTACATCCATCTCAAGTCCGAACTGTGGTTGCCGATCCTGCTGGAAGGGCGTTGCGGAAAGGGTTCAACGGCTACATCCATCTCAAGGGCATTCCCGGCGCGTCTCCCCGGCTGGTGCGGGAGGCGGGCCGTCACGCGGACCGGTTGAGCGTCAACAGCGAGCCGCCTTCCGAGGGCAGTTTGACCCGGTTGACGGGCGGGAAGCGGTACGCGGACATCCTGGGCCCCATGGGGCTGATCGCGGCGGGCATTCGGGAAAACCGGGAAGACCGGCGGAAATTCCACCACGCCCCCCGCTTCGCCCCGGCGGGCCAAAGCACTCAGCTCGCGATCGGGGCCAGCCCGGAAACCGACTGGGACATTCTGAAGCTTTCCGACCGGCTTTACGCGGAGCGGGATTTGCGCCGGGTCTACTAATCCGCATTTATTACCGTGGCGCAGGACGACCGGTTGCCATCGTTGAAATCGCCGCCGCTGGCGCGGGAAAATCGAATGTATCAAGCCGACTGGCTGCTGCGGCTTTACGGCTTCGATCCGCGGGAAATCCCGACGCCGGAGGCCCCGACCTTGGACCCGGCGGTGGACCCCAAAGCCGCCTTCGCGGCGCGGAAACCCCATCTGTTTCCGGTGGACGTGAACCGGGCCGATTACGAACTGCTGTTGCGGGCGCCGGGGCTGATTTCCGCCCGGCGGATTGTCGAATACCGGAAGCTGGGCACGGTGCGGTTGGAGCACTTGCGCCGGATGGGCGTGGCCTTGAACCGGGCCGCGCCGTTCCTGGACTGCCCCGGACATCCGGCCCGTTCGCCCGCGGGCCGACATCCGTTGGTTTCCGGCGGGATCGGGCAGGTGGCGGAGGCCTCCGGCGCGAATCCGACGCTGGTGCACGACGGGACATTTGACGGATTGCCGACCGTGATTTTCCGTGTCTACGCCGAAAAGGTCGAGCCGGCCGCCATCGAATCCGGGGACCGGCGGCAGTTGGGGCTTTTCGGGGCGGACCGGCTGGTGGAAACCGATCCGGAGCGGGCGGGGCGGGTGTGGAAGAAGCTGGCGGCGACGCCGGACGGGTCGGCCGGGGATTTGTTCATGGCGTTTCTCCCCGGCGCGGCGGGGGTGGAGATGACGATTTGACGCTGATCCGCCATCTGGTTTCGCCCGGTTCGGTGGCGGAGGGCGCGGCCCTGTACGCCCGGCTGCGGGTGGACCAGCTTCGGGGCAAGGTGAAAAAGGAGGCCCACCGGATGCGCGGCTTCGCCCGGTTCGAGCGGATGGCGGACGGGACGTTTTTCGCCGCCATGGCTCCGGAATACGACGTGCTGCCGCTGATCCGGGACCATTTCGAAACCCGCTTTTCGGACCAGCCCCGGGTGCTCTGCGACACCCGGCGGGAATACGCCTTGTACTTCGACACGCGGCGGACGCAATCGGCGCGGCTGAAGGGGCGGGTTCCGGCGGCGGCCCGGGGAGGCGCGTCCGGGGACGAAGACGTGTCCGATCTTTGGCGGACCCATTTCCAGGCCATCAACATCCCCGAACGGCGGAATCCGCGGCTGCATTTGCAAAAGCTGCCGAGGAAGTATTGGGGGTTTTTGACGGAGAAGCGGGGGAACTGACAATTTTTGTCGGTGGGAGATTCTCCACATTTGGCCGGTTGGAGGTGGAAAAAGCCCGGAGTCGGCGGAGGGCCGGGGAGATTCTCCACATTTGCGAAATTTTTTTAATGAAAATGAAAATAAACCTCGCCGCCTTGGACATGGTCGCGTTTTTCGCCAAATCGGCCAAATCGAAGGTTCCGCTCGCGGCGTTCAGCCCCATGCCTTCGGTCCTGGTCTTGATCGCCTGAACAACGACGCCTATTGGTTTCCCGCTCCCGGCCGGGAAAGCGTTGCCGGTTTCGGAAAAGAATCAATCGCGGTCGACCCGGCGATGGATTCGTCGCCGACCATGGTTTCGGGTCTCATAAACGGCGTGCATCTTCAAATTTTTGGACTGCCAATCCGGGCAGGCGGGCGCGAAACAATCCATAATGGGATATATCGCAGTTTTTGATGATGACAAAAGAATCGGGTTTATATGAATTTTGATCCTTGTCAATCCTCTGCGGACCGCCCATTCAACCGAGCCGGCGCCCCGGATAGGGATGCCATGCCAAAATTCATAGTGATCATTTCCGACGTTCTCATTTACCCTTTGTCAATGGCCGCACGGCAAGGACATCCGCAGCCATCGCCGCCTGCTCGGCCCCCTCTCCCAGGTTCCAGGAGCGGATGATCTCCTTGGAACTCTCCTTCGGCAGGATTTCAACTTCCCGAAATCCAACGGTCTCCAACATCGTTTTCACCGAATCCGGTGAAATGGCGCCGGAGAGTCAGCCGCACCAGGCGGCCGGGTCGTCACGGAGCGGTTCGGGAATCTCTCCGGTCTGCAGCACGTCGGAAATGCAGATTCGCCCGCCGGGTTTGAGAACCCGGAAGATGTCGCGGAACACCGCCGATTTGTCCGGCGAGAGGTTGATCACGCAGTTGGAAATCACCACGTCGGCGGCTTGGTCGTCCACCGGCGGCCGTTCGATGGTCCCCAGGCGGAATTCCACGTTCTCCACGCCCATCTCCCGGGCGTTTTCTTCCGCCTTGCCGATCATTTCCGGCGTCATGTCCACGCCGATCACCCGGCCCGTCGGCCCCACCTTCCGGGCCGCGAGAAAAGCGTCGAATCCCGCGCCGCTGCCCAGGTCCAACACCGTTTCGCCGGGTTGCAGATCGGCCCGGTCCAGCGGATTTCCGCAGCCCAGCCCCAGGTTGGCCTTGCCGGGCGCCAACGCCAGATCGTCCGGCCGGTATCCAAGGCGAACGCCGCTTTCCCGAACCGCCTCCGGTTCGGAACGGGCGCCGCAACATCCCGAGCCTCCCCCCACGATTTCCTTGTAATGATCCCGCACCATCCGTCGGATGGATTCGTCATCTCGTTTCATGTCTCTTTTCCTTCCCGACGCGCCTTTTCCCACGCCTGGGCCGCCATCTGAACCGGGTCCCAGGGGCTGGAGAGGGGCGGGGTGTAGCTCAAATCCAGGTCGCTCATTTCCGCCACCGTCATGCCATGGTAAAGGGCCGCGGCGAAAATGTCGATCCGTTTCGAAACTTCCGTGCCGTAGGCCCCGACGATCTGCGCTCCGAGCAGCTTCCCGCTGTTTCGGTCCCCGGAGACCCGCAGAACCATGGATTTCGCCCCGGGAAAATAGACCTTGTGATCCCAGGATTCCAGGTCCACCGAGAGCGGATCGAAGCCTTCGGCCCGGGCCTCGTCGTCCCGGAGGCCGGTGCGGGCCGCCACCTTGTCGAAAATCTTCACCGACTGGGTGCCCAGGCTGCCGGCGAATTCGGCGGTTCCGCCCGCCGCGTTTTCCCCGGCCACCCGGCCCTGTTTGTGGGCCGTGGTTCCCAGGGGAAGGTAAACCGGTTTTTGCAGCAGTCGATGCCAGGTTTCGACGCAGTCGCCGGCGGCGTAAATTCCGGGAACGCCGGTTTCCATGCGCCGGTTCACCCGGATGGCCCCGCCAACGCCGAGTTCCGCCCCGGCGGAGACCGCCAGCGCGGTTTCCGGCCGACCGCCCGTGGCCACGAGAACCAGTTGGCCCTCGGCGGAAAAGCCATCCGGTCCATGGACAACGAGACGATTTCCCGATTCCTCGATCCGTTCCACCGCCACGCCGGTGGCCACCCGGACGCCATGATTTTCCAGCGTTTTTCGTATGATGGCGCTCAACTCCGGGTCCAGGGTCGGCAGCGCCCGGGGGCCGTATTCCACCACCGTCGTTTGAATTCCCCGGAAGGTCAGGGCGTCGGCCATCTCCATGCCGATGTAGCCCGCCCCCACGATCACGGCGGATTCCGGCTTCCGTTCCTCCAGGAACCGTTTCACCGCGAAGCTGTCGTCCATCCAGCGGAGGAAGAAGACGCCGTCTCGGTCCAGCCCGTCGATTTTCGGACGCGCCGAAACCGCGCCGGTCCCGACGAGCAATTGGTCCCAGGCCAGTTCCCGCCGTTCGCCGTCCGATCCGACCACGGTCGCCGTCCGCTTTTCCGGATCGACGGCCTCGGCCCGATGGTCCAGCAGCAGATGGATGCCCTCGGCCTCGATGTCTTCCCGGGTCCGGTGGGCGAGGTCGCGCCAGCGGGTCACCTCTCCGCTGAGAAAAAACGGAAGGCCGCAAATGCTGAAATTGGGGTAGGCGTCCGCCACCACCAGGGTCACGGTCATTTCGGGCTTCAGTTCCCGGACCCGCAAGGCGGCGCTGATGCCGGCGTCGCTGCCGCCGATGATCAGGAAATTTCCGCTCATGGCCGCCCTTCCTTCCGGAATTCGGCCACCCACTCCTTCAGCCGCGCCTGAATCTGGTCTCGGACGCCTCGGGTTTTTTCCAGCTTCTCCTCCCAGGTTCCCTCGAAGCCGCCCGGATCATCGAAGCTCCAGTCCAGCCGTTTGGTGATGCCGGGGAAGGTGGGGCAACGCTGGCCGCCCGCCTGATTGCAAACGGCGACGACGTAATCGAACAATTCCCCGTTCCGAAAAAGCTGGAACACGTCGTCGGCTTTGTTGCCGGAGATGTCGTGGCCCGCCTCCTTCATGGCCGCCACCGCCAGGGGATTGAGTTCGGTGGGTTCGAAGCCGGCGCTTTCCACCTCGAACAGGTCGTCGGCCATTTCCTTCAGGAACGCCTCGGCCATTTGGCTGCGGGCGCTGTTGTGGACGCAGACGAACAGGACGCGTCTTCGATCCATGGTTTCCTCCTTGGGGGTTAAAGATGCGTTTTCTTCCAAGTAACAACAAATCCGGACACCATAAATTCAGACAGTTGCGAATTCGCGGTTGTTTCTCGCTTCGGTCTCGGCCGGGGGCGATGTCCGCAAAAAAACTTTGATTGCAAAATGGATGAATCGCGATATGGCCATGAATCAGGCGCTTTTTTTTCCGCAGAGAATTCGCCGGTCCAGTCCCGGCAACGCCGAACGGGCTTTCCGCACCTCCGGTTCGTCTTCCAGCCAATGCCGCAGATTTCCAAGCAGAGCGGCGGCAAAGGGGCTTTCCGATCCGTCGGCGATATGATAATTGACCCAAAGCCCTTCCCGGAAGGAGTTGACCAGGCCGGCTTCTTCCAGCAGTTTTAAATGCTTGGAAACCGTCGGCTGGGCAGTGCCCATGGCCGCCTGAATTTCGCAGACGCACAGGGTTCGTTTTTGAAGAATCTTCAGAATTTTGACCCGGGTGGGGTCCGAAAGGGCTTTCATGACGCGGGTAAATTTTTTCATACCGTCTCCGGGGCGTCCATGGGTGTTCCTGGAAGGCTTCTCAACATCTTTATATTCCTAAAATGGAATATAGCTATACTTGTGGACTTCGTCAAGCCGGAATTCGACATCGGGGGATTTCTTGACAAACCCGCCGGATACACGTAATCCAAGCGCAAAAACCCGAATCGAGAGGAAATGAAACGCCAATGGCCGAACCGGACCTGATGTCCCTGAAAGGCGCGTTTCTGATCGCCATGCCCGAGCTGGCCGACCCGAATTTTTCCGAAACCGTGGTGGCCATGTGCGAACACAACCGGGAGGGAAGCCTCGGCGTCGTCGTCAACCGACTGCTGCCTTCTCTTCACGCCAAGGAAATTTTTTCCGAACTGGAAATTCCCCACACCGAGGCCGCCGGCAATCTGCCGATTCACTATGGCGGGCCGGTCCATATGAATGAGTTGTTTATCCTTCACGGTCCGCCGTTCGGATGGGAAGCGACCTTGGAGGTCACGCCGTTTCTGGCCATGAGCAACACCCGGGATCTGCTGGAGGCCGTCGCGGCGGGGGAGGGGCCGGAAACCTGCCTGATCGCCCTTGGCTGCGCCGGATGGGGACCGGAGCAGGTGGAGGCGGAAGTGCTCCAAAACGTCTGGCTGAACTGCCCCGCCGACGCGGATATCGCCTTTCAGCTTCCCGTGGAGGACCGCTGGGAAGCGGCGGTCCGCAAACTGGGCATCGATCCCGCCCTGCTTTCCGTCACCGCCGGAAACGCCTGAGGCCGCCGACCTGGAGTCGGTCCCCATTCCGCAATTGCCACCTCAACCAACCCGCGAATGCAACCCATGGAAACGTCATCCAGCCCCTTCCGGGACGAACTGCTGAACCAGGCCGACACGGTGGCCGAGCTGATCCGTCGAATCCGGGAAACCCCCGCCGGGGAATCCGGCGCAGCCGATCGCTGGACCGAAACCTTGGCCGACGTGCGCGCCCAGATCGCCGACGAGCGGCTGTTGCGGGTGGCGGTTGTGGGGGCCATCAAATCCGGGAAGAGCACCTTCGTCAATACCCTGCTGGGGGCGGACCATCTGCGGCGGGGGGCGGGGGTGATCACCGCCATGGTCACCCGCATCCGCCAGGGCGAGGAACTTCGGGCCACCCTGGTTTTCAAGTCCTGGGAAGCGGTCAACGCGGACATCCATCGGGCCATGGCGCTGTTTCCGGAGGGAATCGGTTCCGAAGACCGCCCCTTTGACGTCCGCCGGGAAGCCGACCGCGAGGCCCTTGCCGAGGCCCTGGAATCGCTGGCGCCGGAAAAACGAGTGGGCCGGGAAACCCTGAATTTGGACGGCGCCCGGCTTTCGGCCTATCTGAAAGGATATTCGGAAGTCGAGGAATACGTGGGAGAGGAAACCGCCCGGCGAACCTTTGCCGGCGAGGCGTTTCCGGAGCACCGCGAATTCGCCGGCAGCGACGCCCGCGCGGTCTACCTGGAGGACATGGTGCTGGAAGTTCCGGGGGAAATCCTTTCCCATCGGGTGGAAGTGGCCGACTGCCAGGGCAGCGATTCCCCCAATCCCATGCATCTGGCCCGGATCGAGGATTATCTTCAGCGGACCCATCTCATTATCTACGCGATCAGCGCCCGCACCGGCATCCGCCAGGCCGACATCGCCTTTCTTTCCATCATTCGGGAGATGGGCATCCTGGACAACGCCCTCTTTCTGCTCAACGTGGACATCAGCGAGCACGAAAGCGCGGACGATCTTCACCGGGTCGCCGACACGGTTCGCGAGGCGTTGTCCCTGCTGCGCCCCGATCCGCCCCTCTACACCTTTTCCGCCCTGCTGAATCTGTTCCGCCGGATGGGCCCCGAGGCCCTGTCGGAGAAGGACAAGGGCCGGCTGGCGGTGTGGGACGCGGAAACGGAGCTGGTGGCCCTTTCCGACGCCGAAACCGCCCGGTTCGAGACCGAGGTGCGCCGGAAACTGCGGCGCGAGCGGGCGGTTCTGCTGCTGGGCAATCCCATGGAGCGGCTGGGCGTTCTCCTGGGCGACATGGCCCATTGGTCCGCCGTGCGGCGGGAGCTGCTGCGGCGGGACGCGGACGGCGGCGAGGCGCTGATGGGCGACCTCCGCCGTCACCAGGAAACCCTCGCCGGGGTTCGGACCCTGATTCGGGACACCCTGGACGGCGCGGTGGGCAAAATCAAAAAGTCGCTGGGGATCGAGATCAATCGGTTTTTCGACGACCATTCCGGGGTGACCGGACGAACCCTCCAATACCTCCGGGACTACCGAGTGGACCCGACCCGGTACAGCCATACCTTGGATCAAGGCGGCTTCCAAAAAGGGCTCTACCAGGTGTTCCAGGAGGTGCGCGGGGGCGTGGACGGCTACCTGGCGGGGACGGTGAATCCGGAGATCATCCGGTTCGTTCGGGAGACGGAGAAGAAAATTTCCGCCCATTTTTCCGCCGTGGGCGGTCCCTACGAAGGCATGATTCGGGACGCCATGGTGGAGTACAACGGCACGCTGGAAGCCCTTGGCATCGGATCGGTGTCCCCCCGTCACGCGCCGCCGGAACTGCCGGACATGGAATCCCTCCGGGATCGGGCCGGGCTGAAAATTCCGCCGACCACCGCGCCCATGACCTACACCGCCACCATGCGGGCCGAGGCCGTGGCCCGGCTGGGGCTGTACCGGGGCATTCGGTGGGTCCGTAAGCTCTTTCGCCGTGCCTCCGGCCCGGAGGACGAAGCCCAGCGCGCCTTGCTGGACGGCGTGGGCCGATTGAAAAAGGAGACCGAAAAATCCCTCCGGTTCACCTTCAAAAGTTTCCGGGAAAACCTGAAGTACCAGTACATCTTCAAGCTGGTGGACGCCGCCTCCGACGCCCTGCTGGAATTGCTGGTGGAGCGTTTTTCCGCCTTCGAAGGCGACCTGACCCACCTTTCCGGGCTGGCCGACCGACGGGACGCGGAACGGGAGGAGATGGCCGATGCGCTGGATGCGCTGGCCGGGGAATGCGAGGCGGTCCGAAAACGGTTGGAGGAAATTCGGGCGGAATTGCGGGCCGGGGAGTCCGAAATCGAGGAACTTCAGCAAAAAAGCCCTTGAGACCATTCAGCGAAATCCCACCCAATCCCTTGCAAGTTCTCCAGGCTCCGTCTAAAAATGCCGGGATGGAATGAAAAAAGCGGCACGGGGTTTTGGGAATATCGGATTTACCCAGAAATTGGAAACTTCATGAAACGCGCACTCATCACCGGAATCACCGGGCAGGACGGGGCCTATTTGGCCGAACTGCTCCTCAAGGAAGGATACGAGGTCCACGGCCTCAAGCGGCGGGCCTCCTCGTTCAACAGCGCCCGAATCGACCATCTCTACCAGGACCCCCACGAGCCGGTGGTTCGTTTCGCCCTGCACTACGGCGATCTGACCGACTCCACCAATCTGATTCGGATCATCCAGGAAGTTCAGCCGGACGAAATTTACAACCTGGCGGCCCAGAGCCACGTGAAGGTTTCCTTCGAGGCGCCGGAGTACACCGCCAACTCCGACGCTTTGGGCACGTTGCGGCTGTTGGAGGCGATCCGGATCCTCGGCCTTGAGGGGAAGACCAAATTTTACCAGGCATCCACCAGCGAGATGTACGGCAAGGTGCTGGAAACGCCCCAGAAGGAGACTACGCCGTTTTATCCTCGAAGTCCCTACGGGGCGGCCAAGGTCTACGGCTACTGGATCACGGTCAACTACCGGGAGGCCTACGGGATTTTCGCCTCCAACGGCATCCTCTTTAACCACGAGTCGCCCATCCGGGGCGAAACCTTCGTCACGCGAAAGATCACCCGGGCCGTGGCGCGGATTCATCTGGGGCTTCAGGACAAGCTGTTTCTGGGAAACCTGGACGCCAAGCGGGACTGGGGACACGCCCGGGATTACGTGCGGGCCATGTGGCTGATGTTGCAGCACGAGGCGCCGGACGATTTCGTGGTGGCCACGGGAGAGGCCCACTCGGTGCGGGAATTCGTGGAAAAGGCGTTTGGCGAGCTGGACGTCCGCATCGAATGGGAAGGTTCCGCCCTGGAGGAGGTCGGCCGGGACGCCGCTTCCGGCGAAGTCCGGGTCCAGATCGAT
>JBKHDD010000069.1:0-22551 GCA_046541515.1 Desulfococcaceae bacterium
CGGACCACTTCCGGGGCCATTTCCTGGGCGTGGGCGCGGACGTATTCCGCCGATTCTTCCGGATGGGCGAAGGCGTGGGAAACGCTGTCCCGGATCGCGCCTTCCAGGACCTCGGCGGCAGTGCGCCCTAAATCCCGCCGGACGGCGATGCCGCCCAGGGGAATGGGAAGCCCGGTCTCCGATTCCCACCACTGGCCCAGATCGACCACTTCCGCCAGCCCGTATTCCGGAAACGTAAACCGCCCTTCGTGGATGATGACCCCGGCCTCGAATCGGCCTTCCGCCACCGCCGGCATGATTCGGTCGAAGGTCATTGCGGCGGTGGGTCCCGAACCGTTTCGGTAGAGCCCCAGCAGCAGGGCCGCCGTGGTCCAGTCCCCCGGGATGGCCACCGGCGCGTCGGCCAGCCGGACGGGATCAAACCCCGGCCGGGCCACGATCAGCGGGCCGCAGCCCCGACCCAGCGCCGCGCCGCTCCGGAGCAACGCGTACCGGTCCAGCAAATGGCCCAACGCGGCGAAAGAGAGCTTGGTCATTTCGTAACGGCCGCTCCGGGCCGCCTGGTTCAGGGTTTCCACGTCGGCCAGCTCGGCGGAAACGGAAAAGCCGCCGGTGGGAATTTGGCCGTGGATCAGCGCGTGAAAGCTGAAGGTGTCGTTGGGGCAGGGGGAGAAGGCGAATTGGATGGGTTGGGTCATGTTGGCTCCCGGCCGCTTTCAAAAGGATGAATGGTTGTCCGTCATTCGGATTGAAGGGCGACTCGCCGATTTCAGGCGATTTCCAGGCTTAAAATTGGGGTTCGGATCGAGTCCGCTTCAGCGGGCTTTTCGGATTTGGCCGGGGGATTTGTTCCCCGGGCCGGTGTTCAGACGGGACTCGTATTTTCGAAAATCCCCTTGCTTTACCCGGGTCGTGTTTTGCCGGATTGGGAGTTCGGCGCCGGAATCGCGCCCGCCGCAAGGATTCTTCGAACCGCCTCGGCGCAACGCTCGAACGCCAGCGGCAGATTCCATCCTTCCCGCTCCCTGCGACCGACCCGATTGGCGGCGGCCCGAAGCTCCAAAAACGGAATTTTGTATAACGCCGCCACGTGGGCTACGCCCGCCCCTTCCATGGCCTCCATCACCGGTTGGAATCGGTCGAACAATTCCGCCGCCCGCTCGTCGGATGTGGTGACGGTGGAAACGGTCAGAATGGGACCGACGGGCATACGGAAATCCGTTGTGGATGAAAGCGCTTCCTTCGCGTCTTGGAGCCATTCCGCATTACAGGGATACCATCCAGCCCGCTCGGCGATTTCTCCATTCGCTTCGGGCAGGACCGGAAAGGGCGGTGGATCGGGAACGATTCCGCCGTCCACCGGTTCCAGCCCAAGGTGAAAATCCACCGCCGCCGAGGCCAGCGCAACGTCGCCCACGTCCAATCCCGCGGCCGTGAACGCGCCGGCGCACCCGATGTTCAGGATTCCCCGGGGCCGCTTGGATTCCACCGCGACCGTTGTCGCGTGGACCGCGTTGGCCAATCCCGGACCGGACGCCAAAAGCCGCACTCGAATTCCTTGGAGCCAACCTTCCCGGATTCGCCGTCCCCCGGCGACCGATTCCCGGCCATCCCGCAAATCCGCCGCCAGACCGGCCAACTCTTCCGGCGCCGCCGCGACAATCAGCAGCGGCTCCTTCACCGTCGGCCGATCCCCAAACGAAGCACATCCACCAATTGGCGCGCCCAACGCCGGGCGGTTTCCTCCGAGCAATCGTAAATGGCAAGTCCCGCGTCCAGGTGGCGCACGGCCTGGGCCTGAAGAAAGCGATCCATCACCGCGTCCAGCACAAAGGCGGCCTGGTCGATGTCAAGGCCCTCCCGCAACTCGCCCCGGTCGGACGCGGAGGCGAGAAGGGAACGGAGGTATTTGAGGCTGTATTCCCGAAGGGAGGAGAGGGCCGCCTCCCGGTAGGGAAGCTGGTTCTCCAGCAACGTGCGCAGATACAGCCGATAAACCAACGGATGTTTCCGAAGAAACAGCACGCCCGCCAGAAGGGTCGCCTCCAGGCGGGTGAACAGATCGGCGTCCCCGGTCTGGTCCCGCACGGTCCGCAAGTAGTCCTTCACCATCTCCGTGGCGGTGGAAAAGGCGAAACGAAACAGCCCTTCCTTGTCGCCGAAGTACTGAAAAATTGAGCCCTTGGCGATCCCCAGCCTCCGCACCATGGCGTTGATGCTGGCCCGGGCGTAGCCTTTTTCGCCGAATTCCTCCACCGCCACCCGCAGGATCCGGTCCTGTTTCTCCCGGTCCAGGTTGGTGAAGGTCTTCAGCGCGGTCATGCAAACAAAACGCCGGTGTATCCGACGAAGCTTTCGGCGGGGTGCTTGTCGTGGCTGGTGGCGTAGGCGATCGACCGGCCCCGGCTGGCGCCGAGCCTTCGGGCGGCCACCACCGCCGCCGCCGCCGCGCCGGCGCAGCAGGCGTTATGGTTCTCCAGCCCCTGGCGAATGGCTCCCTCGGCGTCCATTTCGGTCAGCGCCCGGATAAATCGGGGATCGTTCTCCTCCCGGACCCATTCCAGGGCCTCGCGGCCGTCGCCTTTGGGATGGAATCCGTAATTGGCGCCGTAATGGGTCAGATCCGTGGAGCCGATGACCCGGGCCGATTTTCCACCGGTTCTCGCGGCGTCGGCCAGCCGGTCGGCCAGCAACATGCTTTCCGGCGCCGGAGGCGCGCCGACGGTCACCACTTTGGCCTCGGGAAAGAAGTATTTGATGAACGGCATTTGCAATTCGATGGTGTTGTCCGGCGCGAACCGTTCGGGAGATTCTTCCGCCACCCGGAAATTTTCGGTGACGACTTGGGACAATTCCTCGTCCACGGGAACCGGGCCAAAGGGGGTTTCCCAGGCGCCCCGGGGCATAATCCGGATGGGAGAATCGGGGCCGAGATGCATCCCGAAGACCAGAATGGTTTCCGGCGTTTTCCCCTGGGCGAGGGCGTGAATCACCTGGGAGGCGATGGCCCCGGAGAAGACCCATCCGGCGTGGGGGACCACCCCGCCCACCGGGTTTTGCGCCAGGTCGGGAGAGGGCGCCTCTTTTAAAAAATCACGAATTTGGGCTTCACAGGAATCCGGATCGCCGGGATACCAGCTTCCGGCGAATTGCGCGCGTCGAATTTGCATGGCGACTCCATTTCCGGGCGGCGGAAACATCCATCCGCTTCTTTGGCGGCATTCGATGATCCGGCGGCGATTTTTCCCCAAACAAGCCTGGTTTCGGCCGCGAGATCGCGCCCCGCGAACGCGCCGCCCGATCGTGGTGGTAAATTTATTTTCCGTGCTGTTGGAAAGGTTGGAATGATTTTGGAAAAGTAAAGCGGTAAAGCGGAGGCCCGAAGGACTACAGGGTGGGGAATACGGTGCGCAGAAAGCGACGTTCGTCCTCGTCGATTCGGCGCAGACCCTCCATCAGCAGTCGCATGAATTCGCCCATCCCCTCGGCCTGCATTTGTTCCAGCGGAAGCCCCGGCCGAAAGCTGAAGCGTCCGCGCTTGACCCTGAGGAGCTGATAAAACGCCTCCGGTCCTTCCAGGCCGTCGAAGTGGACCCGAACCAGTTCTCCGTCCCGAAAGCTGATGTCGGCCGAGGTCCGGCCGGAGATCAGGGTGAGGATGCCGGTTTTCTGATTCAGGTGGAAGACCTGGAACAGTTCCGAGGGGGTCATCTCCGAGATTTTGCCGGAAAGGCCGGAGGAAAATTCATCGTGGCGGGCCTGATTGATCTCGGCCATCCGCCCGGCCAGCAGGCGGGTGAAGTACATCTGAAGCGACGGAGAGTTGGCGAGAACGGCCTTGAAGTTGGGACCGTTGATGTACAAAACGGTGGCGGGGTCGATCGCCCGGATGGTCGCGCCCACCGTGTTGCCGGAAAGCAGGCTCATCTCCCCGAACACCTCGCCCCGCTTCAACTCGGCGATGGGCATTTCGTCGTCGCCCAACACTTCCACCCGGCCGGAAACCAGGATGTAAAGGTTGCGGCCGGGGTCGCCTTTGCGCATGATGACGTCGCCCACCGCGAATTCGTCGAAGCGCAGCCGGGCCGCAAACTCGCGGACCATGTGGTTGTCCAGGGCCCGGAAGATGGAAAAGCGGCTCATGGCCCGAACCACCCGGTCGATGTAGTCGTCCTTGGCCGCGTCTCCGTCGTCGTCCGCGGGGATTTCCGCGTCCGGCCGCACGGAAAAGCGGATAACGCCCTTGCAGCCGCCGCATTGGAAGAAAGGCGGCGGGTCTTTCAACGCGCCCTTTTTCAACAGGGCGGCCACGTCCCTGGCCAGGATCATGCAGGGGGCTTTTTTGGGCGGAACCTGGAAAACGCCGCCCGAAAGCTGAAAGGCGTCTCCGTTCTCGTACAGCGGGCAGTTGTTGTTTCCCATCACCTTGAAACGGGGCGGGGGGACGACGGGCGCTTCGGATTTGTCGGGCGGATGAATGTGGAAAGGGTGTTGGCATTTGCCGCAACGGGCCCGGCGGCCCTCTGGCGGAATTTTATTCTCGTCCACCTTGAAGGAAGCGCCGCAGTTTTCACAGGTCACCCGCATGGGCTTCGCCTTCCCGGCCGCCAAAAAACCGGCGGCCGCCGATACCGGACCGATCTGATCGGGATAAGAAACGTGAATCAAAAACGGAATGGGTCGAGATTTTGCCAGAAAACCGCTGGAAAAACAAGCGGGCGGTGGGGGCGGCGGTTTTGGGGTCGGTGATTTCGCGAGACCATGGACCCCGGGGGACCCCGGGAGGCGCATCCAACGGCGGGCGGCGGCGGGTTCGGGGGATGGACCATCCGTCCGAGGCCGCGCTCCGGAGGGGCCGGAAAGAGGGTCGCCTAGGGCCCGGCGGCGGGGGAGGCCAGATCGGCGTTTCTCCGGGCCCGCGCGGAACCCAGCCGCAACGCGGCCAGCCCCAACAGCGCCATGGCCGCGGCGACCATCGTCACCGCCGGAAGGCGGCCCAGTTGCCACAAGCCGGCCCCGGCCAGCGCCCCCAAAAATCGGCCGATCCCCGCGCCGGTCAGGTAGCCGGCCATCAGGGTGCCCCGGGCCTCGGGCATCAGTTCGGTGAAGAGGGACAAAGAAGCCACGATGGTAAATTCACAGGTCAAAAACGCCAGAAAATAGCCGCCCAGCGCCGAGGCGAGGGTTCCGTCCAGGAGCGGCAGCGCGCCGTAGGCCAGGGCGGTGGCGAGCACGCCGATGGTCACGGCCCGGCCGAGTCCCAGTCGGTCCGCCGCGGCGGCCACCAGCCCTTCGCCGCACAGTTCCGCCGCGCCGATGGCGGTGGCGGCCAACCCCAGCCCGGAGAGGCTGAGGCCGAAGTCGCCTTCCAGCCAGACGCCGGAGACCACGAACATCAGGTCGCCGGCTCCGTTGAAAAAAAGGGCGAATCCCAAGGCGCCCAGCGCGGCCGGTTTGCGGAGGCGGGAGACGATCCGGCGCAGTTCCTCGGCCGGCGGCGGGGCGTCGGGATTGGGCGACTCCGGCGGCATCCGGCGGGCCAGAACGAGCGCCGCCACGAGGCTCAAGGCCGCCAGCGCGAAAAACGGCGCCCGCCAGCCCGCGCCGTCCATGAGCAGGCCGATGAGCGGCAGGCCAAGCAGCGAACTGCCGGCCCAGCTCATTTCCAGAAGGCCGATGGCCCGGCCTCGGTGTTCGTAGGGAACGGCCCGGCCGGTGTAGGCCAGCACCGCCGGGTCGTACATGTTTTTGGCCATCCCCGCCAGCACCAGCCCCGCGAAGACGGCGGGGTAGGTGGCCACGGCCCCCGCCAGGGTCAGCCCCAGGACGAGGGTGATCAGCCCGGCCAACATCAGCGCGCGATACCCTTTTCGGTCCCCCAGCGGCCCGAAGAGCAGGCAGGCGAGGCCGCTCATCTGGTTGGCGCCCAAAATGGCGGTGACCGCCGGAAGGGGCGCGTCCAGACCCCGGCTCAAGGCCGGGGCGAAGGGATAGGGGAATCGCCGGGCGGTGTTGACGACGAGCCGGGCGCCCAGGGCCGTCCAAAATCCGGCGCCTCCGGCCGGGGAAGAGCGGGCGGGGGCGGACTCCGGTTTCCGGAGGTCGGTCTTCATGGCGATTCTTCCGGGGAAACGGGCCGAGGCCGCCCGGTTGGATTCATGTCCCGCCATGGGGGATCGAACCGAGAATCAGACATTGAACCGGAAGTTGGCGATGTCGCCGTCCCGGACATCGTAGGTCTTGCCCTCCAGCCGCACCGTGCCCCGTTTGCGGGCCTCGGCGTAGCTTCCGGCGGCCATCAGGTCGTCGTAGGCCAGGATTTCGGCGCGGATGAAGCCCTTCCGGATGTCCGAGTGGATGACGCCGGCCGCCTCCACCGCGGGGGTTCCCCGACGGATGGTCCAGGCGCGCACCTCGTCCTCGCCCACGGTGAAAAAGGAGATCAGCCCCTGCAGGGCGTAGGATTCCCGGATGACCCGGTCGGCGGCGGAGGCGGCGATCTCGAATTCCGCCAGAAATTCTTGGGCCTCCTCCTCGGTCATCTGGGCCAGCTCCCGCTCGATCTGGCCTCGAATGACCCGGCAGCGTTCCCGCTCGGCCAGTTCGCCCACCTCGGGCATCTCCTCGTCCTCGTCGGCGTTGTTGAAAAGCACCAGCATGGGCTTGCCGGAGACGAAGGCGAAGCCGCGCAAGAGCGGCGCGCCGGCCAGCTCGGGCCGACTTCGCAGCGGCTGGTCGGCCTCCAGGCACTCCCTGCACTGTTCCAGCAGGCCGATCTCCTCGCCGGAGACGTTCTTGCCCCGCTTGCGGTCCAGGGCCAACCGCTCCAGCCGTTTTTCCACCACCACCAGATCGGCCAGGATCAGCTCCCCGTCCAGATCGGCCACGTCCGTTGCGGGTTTGGGCGGCTCCAGGCCGTAGGCCTCGAAGTTTCGGACCACCTGGATCAGGGCGTCGCAGTCCCGCACCGCCGTCCAGACGTTCTCGCCCGATTTTTTGTCGCCCCCGCCGCGGCCGGGCAGAAAATATTCCACCTGGGCGTAGATGGTCTTGCGGGGATTGTACATTTTGCTCAGAATGTCCACGCGCTCGTCGGGGACCTTCACCGTGCCGACTCGATCCTCCCCCCGCAGGGCCGCGCCCCCGTCGCTGCCGGTCAATGCTTCGAAAACGGTGGTTTTTCCGGCCCCTTCCAGGCCGATGACGCCAAGCTTCATTTCCGGTATGTCTCCTTTGCGCCCCGCCGGGGTTTCCTGTTTCCCCCGGGCGGCCGAATGATTCAAAATCCGCCACCATATCGTCAATGAATTCGGATGGCAAATGAAAAAGAAAATCGCCGGTTTCCACTCCATTTCCACCCGCCGCACCGTATTGACAGCCGGAGGGAATTTCGTTAAGGTGTCATTCACTTTTTTTAAGCAGAATAGGCCCTTGAGTCGTCATCAGCCGGGGTGGGGCGACAGATGGAGAGGGGAATGTGGGCGTAGGGGAATCGCTGCGGCGGGCGCTTCGCCGTCTTTGGCGCGAGGCTACCGGCCCGGGTCCGTCGGGGCAACCGAAAACGCAAACGCTTCGGGATGGCGCCATGATTATCGGACTGGACGTGGGGGGAACCCACACCGACGTCGTATTGCTGGGGCGCGAAGGGCTGATTCGAGAGTTCAAAGTCCGCACGAACCCCGCGGACCTTTTTTCGTCGGTGCTCGCCGGCCTGGAACGGATTACCGAGGGAATCGACCCCGCCGAGATCGAGCGGGCGGTGCTCAGCACCACCCTGACCACCAACGCCATGGTCCAGGCCCGCAATCCCCGGGTCGGGATGATCGTCTCCTCCGGGCCCGGCATCGATCCGGAGCATTTCCGGACCAACGAGTTCTATCGCGCCGTGGGCGGTTCCATCGACCACCGGGGCCGGGAAGTGGAGCCGGTCCCGCCGGACGACATCGACCGGGCGGGCCAGGCGTTTTTGGACGCCGGCATCCGCAACATCGGGATCGTGAGCAAATTTTCCGTGCGGAATCCGGCCCACGAACTGGACATCCGGGACCGGCTTCAAAAGACCTTCGGCGACGCCTTCGGGAAAATGTTCATGGGGCACCGGGTGTCCGGCAATTTGAATTTCGCCCGGCGCGTCGCCACCACCTACCTCAACACCGCCGTTTACCAGGAACATAAAAAATTCTACGAAGCGGTGGGGCGCTCCCTGGCGTCAAAGGGGCTGGTGATTCCCATCCACATCCTCAAGGCCGACGGCGGCACCATGAGCTTCGAGTCGTCCATCGATTTTCCCGGGCAGGCGGTTCTGTCCGGACCGTCGGCCAGCGTCATGGGGGCATCGGCCTTCGCCTCCCCCAGCGAGGAGAGCCTGGTGCTGGACATCGGCGGCACCACCACCGACATGGCCATTCTCATCAACGGCGCGCCGTTGCTGGACCCGCTGGGCATCACCCTGGACGGGGTCAACACCCTGATTCGCTCTCTCCAGAGCCGCAGCATCGGCGTGGGCGGCGACAGCGTGATCCGGATCGAAGGGGACGGCCTTCGGATCGGGCCGGATCGGGTCGGGCCAGCCATGGCCTACGGCGGAGAATCGCCGACCCCCACCGACGCCCTTTTCGCGCTGGGAAAGGGCACCGAGGACGGAGACCGGGAAGCGGCCCGGGCCGGAGTGGCCCAAATCGCCGAAAGCCTCGGCGTGGACCCGGAAACCGCCGCGCAACGGATCGTGGACCAGGCCTGCCGGCAGATACTGGACGCGGCCCGGGACATGGTGGACGCCATCAACCGGAAGCCGGTCTACACCGTCCACGAACTGCGGGAAGGCCACCAGGTCGATCCCCGGCGCATTTTGATTCTGGGCGGTCCCGCGCCCTATTTCGCGGACCGGTTGGCGGAGCTGGCCGAAATGCCCGTGGACCTGGTGCCCCGCTGGACGGTGGCCAACGCCGTGGGCGCGGCCCTGGCCCGTTCCACCTGCGAGGTCAGTTTTTTCGCCGACACCCAGCGGGAGATCGCCACCGCCCCCGAGGAGGAGTTCAGCGAATCGGTGGACCGGAATTTTTCTCTGGAAAATGCGGTGGAAAAGGCATTCGAGCTGTTGCGGACAAAGGCGCTCCACATCGGCGCCGCGGCCGACGACCTGGAGATGGAGGTGGTGGAGCGGCTTCAGTTCAACATGGTGCGCGGGTTTTACACCGCCGGCCGCAACATCCGGGTCAAGGTTCAGGTGAAGCCCGGGCTCATTCACGAATACGAAGACATCGCCCGGCGTCTGCGGAACGGGGACGCGGCCGGGGCCGGATGAGGTCCGTTTGTCCCGGGATTCCGCCGGGGCCAACGGCTTGTCGGTTACGGAGGGAAGAGCCGGTGCGCCGCGGCGGCGGCCCCGGCCCACAGGGAAACGCGGAACGGAGGCGAGCGCATGCTAACGGCCAAACACCCCATGGGTCTGGTCTTTTTCCCGGCCTTTGACTGGGCCATCAGCGCCACCCATCCCGAACGGGAGGAGCGACTGCTCTACACCCAGGACCAGGTGATGGAGGAAGGGCTGCTGGACATCGATGGAATCACCGAGTACAAGCCCGACTTGGCCACCATTCGGGACATCCAGCGGACCCATTTCTGCGTTCCCGACGAATGGGCCGTCACCACCGAATCCCATTTCATCAGCGCCGGCGGCGCCAAGACCATGGCCATGGCGGTGATGGACAAGCAGGTGGAGCGCGGCTTCGCGCTGGTTCGGCCGCCGGGCCATCACGCCATGCGGGTGGTGCACGGCTCCCGGGGCTTCTGCAACATCAACATCGAGGCGGTCATGGTGGAAATGCTTCGGAGCGTCTACGGCGTCCGGCGCATCGCCATCGTGGACACCGACTGCCACCACGGCGACGGCACCCAGGACATCTATTGGCACGATCCCGACGTCCTGTTCATTTCCATGCATCAGGACGGGCGGACGCTTTATCCCGGCTCCGGCTTCGTCAACGAAATGGGCGGCCCCAACGCCACCGGCCTGACCATCAACATTCCCTTGCCGCCGCACACCGGCGAGGACGGTTTTCTCTACGCCATCCGCGAGATGGCGCTGCCCATCCTGGACGATTTCAAGCCGGACTTGATCATCAATTCCGCCGGACAGGACAACCACTACGGCGACCCCATCACCAACATGAATTTCTCCGCCCAGGGCTACGCCCGGCTCACCGAGCTGCTCAAGCCGGACATCGCGGTGCTGGAAGGCGGCTATTCCATCGAGGGCGCGTTGCCGTACATGAACGTCGGCATCATCTTGGCCATGGCGGGGCTCGACTACAGCCGGGTGAAGGAGCCCAACTACGATCCGGAGCGCATTCGCCAAAGCCGGGACGTGACCAATTACATTGAAAAACTCGGCGAAAAGGTGCTTTTGTATTGGGAAAACCGTTCGGCCATCCAGGCGGAGCGCCAAGGCGACAAAAAGATGGAAGAGCGCAACCGCAGCATTTTCTACGATACGGACAACATCGTGGAAAAACAGACCGAGACGATCCGCATCTGCAACGACTGCGGCGGGTCGTTCCGGATCGATTCCTCCTCGGACCGGGGAAACCGGGTGCTGGCCGTCCACATTCCCGTCAACGCCTGCCCGGCCTGCAAGGCAACCGGCCAGGACTGGTTCGCCAACGCCGATCCGTCCCTGTATGAAACCGCCTATCTCCAGGATCGATCTTCGGATCAGTTCATTCGCCAAGCCCTGCGATAGCCCCGCAGGTTCTTTCGGCGAGACTTCGGCCGGACGATCCGGCGGAGATTTGGGCGAAGGACGGAGAATTCAACGTTTTGCATGTTCAACGGGAACGCGGGGCGAAATTTTTTCGTTCCTCGCGTTCCCGGTTTTTTCCGATGTTTTCCAACCATACAACGCGTATTTTTCCTGCCGAGTCGCCATGCGCCCGGCGGAGGGGAGTGATTTCGCATGAAATGTGGACGAATCATTCGTGGATTCGTGTTTCTGGGATGGCTGACGCCCGCCCTGTTTCTGGCCGGTTGCGCCTCCGAACCGGTGCTTCTGTTGCCCGAAAGCGGCATGGAAATGGACCGAGGCCGCCGGATCATTCGGGAAGGCGAAGACATGATCGAACGGGGCCGGGATCGGGTGGACGAAGGCAATGAGCTGATCAAGGAAGGCCGGGACATGATCGAGGACGGGAGGGAGCGCGTCCGCGAAGGCGAGCGGGTGATCGAGGCCGTGGAAAAACTGGAGGAGGCCGAACATCTTCGCCGGGAAGGCGACCGCATCCGAAAGGGCACGGTTCAGTAGCGCCTTGGCCGTGGACGACGCGAAAGGGCCGGAGGCGTTCGGCGATCCCGGGAAAACGCCCCGTCGGAACCGAGGCCAAGCCAATCTCCGGCTCCGGGCGCGGATTCTGCGGGCCATCCGGGCCTTTTTCGACGGCCGGGGCTACCTGGAGGTCACCACGCCCTGCCGGGTCCCGGCGCCCGCGCCGGAACTGCACATCGATCCGATTGCCGCCGACGGCTGGTTTCTCCACGCCTCCCCGGAACTCTGGATGAAGCGGCTGCTGGCGGAGGGGTTTGACCGCATTTACCAGATGGGACCCGTTTTTCGCGGAAGCGAGCGGGGCGACCGCCATCTCCCGGAATTCACCCTGCTGGAATGGTACGCCGCCGGGGCCGACTACCGGGACCTGATGGACGAATGCGAAGCCCTGGTGGGCCATGTGGCCATGGCCGCCGAAACCGGGGATCGCTTGCGCTGGGGCGGGGCGGAGGTTTCCCTTGCCCCGCCCTGGGACCGGCTGACGGTTCGGGACGCCTTCCGGCGTTACACGAACGTCTCCGCCGAGGCGGCGTTGGAAACCGACCGGTTTGACGAAATTCTGGCCTTTGAGATCGAGCCGCGCCTGGGACGGGAGCGGCCGGTTTTTTTGCACGACTATCCCGCGCCTTGCGCCGCGCTGGCCCGACGCCGTGCCGACGATCCGGACACCGCCGAACGCTTCGAGCTGTACATCGCCGGACTGGAACTGTGCAACGCCTTCTCCGAGCTGACCGACCCCGAGGAGCAGCGGGCGCGTTTTTCGGCGGACCGGGACGCCCGGAAAAGGGCGGGGCGGCCGGTGGGGCCCATGCCGGAGCGGTTCCTCGACGCCCTTGCCCACATGCCCGCCGCCGCCGGAAACGCCCTGGGCGTGGACCGGCTGGCGATGCTGATGGCCGGGGCGGAGCGGATCGACGACGTGGTCGCCTTTCCGCCGGAAATTCTCTGATTTTCCCTCCGGTTCGGATCGAAGGCCGGGCCGGGTTTGGGGCGCTTTCCGCTTTGACATCGTTTCGAAAACCCCATAGAATCCCCGCCCGTATGTCCGACATTATTTTGGGGAAGGAATTATGCGGGGAGAACAAGCGTTTATCGACGATCCGGCCGGCGGATCGGCACGGCAACGGACGGGAGCGCCGACGGAACCGCCGGGAGAGGACGCCATGGACGGAATGAACGAACAGGAATTTGTCCACCAGTTTGAAAGAGTCTTCGAATACTACGACCAGGTGCAGGCCTTTCTGGACCTCCGCGACAATCTGCGGCGGCACGTGGAAAAAAAGCGTCGCTGGATCGAGCGGCTGCGGTCCCCCGAGTTTCCGGTGGCCTTTCTGGGGGCCTTTTCCGCCGGGAAGTCGATGATCATCAACGCCATCCTGGGCCGCAACATCCTGCCCGAGGCGACGAAATCCTACACCGCCATTCCCACCATCATCAAGCGGGGCGAATCCGACGCGGTCGTCATCCACTACCTGGACGAAGGCGCCCGGCGGGAGCTTCGCAACCTTTACGTGGAGGCCATCTGCCGGGAGCTGCACCGGAACCCCGGCCGGTTCGCCGAGCTGGAAAACGCGGAGCTGTCGCTCCGGCTGGAGGCCGAAATCGAGGCTCATCTCCAGGACGTGGGCGTTTTCAACAAGGAGAACTTTTTCGAGGAGCTCAAAAACCTGTTGAACAAATGGACTCGCTTTTCCGGCAACACCCGGGAGATCGGTCTGGACGAGCTGAATCAGTACGTCACCGAAGACTACGAGGACGTGCTGCTGGTGGACCGGGTGGAGGTTTTCCTGCGGGAGGTGGACCTGCCGGAAAACGTGGTTCTGGTGGACCTGCCGGGCCTGGGCGTGGTCAATCCCCGCCACAAGAAAATCACCAAATCCTACGTGGAGAACGAGGCCAAGGCCTTCGTCATTTCCTCCGCGGTTTTCAAATTGCTGGAGGGGGAGGAGATCGAGCTTCTGGCGGAAATCCACAAGGCCCGTCCCCACGTCCTCAAGCGGGCCTTCTGGGTGATCAACAAGTGGGAAACCGCCAGCGCCAAACAAAAAAACGAGGAAATCCGGAATTTCGCCGAAAAGGTGGAGAATCACGGATTCCGCATCACGCCGGAGCGGGTGTTCAAGGTTTCGGCGCTCAACTATCTGCTGTTGCGGCTGATCGAGACCGGAGAGCTGGAGCGCAGCGGCAAGCTGGGGGAACATCTCGACAACCTAAAGCGGTCCATCGGCCGCATCCCCCTGGCCGACGAGGCCGGCGGCCTCGTCGCCGAATTTGAGGAAACCCGGAGCTTCGCGGAGTTGCGGGAACGGCTGTTCGGCTACCTGAACACCACGGCGGGCCGCGAGTTTTTCGACGAGGCCCGAGGGGAACTCAACGACCTGTGCCGACGCATGGCCGAAGTGTTGCGCCCCCATTACGAAACCGCCGTCAACAGCCGGAACCTGCGGGATTCTTTCGTGGCCCGGGAGCTGACCCGGCGGCTGCGGGAGTTCGTTGCCGGGATCAAGGGCATCGTTCGGGAGCGCATTCGCGACATCCGCACCCAGTTCATCCCCGGCATGGTCTTCTGGAACGACGACAAGCAGAACGACTTCGAAAGTCGCATCCACCGCTACTTGCAGGAAATCGACAAGCGGGAGTTGCAGAACGAATTGATGCGCGGCCTGGACACCCTGGAAAATCTGAGCCGGCTGCCCCAGAAGCTGGAGGAGCGGATTCCCGTGGGGCGGATGTTCCGCCATCAGCTCCAGGGGCTTATGCGCGCCGACATCGTGGACACCTTTTCCCGGGATTTGCTGGAAGACCTCAAGCGGACCGAGTCCCTCCCCGACGAGATGACCCGCCAATTGGAGGACATGCTGAGCAAGCGGGACATCCTCATGCGGATCAACGGGCTCTGCGACGTGTTTCTTTTCGAATACGGCGACCAGCTCGATCAACTGGCCTTCGACGTGGGCGAGCGGCTTCGGGGCGCGGAGCCCGAGAAGGCGGAGCCGGACGCCATGGAGGCGGTTTCCCTGCTGCGGGAAAACCCCGATCTCACCCTGCGCTACGCGCGAAATCTACGCCTGGTTTCCGGCGAGGGCAGCCTCGGCGACGCATTGAGCCTGAAGGGCGGTCAGCTCAAGACCTTGACCGGCGCGGTGATGGAGCATAAGCGGGCCGCGTCGGCCTCGCCCAAAAGCGGCGGAAACGGCTACAGTCGGCACATCGAAACCGCCCTTTCGGCCTACGAAAGCAAGATCGTCGGCTTCATGCGGGCGCTTCGCACTCGGATCAACGATTACAGCCGCCGGTGCATCAAAAACTATTTCGAAGAGCTGGAAACCGAGCTGGTGGATCTGTTCGACCGCAAGGAGCCGGAGATCGCCACGGTCATCATGGAGCAGCTCACCGCCGACTTGGACAGCGAAATCGGCATGGAGCTGCACAAGCAGCAACTTTACCGGGACGCCTATCAGTACGTCAGCGACCTGGTCCACTGACGGCGGCGGCGTGAATTGCTCGGCCCTCCGCCAATTCCGATTCTCCGAGGCCGACGTGACCCGGGCGGGCGGAAACGAAAGCCCCATTCCCAAGCGGTTTTCGTCCATTTTGCGCCCCCTGGGCTGGGAGGAGCGGCAGCTCAATGCCCGACTTCTGGTGGACGAAGAAGAGGTGAGCCACGACAGCCATAAAGTGGACTATTTGAAGGGCCGGGTTGCCTTCGATCTGGAATGGAACAGCAAGGACCAGACCTTTGACCGGGATTTGTATGCGTTTCGGGCCTTTTTCGATTATGGGAAGATCAGCCTGGGCATTCTGGCGACCCGAAGCAACGAGTTGGATCCCTGGATCGCCTCTCTCGGGGAATATACGGATAAATACGGCACGAAAAGGAATTACAAAAACAAATTTGGGCCGGCACGACTCGCATGGGCAAACTGCTTCCCAGGTTGCAGGCGGGCCGCAACGGCGGATGTCCGGTTCTTGTGTTCGGCATTACCCCAAAGCTTCTGGAAACGGGTGGGAAATGAGCGATTCCAAACCGAATGCCGCCGAGGATTTTCTTGCCTTCGTCGGGAACCGGAAATTTGCCGCGGTGCTGGCGGATCCGCCCTGGCAATTCCAAAACCGAACGGGCAAGATGGCCCCGGAACACCGGCGCCTTTCCCGGTACCCGACCCTTTCCCTGCCGGAAATTAAAGAAATCCCAGTGGCAAGGGCTCTCCGGGAGACGGCTCATTTGTATCTCTGGGCGCCCAATGCCCTGCTGGCGGAAGGACTTCAAATTTTGGAAGCCTGGGGCTTTCAATACAAAACCAATTTGATTTGGTACAAGGTTCGAAAGGACGGCGGGCCGGACCGGCGGGGCGTTGGTTTTTATTTTCGGAACGTGACGGAAATGATTTTGTTTGGGGTTCGAGGAAAAAATCCCCGGACCCTCCAGCCCGGGCGGAGCCAGCCCAATATTATAGCGACACGAAAGCGGGAGCACAGCCGAAAGCCGGACGAGCAGTACGAGATCATCGAATCTTGCAGCCGTGGGCCTTTTCTGGAAATGTTTGCACGGGGCCGGCGCCCCAATTGGTTTTCCTGGGGGAATCAAGCCGAGGATTATTTCCCGGATTGGGAAACTCACAAAAACCATTCCCAATCCCGGAAGCCCGACCCGAGAAATCTTCAATTGGCTTTGCCCGGCGCCGAGGTCGGGGAGACCCTTCCCGAGCCGACCAAATAGCCGTCCGATTGAACCCGTCTCATTGAAATCGTCCCGCGAGACCACCATCATTCATTCTTTCGATATCATCGCCATCCATCCGGCGGAAACAGCCGCGATCTGCGGGGAACGGAACGGAGGAAAAGCGGCATGACGACCCCTGACAACCCGACCACAAATCATTTCATCCGCGAAATCATCCAGGAGGACAACCGGACCGGGAAGTTCGACGGCCGGGTGGCGACCCGGTTTCCGCCGGAGCCCAACGGCTACCTGCACATCGGCCACGCCAAGTCCATCTGCCTGAATTTCGGCATGGCCCGGGAATTCGGCGGTCGTTGCCACCTGCGCTTTGACGACACCAACCCGACCAAGGAAGAGGTGGAGTACGTCGATTCCATTCAGGCCGACGTGCGCTGGCTGGGATTTGACTGGGGCGAGCACCTGCATTACGCATCCGACTATTTCGAGCAACTGTACGAATTCGCCGAAACGCTGATCCAAAAAGGGCTGGCCTACGTGGACAGCCTTTCGGGCGACGAAATTCGGGAATACCGCGGCACCCTCACCGAGCCGGGCCGGGAAAGCCCCTACCGGGACCGATCCGCGGAGGAAAATCTGGACCTGTTCCGGCGGATGCGGGCCGGGGAGTTTCCCGAGGGGGCCCACGTCCTTCGGGCGAAGATCAACATGGCCTCGCCCAATATCGTCATGCGGGACCCGACCCTGTACCGCATTCGCCACAAGGCCCACCACCGCACCGGGGACGCCTGGTGCATTTATCCCATGTACGACTTCACCCACTGCCTGTCGGACTCCATCGAGGGGATCACCCATTCTCTGTGCTCTCTGGAATTTAAAAACAACCGGGAGCTGTACGACTGGGTGCTGGACGCGCTGGAGGTCTATCATCCTCAGCAGATCGAGTTCGCCCGGCTGAACCTGACCTACATGGTGCTGAGCAAGCGGCGGCTGATCCAACTGGTCCAGAACAACGACGTGAACGGATGGGACGATCCCCGGATGCCCACCCTCGCCGGCATTCGGCGGCGGGGCTATCCGCCCGAGGCCATTCGGACCTTCTGCGAGCGCATCGGCGTGGCGAAGCGGGACAGCACCGTGGACATCGCGTTGCTGGAGCACTGCGTCCGCGAATATCTCAACCGGCACGCCCCGCGCTACATGGCGGTGCTCCAGCCGCTCAAGGTCGTCATCACCAACTATCCGGAGGACCGGGTGGAGGCGCTGGAATGCGTCAACAATCCCGAGGACCCCGCCGCCGGAACCCGGGAGGTCCCCTTTTCCCGGGAGCTGTACATCGAACGGGACGATTTCATGGAGGACCCGCCCAAAAAATTCTTCCGGCTGGGACCGGGGCGGGAAGTGCGGCTTCGTTACGCCTATTTCGTCACCTGCCAGGAGGTGATCAAAGACGCCGACGGCCAAGTGACCGAGCTTCGCTGCGCCTACGATCCGGAAACCCGGGGCGGCGACGCGCCGGACGGCCGCAAGGTGAAGGGCACCCTCCACTGGGTTTCCGCCGCCCACGCCGTGGACGCCGAGGTGCGGCTCTACGACCATCTGTTCGCCACCGAGGACCCGGGGGAGGGCGGCGACTTCCGGACCAACCTGAACCCCAACTCCCTGGAGGTTCGCCGGGGCTGCAAGCTGGAGCCCGCCCTGGCGGAACTGACCCCGGAAAGCCGGTGCCAGTTTGAGCGGATCGGCTATTTTTGCGCGGACCGGCGGGATCACGGGCCGGGGAATCCGGTTTTCAATCGCACGGTGGGGCTGCGGGACAGTTGGGCGAAAATCCAAAAGGCGGGAAAGGCCAAAGGCAAGGGCTGAATCGATTCGGCGGATTTCAGCGTCGAGACGACGAAACCGATTTCCCAAATGGCGTTTTTCGGAGGCCGGCGATGGATTTTCCGTCGCCGGCCCGTTTGGCTGGGGGGGCGGCCGGGAAAATACAGGATTCGGGGTATTGGATCGGAGGCCGGCTTCGGCTAGGATTACCGTTATTTTTTCGTTTCCCGCCTCGTTTGGAGGCGGGCGATTCCGCCCAATCCGATTGCCGAGAGGGGGAAGTTGTGCGAATTGGAGAAGCCCAGAGAGTCAAAGCCGAATCGCAGTTGCGAACGACGCTGAAGGACTGCCAAGAAATGATCGCCCAAGTCCGGCCCATCGACGGCGAGACGGCCTCCGCCTTGGAGGAAAAGGCCGAGGATATTGCCCGCCGCATCGACCGGCTCAACTTGCTTGCCGGGGACGAAGAGTGGGAACGGCTTCGATTCGAGACCGAAGACCTCGTCGGAGATTTGGAAAATCGTTGTCGCTGGGCCAAGGGCTGACGCCTTTCGCGCCCGGACGTCGCCTCGAAAAAGCGGCCTCATGGACGGTTTTCGGCGGTTTTCCGCGAGAACCCGAGGCCGCGCGGCGAACCCCGCGAAGCGCGATCGGCGAAAAACCTTGAAAACTTCGCCATTTTTTGGCAAAATGTTCCCATAATCTCACGCAAACCGTCTCATTTCCCCATTCCTCGGCGTTTCGCCGGGGTCTTTTTTTCCGGAATGCCCGTCGTCGGCGGTTCTGCCGTCCGACATCTTCAACCGCGGTTCGGGGGCTTCGACGCCAAAGAGCGGCCTCGAAGGCCATCGCCCGACCGCCCGTTTTCCAAAGGAGGAGCCTTCGCATGTCCAAAACCGAAAAGAATCTGAAAGACGCCTTCGCCGGCGAATCCCAAGCCAACCGAAAATACCTCGCCTTCGCCGAAAAGGCCGAAAAAGAGGGCTACGGCCAAGTCGCCAAGCTCTTTCGCGCCACCGCAGCCGCCGAAACCGTTCATGCCCACAGCCACCTTCGGGCGTTGAAGGGCGTCGGCAGCACCGAGGACAATTTGAAGGAGGCCATCGGCGGCGAGACCTACGAGTTCGAGAGCATGTATCCCCCGATGATCGAAACGGCCAAGGAAGAAGGCAACGCCGTGGCGGAGCGAACCTTCAATTTCGCCAACGAAGTGGAAAAAATTCACGCCAATTTGTACCAAAAAGCGCTGGAGAACATGGGCGGCCTCCCCGAAACCGATTACTATGTCTGTTCGGTTTGCGGCCATACCCTGGAAGGCGAGCCCACCGACAAATGTCCGGTGTGCGGCGCCCTCCCCAAGGCCTATTTCAAAGCGGCCTGATCGCTTTTTTCCCAAACGAGCAACGCCGCGCTCCCCGTATTCCGGGGGGCGTTTTTTTTGGCCCGGACGGAAAGCCGGAAAAGCGGCGGGGCGGCCTGAGCCCTTCGGTTTTTGCGCCCCTCGGTTGGCGGCCGTTCCGGCGAGGCCTCCGTCGGGCGTTGGGCGCGTTTTCCGGGGGCCGCCGATGAAGATTTCCCAAGCGAAGAGGAGGCGAGAGTGACGACCCATTTTGACGTGCTGGTGATCGGTTCCGGCACCGCCGGCCAAACTTTGGCCCATCCCATTCGAAAGGCCGGAAAGACCGTTGCGGTGGCCGACCGTCGCCCGTTTGGCGGCACCTGCGCCATCCGTGGCTGCCAGGCCAAGAAATACCTGGTGACCGCCGCCGAGATGGTGGACCTGACCCGCCACATGACCGGCAACGGCATCGGAACGCCCGCCACCATCGACTGGCCGGAATTGATCCGTTTCAAAAAGGAATTCACCGACGAAGTGCCCGACAACACCGAAAACGATTTGTGGGAGGCCGGGATCGAAACGCTTCACGGATCGGTCCGGTTTACCGGGGAAAATTCGGTCCTGGTGGGCGACTTTGCGGTCACCGCCGACGTCGTCGTGATCGCCACCGGCGCCAAGCCCATTCCCTTGCCCATCCATGGGTTCGAGCACTTGCTGACCAGCGACGATTTTCTGGAAATGGCGAAAATGCCGGGCCGGGTCGCGTTCATTGGCGGCGGCTACATCTCCATGGAGTTCGCCCATGTGGCGGCCCGGGCCGGCGCGTCGGTCACGGTGCTGGAAATGGCCGACCGGATTCTGGGCGGATTTGATCCGGATTTGGTGGATACGCTGGTTTCCGCCTCGGAGGCGGAAGGGATTCAATTTGAAACCGGCGTCACGGTTTCCGCCGTGGCGCCGGAAGACGGCGGGTTCCGCATCGAAACCAAGGACGGCCGCCATTTTTCGGCCGATCGGGTGGTCCACGGCGCCGGCCGGGCGCCCGAGATCGAGGATCTGGAACCCGAGAAGGGCGACGTCGAGTCTTCCAAGCGGGGCATCGCGGTCAACGCCTTCATGCAAAGCGTTTCCAATCCCCGGGTGTACGCCATCGGCGACGCGGCCGACGCGCCGCCCCAGCTTGCCACCGTGGCCGACATGGAAGCCGAAGTCGTCGCCGACAATATCCTCAACGGCAACCGGACCGAAGCCGACCATGCCAACGTTCCATCCGTGGTTTTTACGTTGCCGCCCCTGGCGACCGTGGGCATGAGCGAAGACGAGGCCCGGAAAAAGGGCCTTTCCATAAAGGTGAACAAGGGCAATCCGGCCAACTGGCCCTCCTCCTGGCGGATCGGCCAAAAATACGCCGGATTCAAGGTGATTTTGGAAGAAGAGACGCGGCGCATTCTGGGGGCGCACCTGCTTTGTCACGAAGCGGGCGACATGATCAACCTCTTCGCGCTGGCCATCAAAAAGGGGCTGACGGCGGACGACCTGAAATCGGTGTTGTGGGCCTATCCCACCTACACGTCGGACATTAAGTATATGATCCGCTGAATCGGGGTTTCCTTGCCGGGATTTGCCAACGGCCGCCCGCCGCTGTATTATGATTGAAGGATGAACGCCAGGCGGGTTGCCCGGGTCCCTCGCGAGTTTTCGCCGGGACGAAGGCGACTGGAACGGGGTCTTGTGGGTATGGCATTGGACCGGAGGGCCGGACATCGCGAAAGGTTGTCGCCGTTCATTTTGACGGCGAGGGGCGAAGGGGCTTGCGCGTTGCCCTTGGCAAAATGTCGCCATCGTTCCATTGGGATGGCAAATCGAACGGCGGGGCGTCGACGGCTGCGGCCGGGTGTCTCCGGGGAAGGAGCGCGGAAATGAAAATTCGCGGTTTGCTGATGGGGCTGATGATTCTTGGGCTGCTGGCCGGTTGCGCCTCCGGGCGGTCCGGGCAAACCTACTCCCGGGACGAGGCCCGGCAAAGTCTTTCGATCTATTACGGCACGGTTCTGGCGGTGGCGCCGGCGGTGATCGAGGGGACCAAAACGCCCATCGGCCCCGCGGCGGGCGGCGCCACCGGCGCGGTGTTGGGCAATTCCGTGGGCGGCGGTTCCGGCCGAACCATCGCAACGGTGATCGGCGGCATCGCGGGGGCCCTGGCCGGCGGCGCCATCGAGGAGGGCGTCACCCGGCGGGACGCCTACGAAATTACGGTGGAGCTGGACGACGGCCAGCTCGTCGCGGTGGTGCAGGAGGCCGACGAAGAATTCGCGGTGGGCGACCGCGTCCGGATCGTTAAGGGACGGAACGGAACGACGCGGGTGCGGCAGTAGGGCAGATCATTTCCAAAAAAACGAACCCCGCAGACCGGCGGTTGGGTGCCTGTTTGCGGGGTTTTTGTTTTTCAAAAATAGATGTTTATCGGTAATGATATCGACAACTGATGACCTGTATAGCCTCCGATTCGATCCGGTAAACCAGCCGGTGCTCTTGGTTGATTCTGCGTGACCAACACCCGGAAAGCTCATATCCCAAGGGCTCCGGTTTACCAATTCCTTCTTTCGGATGGCGGAGAATGTCTTTCAGAATCGTTCGAATCCGTTTCGCGGTTTTCCGGTCGTTATCCAGAAACCATTCGAAATCCTTCCACGCATCGCTTGTAAACTGAAGGATCACAGGTCTTCAACGGGAAAGTTTACAAAATCTCCAGCTTTCGCCTGCTCAATGGACTTTAACAGATGTTCGCGGTTCGCCGGGGACCGCAGAAGATATTCGGTTTCTTCGTAGGCGGAAAAATCTTCCAGGGAAATCATGACGACCTTTTCACCCGAAACGGTATCCAGAATCACCGTGGGTTCCGCGTCGGCGCAGACCTTTTGGATGAGACTCTTCAAATTTTTTTGGGCTTCCACATCGGTGACGACGTTCATGGCGTTCCTCTTTCGCAAGTCGGGATAATGCGACCCGGCGTTGGAATTCTTTCCAAACTGTAGCGATGAACGCCCGTTACTTCAAGGGAAATGCGTCCGCTTTCCGTTTTTCCCGTCTTTCCGATCCCATCACCCGTTCCAAAATTCTCCGGCAGAAACCCATGTAAAGCCCGTAGGGCCGTCCCACCGCCAGGCTCATTGCGACGACGGTGCCGCAGGCGGTGAGAATTTGCGGGAGTTCCGCGCCGACCCACCACAACACCCCGGCGTACTGGGGCAGCATGAAGGTGGAAAAGGCGACGATGTCCGCCAGGATTCGAACGGGCCGGCCCCGATGTTCCGCGTTCGTCACCCGAAACAGCCCAGTCCCGATACAGGCCATAGGGCCGGGCGACGAGGACGTTGAGCGGAATGG
>JBKHDD010000070.1:0-22506 GCA_046541515.1 Desulfococcaceae bacterium
GGCGGGCGACAGCTCCGCCTCCAGCTCGGATATCCGGCGCGCCAGGGCGGGCTCCCGGCGATCAATCAAAAAAACGGGCAAGCCAGGTCGAACCGGGCGGCGTTTTCCCTTTTCGGACAGATAAAACCGCCCGTTTTTGGGGATGGAAACCGGAACCCGCCGGAGCTGATGGCCGGCCGAATCCTCGTAGCCCAGACGAAGAAGGTCGCCCGCCATCAAGGGCTCTCGCGGAGAAACAAAGGGGGTGGCCCTTCCGCCCTTTACGGTCCCGACGGGGAGGCCGGAGCCGGTTTCGGCGGTATGCTCGGTGGGATTGCGATGTCGCTGGTCGAGAAATCGAAAATGGGAGGCCGGCCGCCCCAACGCGCGATCCAGCAGCGCGAGGGCCGATTTCTTGACGGCCGGATCGTCGCCTTCGTCCCGAAGCATGCGATAGGCGGTGACGGTGTAGTACACGTAATGCGGCCCTTTTTTCCGCCCCTCGATTTTCCAGGTCCGGACCGCAGGAACCTTCCGGAGCACCTTGACAAGAACGTCCAGCCCAAGGTCCCGGCAGGAGAAGAAAGAACGCGGCGGATCGTCCTTCGACCGGTACGGACGGCGGCAGGGCTGAACGCAACGCCCTCGAAGGCCGCTTTTCCCGCCCAGATAGCTGCTCCAATAACAACGCCCGGAGACCCCGTAGCAGAGAGCGCCGTGAATGAAGGCTTCCAGGCCAACCGTTTCCGGACATTGGGCGGCCACGGCCTGAATTTCGTCCACGCTGAGTTCGCGGGGCAGGACCACCCGGGTCACCCGGCCGGCGAAGGGGGGAAATGTCAGACGGGAAAGGGCCTCCGGAAAACTGACGTTGGCCAGCGTGGAGAGATGGATTTCCCCGCCGAAACCCGCCTGATCCGCCAGGGGGATCACGCCGGAGTCCTGAATGATCAAAGCGTCGGGCTGGACCGTTCGAGCCAGTTCCTGAATTTGCCGATGGAGCGGGGCCAGCTCCTCTCCCCGAACCAGGGTGTTGACCGCCACGTAGACTTCGGCGTTCCGCCGGTGGGCCAATTCGGTGAGCCGGGCCAATTCTTCCATGTCGAAATTTTTGGCGGCCATGCGCGCCGAAAATTGCTTAAGACCGCAGTACACCGCGTCGGCCCCGGCGGCCAGGGCGGCCAGAAAAGCGTCGCGATTCCCCGCAGGGGCAAGAATGCGGGGCGGAGCCTGGGTTTTGGTCATGGCGCGCCCTCCTCGGGCCGGTCCGCCGCCAACCGGGCGATGTCCTCCTCGGAAAGGGGCGTGTCGTAAATTAGCACATCGTCCACGCGGCCGTGGAAGGGATAATTGTTCGCTGCGAGACTATCGGGAAACTGGGCGCCAAGATTGAGTCCGCCGGCGCTGTTCCGGAGACCGCCGAAGCCGGCAAGCGAGGCGTCGGAAACCCGGACGCCGTCCAAGTAAAGCGCCAGCTCCGCCGCGTCGAACGGGTCCCAAGTGACGGCCACGTGGACCCATTCTTCCAGAGAAAGCGGCTGGAGGGATTCCACGGAAACCCCGTTTCCCAGGGTATCCCGCAGACCAAAAAAGAGCTGGTTTTCCGCGGCCGCGATGGCGGGATCGGGACCGCCGAACTGGAGGGTGTAGGCTTCATCGGCCAAACTTGGCTGATCTCCCTTGTGAATCAGTCCGGAGAAAGGAAGGAAAGACTGGGGATAAATCCAGAGCGCCAAGGCGCCGCCGTCCAGTAAATCGAGCCCGTCGGCGTCGGGGACGGAAAGGTGGTCCCCGTCGCCGTCGAATGCGTACCCGCCGCGGGGACAGTTCCATCGGTCGGCCGCTTCGAGGGTTCCTCCCCAGGCGACCGCGTCATGCCCGTTTCCTCCCTGAAGCGGGCCGCTTCGATCTCGGGCGTCCCGATCCAAGGGAAAAAACGCCTCGGCCGCGGCGCCCGGGCAAAACAGTTCCGGACTGTCGGGAATTTCGACGGCGTTGACGATTTCAAGGCTGTCGATACCGCCTTCCCAAAAATCCAGGGGGGTCCCATTCCGGTTTTCCGCCCCCAGAAACAGCACGGACGTTCCCAAAGGCTCCGGGATGACCGCGTTGCCGTGGTAGCCGGTGATTTCCCGCCGGACGCCGGTTGGGCAGGAAACCAGTTGAAACCGAACCTCGCCCATGGCGGGGTCGTACAAAAACGTCACTCGTTGCCAAATGCCGGGCTCTGCGGGGAGATATCCGCCCGTCCGGTTGCCGTAGGCCCAGTACCAATCCCCGTTGCCGTCCATTCCCACGGAAAACCGATTGAATCCGTCGCTGACGCCCAGCACCACGCCGCTCCCCATTCCGTCCGGCCGGGCTTGGAACCGTACGGTAAACGCCGCGCCGTCCCCGATTTCGCAAAAAGGCTGAAAATTGGTTTCCAGGTAATCCCCCATGCCGGTCAAGGCGACGGAGCCGCCGGAGATTCCGTCGCAAACCCGCCATTCCCCTCCGGACGCCTGAAAGGTGGCCACATTGGCGCCGCAGGGTTCGGAAAAAACGTTTCCTTCCGATCCGGAGCCCGGTTCGTCGAAGTTCCAACAGGGCATGCCGTTAAAGGAGCGAACCACCAGTCGCTGTCCCGCTTCAAACACCGAATCGGCGCGCACCAGGCCAATGGATTCCAGTTTGCAACCGGTCCGCCGAATCCGAAATCCGGTGGCGGGAATCGGCTGGGGCGACGCCGGCGGGGGGTCGTCCACCGTCAGCCGCAACTTCCCGTTTTCATCCGTCCAAACGGTATAAAACGGACCCGGCCCGGGTTCCAGTTCGGCGAAGCGAAGTCCCGATTCGGCGAGGTAGTAGGCCCGGAGGGCATTGCCGGTGTTCAGCTGGCTTTGAATGGAGGTGCCGGAAATGGAAACCAGCGCCGCGCCAACGAGGGAGATCACGGTGATGGTCGCCATCATCAGGATGACGGCGGAGCCGCGCAAACGAGAGACGGGCGGATTCATTTCAAACTCCGCAAAAAAACCCGAGTCTCCAAGCGGACGACCGTTTCCTGAGGGCCGTCGAGGTCCAGGCGAATGTCGACCAGACGCACCCGACTCGCCAATGAGGGGTCCAAAGCGGGGCCGGCCTCCGGCGGCGGATCTTCCGTGTAGTCTTGGGCGTAGCCGAGAAGGAAACGACGCACTTCGTCCACCAACACCTCGCCGTTGAGATTGATCGTGCCGCTCGAGGGGTCATGATTGATCCGGATTCGGGTCGCAAGGCCGTCGTCGGTTCGCAAAAATTCAACGGCGTCGGCGCTGGGCGGTGGATCCGTTTCCAATTGGGAGGCCATCCGAAGTTCCTTCACCATCCGGGCAATGCCCATTTGCCCCTTCATAAATGCCTCGGCGCTTTGCCGGGAGTGCAAAAAGCCGTCGATTACCTGAACCATGCCCAGCCCCCAAATGCCGCCGATAATGGCCATCAGCAGCAAAGAGGCGATCACCTCCACCAGGGAGAAGCCCGCCGAGGCGTTGGATTTGGACTTGCAAAAATGGGTCATGGCAGACGTCCCTTAAATGTCCGGGAAAACATCTTGGCAATGGTACGGCAATTTTTTCACCATATAACACGATAAATCAGCCGGTTACAACACAAGCCCTGCTTTTTTCAACTCCGGGCGAAAGCCGAGGCCGGAAAAATGAAACACGGGGCAAATTGGCTCCAAAATTTGTGGTATTAAACCTAACCGGTTGAAATTTTTATCATTAAAAAAGAAAAAAATTACCAAACCATTGTTCTTGTTGTTATTGTGTTCTTGGACAAGATGCCAAAAATTTCAGTTTCAAACCATCCCCAAAAAAATCTCCACAATTTGCTGGGCAGCCAAAACCTCAAAAAATCAACTTGAATACAAGCAGGTTGCCCTTAATAGGAGGTGGTTAAAAGGAGGGTGAATCGTTCCCCGGCATCGTTCACCAAAACAACTTTCAACAGATTCCGGGGGTCTTGGGATTCGATGGCCCGCTCCACGCCGTCCAACAAACGGATAAATTCCAAAAAATGGATGCCATATCTTCCGTACTCATAGTCCTGGACAACGCCATCCAAGTCGCCGGGACCACCGTCGTCGGCCAACATGGAAATTTTCTGGACGAGACCGTCCAATTGGCCCGGCAATACCCGCCAGCGGGTCGTGCCATCCACAACGATGTTTCCCGGAACATTTTCCCAAGTTGGCTCCGAGGCGCCGCTGATGCCGTCTTCCTCGATGCACGCAAACAAATGGCCGAATTTTCGGCCTGGCGCCCTTACCCGATCTCCCGGTTGATAGATTGTTTCGGGCCGCCAAGGCGGGGCGGTGTCCGTTTCAATCCACCGGCGATAATCCGACGTCAAGTTTTCCATGGCGGTAGATAGGTCCAAAGCGGATTGGAGAGAAGCCAAGGGAACATATCCATGGGTGACCGAACGACCAAAATAGGCGTACATCGTGGCCGCGAGAATCGAAGAAACGACAAGGACAACGGTCATTTCCAGCAACGAGAAACCCAACGCCCGCTGGGGAAATCGGTTCATTGGATGATCCCCGTCTCCTGAAGGATCCGAAAATCGAGGGACTGCCCCTGAAGCGTATCCGTCATGGTCAAGCGAAGGTCCGCCGCGTTCACGGGCCGTCCCCATTTGTCCCATCGAAGATTTCCCACCGCCGCACCGGTTTCGGACGTGGAAAGGTCAACTTCTATCCCCGCCTTGAGCAAATGGGTGGCGGAATCCTCCTGGGGCAAAGACAGCCCCGCCGAGCTTCCGTTCCGAAAAAGAGTATATCGGTCCGCTTCGAAACGAATTTCCCAGGAATGAACGTCATTGATCAGCGCCAAGTGCCGGACGTACCGGATATGGGCTTTCAGAATCTCGGCTTCGGTCGCCAGATTAAAATCATCTTTCCGGCTCCGGGTCACCACCATTCCGGCCAGTATCGAAAGAACCAGCAGAATGACAAGGATTTCGAGAAGGGAAAAACCGTCCGCTTTCAAGAGACCGCCTTTCTCCATTGCCGGTGACGGCTCTGCGGTCTTACGTCGCAAACGGTTCCCAAGGTCGAAAAAACCAGCAATGCCGCAGCCCAAGGATACAAAACTCCCAAGGGATGGAGCGCCTTATGGTAAATCCACATTCCTTCCGCGAACAGGAGCGTCAGATAAATCGCGAGAACGGTTCGGGCCGCCCGGATGGCGTTTCGGGCCACGAACAAGGAAGAAATGCCGCCCGCCACCAAAAATATTCCCAAGCCGAAGCCGACGACGGCTTGCATCCTCAGCCAAACCGGAACCCCGCCCGATGGAAAACGAGACAACAGTCCGAAAGAAAGGAAAAAAGAAACCACCGCATGAAAATAGCCAGCCAATAGCAGCAATTGCCCAAATCTGCGTTCACCCTCGTTCCGGGTCAGCCAGATATTCCGCAATTTTCGCCCCAACGGTGGACCTTTGGGATGGGCGGGTCCCAAGTTGCCATCATCACTCGAAGAACTTAAAAATTGGACCTCCCAATTTCCAAACACCGTGCCTTCCCCAAGCCGTTTAACCCGTTCGGCGATTTCTATATCCGAGATGACGGATTTTTCCCGAGGGGACATTTCATTCATAGAATTCACCAATGTGATTTCGCCGGGCAAGCCTCGCCGGCTATCTTTCAACGTCAAAATGAAGGTTTTTCAACTCTTTCCGGAGGGATTCCATCCCTCGATATACCCGCATTTTTGCCGCGCTAACGGATATTCCCAATACCGCGCCGACTTCGGCAAAACTCAGTTCTTCCATATATCGAAGCAAAACGGCCTCTCTTAACGCAATCTTTAGTCGGCTCAGTGCCGTTTGAAGAATTCGTTCAGTTTCCGCAACGATAAATTGGACTTCCGGGTCTGGCGACGGGTCCCCAAAGGAGGACATTGCTCGAAAACGAAGAGGGAAAAAATCTCGCGTTTTCCTTCGCCTGCGGAGATGGTCCCGGACAAGGTTAAGGCAAATTGTATACAACCAACTCGAAAAAGGCCGACCTGGATCATATCGCCCAATGGCCTCCCACGCGCGCGTAAAAGTTTCCTGAGAAATTTCCCCAGCCTCTTCCAAATTCCCACACATTCGGAAAGCCAAGCGAAAAATCGCGTGATTGTACTTGAAAACCAGTTGAGAGAAAGCCGCTGGACTTCCCTTTGCGGCTTTCTCCGCGATTGTTGCGACGGAATCCATTCGCTCTTTTGTACGAGCCGGGAGGCAAAAAGTCACAAAAAAAGCAGGCGCCGAAGCGCCTGCTCTCAAACAAACCAAACGATCCATCAAGGCGGGAAGGGCCGTCCAGAAAAATTGTCGCCAAAACGCCAGCTGGACGAAACGCAGGAATTATGGCAAACACCACGTTTCCCGGGTGGCCTCCGGATCGCCGTCCTCGCCGGGGAACCCCTCAAAAGGCGTCCCCGGCTTTCCTTCGACGACAATTTGAATGCCGCCGTTGCCGACACACCCTCCTTCCCTGGAAGTGAATGTAAAAATAAAATCCCCCTCGATGCTGAGCGCGCCGCCTTCGCCGGAAGTCACCGAAGTGACAGGCGTGTCGCCGTCGTTGTTCGCCAAGGCGTCGAGCACCTGGCCCGCAGTGGGCTCTCCATTGTTGGAAACGGCGGCTTTGGCATAAGCCAGGGAAAGCAAGGATTCTCCTTGGGAAATGGCGCTTTCGAAAGCCCTCTCCTTGGCCTGCGTGGAAACGTCGAAATATTTGGGTACAGCCACCGCCGCGAGAATCCCCAAGATGATAAGGACCGCGATCATCTCAATCAGCGTAAAACCAGCTTCCCGATTCCTGGTTCGACCTCCAGGCACATTCGCTGGGTTGTTCATCACTCATCCCCCCCTTCAAGGCGTTGAGGCAAATTTATGGCAAGAACGAGACAAGCACTAAACATGCCATTGTTCGCGTTAGATCCCGAATAAAGGCCCCATATCCATTTACCGCCAACGGGGAATGTCTGTCGGCCCCCATTTTGAATTTCAATTCCAGCAGAATTTGGGGGAAACCCCTCGGATTTTGATGATCGAACCAACCCACCTCAAAGAACCAAATGGCCGGATATTCCCTCTTCAAAAGCCAATCCGAGGTCCTTGAAGGAAAAGAGATGGTTTTTTTCGCCAAAAATGGCCCCTCGCTCTTCCAGGCGGACCTTCAACTTAAATACGTTAATTGTGCTTAAAACTTTTGGGATCGATTTCGTGTTTCTTGATCAGGTGCCAGATACGCCGCTCCTTGATCCCCAAAATCCGGGCGGCTTTGACCTGAACGCCTTCCGTTTTCCTGAGCGCTTCGAGAATCATGCTTTTTTCGATATTCGCCAAATGTTCATCCATGGAAAGATTTTCGACAACCTCCGATTCGCCCAAATCCATGCCAAAACCTTGCAACGGTCTTCTCCCTCCACCGTTTCCGCCCGGCGAGTAGGCGACTTTTGAAAACGCGGCATCGGAGGCCATACTTTCGGGAAGATGCTGAAGGGTAATTTTATCTCCTTCGCACATGACGGTCGCACGCTCAATGATATTCTGAAGTTCGCGGACGTTTCCCGGCCAGTCGTAATTGTCCCGCATTGCCTGCAAAGCCTGGAAATCCATGTCCAATTTTTTGGGACTTTTTTCCAGGAAATGCCTCGCCAGAATCGGAATATCCTCCCGCCGTTCCCGGAGGGGGGGAAGGCTTAAGAAAAAGACATTCAGGCGAAAAAACAGATCCTCTCTAAAGCGGCCATCTTCCACCATTTTCTTCAGATTTTTGTTTGTGGCCGCGATAAAACGAACGTCAACCTTAATGGATTTGGTCCCGCCGACCCTTTCAAATTCCCTTTCTTGGAGGACCCTAAGCATCTTGGCCTGAGTTTCCAAGGGCATATCCCCGATTTCGTCAAGGAAAAGCGTGCCTTCGTGGGCGAGTTCAAACTTTCCGATTTTTCGGGCGGTCGCCCCGGTAAAGGCGCCCCGCTCATGACCGAAGAGTTCCGATTCCCAGAGCCCCTCCGGAATCGCGACGCAGTTCAGTTTAATGAACGGCTTGTCCTTGCGATGGCTCTGCTTGAAAATGCTGGTGGCCACCAGTTCTTTGCCGGTGCCGCTTTCTCCGATAATCAGCACGGTGGAATCGGTCGGCGCCACCTTGGTAATATGGCTGAGAACGCCGCGCATGACTTCGCTTTCGGCAATGATTTCCGGAAACAGGCTCCGCGCGTCGACCATGGACAGGACAGATGTGACCCGCTTGAAAAAATCGTTCCACTCGTCCAGCTGATCTCTTCCTCTTCGGGGCTCCAAAGGCGCTTCATCCGTCTCCAGAACCGCGGTGGCGTTTCGGATAAACTCCCTCACCGGCTTTAGGATAATCCGCACGATCAACAGGCCGCAGGCAAAACCCACGATCGTCACAATGATCAGGGTGATCAAAACCGCCTGGCCCGGATCGCCATTGTTTCTTAGGGCGAGCTGAGTCACACGGAACGTGAGCGTGGACGCCAGCACCGCGAAGCCGGAAAAAATCAGCGGTATGATCACATAAAAGCTGATGTGAAACTGCGTGTCTTTCATGGCGACCTATTTCCGTGGGCGGGACCGTCTATCGAGCGATTTGCGCCATATCCCACATGGGCAGATAGATGGCCAATGCAAAAAAGGCCACGACCCCGGCCATGCTGATGGTTAGCACGGGGCTGATGGATTCCGAAATGGCTTCCATGGCGTATTCCACCTCGGAATCGTAGTGACTGGCCACATCCCGGAGCAATTCATCCAGGTTTTCGGAGCGTTCCCCGATGGCCACCATGTTGATCATCATCGGGGTAAAATACCGGGCTTTTCGCAATGGAGCGGCGATGCTGGAACCGTGAGAGATATCAATCCGGATTTTTTCGAATTCCCTCGACACGGCCTGGTTCCCAATGGCGCCGGAAAGCAGTTTCAGGGATTCCAGCACCGGCACGCCGCTGTACTGAAGGATCGAAAAAATGCTCGCGAATCGAGACATGATGGATTTCACAATCAGATTCCCAAAGACGGGAAATCGAAGCACAAGGTGGTCCCGAACGTATCGCCCCTGATCCGTTTTCAAGTAAAAGAAGACCAGTACGCTCCCGATCAACAAGGTGGCGACCACACCCGGCCAGTAAGAGACCAAAAACCGATGAATGGCCAGACAAATCCGGGTCGGAAGCGGCAAAATTATGCCCCGGCTCTGGAACATCTGGACGAACTGGGGGATGACAAAGACCAGAAGGATGAGAAAGGCGACGCAAAGAATGCCCAGCACCATCATCGGATACCGCAAAGCGGACTTCACGTCCGAGGCGATTTTGCTTTCGTGTTCCATAATGTAAATCAGCCGGTCGAGGACTTCGGGCAAGGCGCCGCTTTTTTCTCCGGCCTGAATCACGCTGCAGTACAGATGGGAAAACGCCTCCGGATGCTTTTGAAACGCGGCGTGAAGACTCGATCCTTCCTTGATGTCCACGGAAACGGAGGCAATGATCGCCTGAAGCCTGCGGCTTTCGGTCTGGCGCTCCAGGGTTTGCAGAAGCTCCATCATGGGCACGCCGGTCCGCAACATGGTTCGGAATTGCTTCGTAAAAATGATCAGGTCCCGGGTGCGGACCCGGCGAAAAAAGCCGCGGATGCCGGACCAGTCAATTTTTAACCGGCTTTCCCGAAGGGGTCGAATGCGAGAAGGGAAAACGCCCCGTCCGATAAGCAGGCGGGTGGCCTCGGTCTGATTGACCGCCTCAATGGCGCCACTTTGTTTTCTTCCAACGCCGTCCACGGCGCGATATGCAAATTTCGCCATAAGCCAAACCTCGCCCAAAGACAATCTAAACCATGACCACCGAAGCCGCCTCTTCCAGACTGGTAATGCCCATGCGAACCTTCGCGGCCACGTCCTCCTTCAAAGTCGCGAGCGCGCCGGCCGCTTGGGCCGCCCGGGTGATTTCATGGGCGGTTTTGTCTTCCGTGATCATGTCCCGAATCATTTCGTCGATCGTCAGCACCTCGAAAACACCAGTTCGATCTTTATAGCCGGAATGGAAGCAGTTGAAGCAGCCCTTGGCCTGTCGAAACTGAGAGGTGTCGCCATTGTCGAGCCCCCAGAATTTCAGCGCGGGGAGCGGGGGAACAAATGGCTCGCTGCAAAATTCGCAAAGCCGGCGAACGAGCCGCTGGGCGATCAGCAAAAGGAGAACCGACGAAGCCAAAAACGGGGCGATCCCCATGTCCAGCAACCGGGTAATCGCCCCGGCAGCATTGTTGGTGTGGAGGGTGCTGAGCACCCGGTGGCCGGTTAGCGCGGCCTGCACCGCGATGCCGGCGGTTTCCTTGTCCCGAATCTCTCCGACCATGATGACATCCGGATCCTGCCGAAGAATGGACCGAATCCCGCTGGCGAAGGTCATGCCCGCCTTGCGGTTCAACTGGGTCTGCCGAATGCGGTCCACGCGGTATTCCACCGGATCTTCAAGGGTAATGATATTGATGTCCGGCTGGTTGATCTTTTTCAGGATCGAATATAAAGTGGTCGTTTTGCCGCTGCCGGTGGGGCCGGTGCTCAAAATCATGCCGTAGGGCTGCCGGATCATTGCGTCGGTTTTTTCCTGGTCCACCGCCGACATGCCGAGTTCCTGAAGCGAATAAATGCCCTGGCTGGTATCCAGCAGCCGAAGCACCAGGTTTTCTCCGTAGATGGTTGGAATGGTGGACGCCCGGACGTTGACCTCCTTGTGGTTCATTTTGATGGAAAACCGACCGTCCTGCGGAACCCGCATGGCGGCGATGTCCATGTTGGCCAAAATTTTGAGCCGGGAAATCATCGGAAGGATCATGGACTTGGGGGGAGACGGCACCTCATGAAGCCGTCCGTCCACTCGGAAGCGAACCTGGACGCGGTCCTTTTCCGGACTGATATGGACATCGCTGGCCCGCTCTCGCACCGCCTGCGAAAGAATGGTATTGACCAGCCGAACCACGGGCGCCTCTTCCGCCTTGTCCTGCAGCGCGGTGACTTCGAGATATTCCCCGCTCTCCTCTTCTTCCGCGATCTCTTTTTTGATGTCCAGCCGATCAATCAAACCCGCCATATTGGAACCGTAAAGATTCATCACCAGCCGATTAAATTCCGACTCGGTGCAAATGACCGCTTCCACCTCGCACCCGGTGTGCGCCTCCGCCGCGTCCAAAGTGTCCAGATCCAGCGGATCCGTCATGGCCACCGACAGGAGCGGCCCGTCCTGGCAGAGAGGGACCATCTGAAGGTTCTGGGCCATTTCCGACGGGATCAACGCCGCCAATTTTTTGTCCAAGGGGTAGGACTCTGCCTTGTATCGGGGTATTTTGAGCTGCCGGGAAAGGATGCCGACCAGCTGAATTTCGGTTACGGCGCCAACCGAAACCAAGTACTGCCCCAGACGGAGCCCGCTTTTCCGCTGTTCGAACAGCGCGGTTTCCAGCTGTTGGGCATTCAGCAGTCCGCCTTCCACCAGCAGTTCTCCCAGGCGGCGTTTCATGCGGGCTCCTCGCGGCTTTCCTCCGGTTCTCGCTCCCCGGCCGCCGCTTCCTCGAAACCTTCCCCAAACAACAGCGTTCCCGGAGTCCATTCTGCGTAAACGGTCCCGGGCAGGGGAAATTCCGCGCGAAATCGGCGCAGCCAAGTCTCCGCGGCCTCGGGATCGGGAAAAGCCCGATCGGGAACCAGCACAAATTGGGGGCCGTCGTCGGGATCCCAACAGGAAAGCAGCCGCATGGGGGGCGGATCGCCCCGCCCCTGGAGCGACCGGAAGGCGGCCACCGCCGGCTCCAGGGCCGGGAATCGGGCGACCTGAATATAGACAGAGGGAAGAAACCCCTCGGAAGATTGGAGAATTGTCGGAAACTGAACACGCTCCCCCACGCCAATTCGTTGCGGCCCGCGGATGTGTGGATTGGCGGCCAGAACGGCTTGAATAATTTCGGGCCGAGCGGTTCCGTAAATCAAGGCGGCCAATTCCCCAATGGTTTCCCCCGCGGCCATGGCAACCGCCCCCAACACGGGGCCCATGGCGACCGCCCGGCCGGTCGACGGTCCAGGTTCCGCGCCGGCGGAAACCGGGCCGGGCTCCAGAGCCGCCGGTTTCGTCGTTGCCGAGGGAATCGCGGGGAGACGATTGGCCGTCTCCGCCATGGACCCTCCCCGGAATTCCAGGAAGGCCAACACGCCCACTCCCGCCAAAAGCCCCGCCAAGGCGGCCCGGGACCACCATCTCCCGGAAGCCAACCGATCGTTCATGCGCGAAAAGCGGCCCCTTCGCGCCTGAGAGCGAACCATCCAAGGCGTCACCTCGGCGCGATCCTCCAGAATCAGGGCCACCAGACATTGATGACAAAGGTCGACGATGCGTCGCGGATACCCTCGGCTGAGCCGCCAGACCGCCCAAAGGGCCATTGGGGGAAAAAAAACCTCGGCGCCGCCCGTCGCGCCGGCCCGCCTCAGCCGAAAATCGATCATTTCCCGAACTTCCCGCCGGGAAAGGGGCGTCAATCGGTAGAGAAATCCAACCCGATCCAGCACGTTGGCCTGCTCCGCCAGGCGACGCTCCAACTCCGGCTGTGCGAATATGACAATTTGAAGCAATTTGTGCCGATTGGTTTCAAAATTGAGAAACTCTCGAAGGATTTCCAAAAAAAAGGGGGAAATTTTCTGGCCCTCGTCGATGATGAGAACCACCGTTTTTCCCTGGTCCACCCCTTGGGCGAAGAGGGCCGATCGAATGGCCTCCTTTCGCGCCAACTCGCCTTCGGGCAAAGGCGCTTGAGGCGCCAGGCAGTCCATAACGGCCCGAAGCGCCTCGGCGGCGTTACGAAATCCCGGATCCAGCAACAGATGAACCGCCATCTCCCTCTCTTTGGACAGTCGGCGCAACAGTTCCCGGCACAAGGTGGTTTTGCCCGTGCCGACGTCTCCCATCACCACGTTGAGGCCTCGGCGCATCTGAATCGAGAGTTCCAATCGGGCCAAACATTCCCGATGGCGGCCGGACGCGAAGAAGAAATCCGGATCCGGGGAATTGGAAAAGGGTTCGCACTCAAGATTCAAAATCCGATGGGGTTCCATGGCTCAGTCCGTGCCGCCCCGCAATGCCCGACCATGGCCGATGTCGGATCGGAACTCAATGTCCTGAAGCACCCGAGGCGTTATAAATATTAGAATTTCCTCCATATTTTCATTTTCGCTGTCTCTGCGAAACAGTCGCCCCAAAAATGGAATGTCCATCAAGTAGGGAATTCCTCGTGCGGAGTCGCTGAGGGTCTCCTTCCGAAGTCCGCCGATCACGGTGGTCTGCCCGTCCCGGAGCAGCACGTTGGTCCGGGCCCGCTTGGTGATCACCGTGGGGTTGCCGTCCACGGTGTTGCTGAAATCCAGTTCGTCCTTGTTGGTGATGATCCGCAGCTTCAAGGTGTCGGAGCCGATCAGATGGGGGGTCACTTCCAGACGAAGGACCGCTTCCTTAAATTCAACGTTCACTTCGCCTTCGTCCACCGTCTGGAAAGGCACTTCCCGCCCGCTTTCAATGGTCGCGGTTTGGTTGTCGAGGGTGGAAATGGAAGGGCTCGAAAGAATGCGGATCTTCCCCGCCCGCTCCAGGGCCGAAAGCTGAACGCCAAGCACGTATTCGCCGATCCGTTCGCCGATAAACCCGATGTTGAGTCCCGAACCATCTCGAATTTCGGACAAAATTCCGGGAAGTTGTTGAATCAGACCCGCCGATGGCTGAATGGCGGCGCCGTCTTCGACGCCGTCGCCCAGGCCCGGCGCGGCGGCGTCGTTCGCGTCGGCGAAGCTGTTCACGCCCGGGGCCACCCAAAAGTTCCGATCCCCGCTCCCCGCGCGATAATATCCTCCCCATTCTATGCCCAGTTCGCGCGCGGTATCCGAGGAGGCCTCCACGATACGGGCTTCGATTCGAACTTGGGAGGTGGGGCGGTCCAGGGAAACCAGCAGCCGTTCCACCCGCTCCAGATCGCGACGATTGGCCTGGACCACCAGGGAATTGGTGAATTCGTCCACCATCACATTTCCACGTCGCCGGTCGGCGTTTTCCCGCAGGAGGGCCGTGAATATTTCGCCCAAATTTTCCACGTCCCCATAGCGCACGGAAAAAACTTGGGTTTCCAGCGGGGCCACGTTTTCGATTTCCCGCTTCTTTGCCTGGCGACGTTGCTCAAGTTCCAGAAGCTGGAAATCCTTTGAAATATCCTCCGTGGCCATCACGCGGATAATGTCCCCCTCCCAGGCGTAGGCGAGACCGTAGGTGCGGAGCAGACTGAGAAAAACATCCCGCCAGGATTGATTTTCAATGGTTAAACTGGCGACGCCCCGAACATTTTCGCTCAGCACCATATTCTGGCCGGCGATGCGCGCCAATGTCCGCAGCAGCAGACTCAGATCCACGTTCCGCATGTCCAGTGAAACGGACGGATCGGGAAGCCGTTGGGCCGCCGCGGCCTCGACGGGGACGGCAAGAGAAGGCGTGTCGTCCCCCTCGGAGGCCCTGGAAGGAACGGCCGTCCGTTCTCGATCGGGCGACGGCCGCGAAACCTGATCAAGGCCGGCGGGCGATTCCGCGGGAAATTCGGGCAAGCTTTCGGCCTCCCGGGAAGGGGGGGGAAGCTTGGGCGGCTCCGGGGCTTCCGCAGGCGCCGGCGCGGAAACCGAATCTTTCGGCGGATTTTCGGTGGCGCAACCCGCCCAAAGCGCAACGCACAACAGGAAGCCCAACCGGAAATGCCGGCGGCGGAAAAAAAAGCCGCGCGTCAAGGCGTCGTCCCCCGCGTCAGCTCCTGCAAGGGAATCGGAACGCCCCGACGGCCCTCGCCGCCGATGACGATCCGGTGGGGTTCGATTTCCTGCACCAAATACCCGCTTTCCTCAAGCCGCTCTCCTTCGGCGTACTCCCGGCCGTCGATAATGGCCATTTTCCGCCCGCCCATCCGGATAAAGCCGGAAAATACCGGCAGTTGCTCAAACGCGGGAGGCGGAAGTCTGGGGGCGTCGAATCGGTCCGGCCAAGGCTGAGTGGCCATCCGGATGATTCCCCTTTCGGCGGGGTTCAGCCGATCGGCCGTGCTTTCGCCGGATATCCGGTTAATGAAGCCCGACAAGGCTTCACCGTCGGCCGTGCCATCTTTCCGAAATTCCACCGCCCGGGGATTCCAAAACACCTCGTACGCTCCGTACAAGAGGCTGGCGAAAGCAAGCACCAAAATAATTTTTTCGCGAATGCTCATCCCCGTTCCGTCAGTTAGGATCGACGCAGCCAGATTCGAAATTGAACGATTTCCTGGCCATCCGACGACTTTTTGACCTCCAGCCGCTCAAAATGGAGCACGTAGGGCAAGCGGCCCATCGTCAAAAACAATTCCCGAACCTTTCCAAAATCCCCAATCATCTGAACGTCCAACACAAGCCTATCCGCATCCTCGTTAAGCCGGGCCATGTCGGGAGTCAGTCGGATTTCGGCAAAACCGGTCTCCCGGGCGACTGCGCGCAACGCGCTCATCGTCTCCCGAATCGACGAAAACTTTCCCTCTCGGCTTTCGGGCAACGGAAGAACCCGGAGGGATTTAAGGCGCTGTATCTCCGCGAGGTGGGCCTCGTACAGCGGAAACAGCATTTCCTGGGTTCGGATCTGCGTTCTCAGCCGGGACGCCTCGTCGGACAGCTCCCGAATCTCCCGAGTCTGAGGCCAAATCATCAGCAGGCCAAATGCCAGAATGACCAGCAGGCAGAGTCCGAACCGGCCCCATTGGGCGGGCGGCAGGTTCCAGAATAACCGGGTCTTCACGTTGAGGAGGCCGTCTCGAAGTCCACCTGGATCACAAACCAAAGAGCCGGATCCCCATAATAGTCCACCATGCGCTTTTCTCGCAAGGTCGGCCGCGGAAACATCGGCTCCTCCTTCAAAACGGCGAGATAGCGAAGCAGATCGGATTCGGCCTCTTCTCTCCCGCCCAGCACATGACCGCGGACCACCACCGTCGACGGGCGCCGGTCGCTGGGGCCGGACGGGGAATCCGAGACCGACGAAGTGGGGAAATCCGCCAAAATTTCCGAGAAAAAGACGGACCCGGGCGCCGCCAGAACCAATCCCCCCACCACCGCCGGAAGGCGATACCGTTCCGCGATGGCCCGGATGGCCCGCCGTTCCTCTCGCAGGCGTTCCACCTGAAGTTCAATCAGCGGCCGGTCTACCACGAGCCCGCCCTGCCGAGCGATTCGCCGGCCCAACTCCCGCTCCAGCCGCTCCGCGGTCCGCGTTTGACGGGCCGCCTCGGCGCGCTGCCAATAATAGCCGGCCGCCGTCCCCAGGGTGCAGAGAATTAAAAAGACCCAAACCAGCTTTTGAATCCGACGTCCCCGCATGCGCCGAATTTTATCCCGGAAGGGAAACAAAAAGTTCGGCGTCCGGTCCAGATCGGAAAGGGCGATCCCGATGGCCGGCTCAAAATCGCCGATGGGCGGAGATTTCCCTGCAAAATCGGCGTTCAGGGCGGGCCAGAAGGGGCCGCCGGAACGAAGGGCTTCCTCGGATTGAACGGATAACTCCAGATCAATCTGGCTGGCCAGATAGGTTCGAAAGAGGGACGAATGCCCCAACTCGCCCGCGACGCAGAGAACCGCCACCGGATCGGCGTCGATTTTGCTCGCGTAGGCTTCAATGGTTCGTTCCACCTGCCAGACCAGGCGCTGCAACGGCTTCTCCACAACCTCGAGCAGTTGCCCGGGGGCCAGACCCGCGGCCGGTCCCGAGTCCGGGGACCGGTCTCCCAGCATGGCGAAAAATACTTCCCGCGCCGCATTCCGATCCATTCGGACGCGTTCCGCTTCCGGCGGTCCGTCCCCGCCGGCCGCCGGCGGAAGCCGGGCGCGAAGGACGTCCACCATGCCGCTGATGGACGAACGAATGGTGCGGGAAAGACCCAAGTCGCCCCCTCCGGAAAAAACGTCGATCCGGGAAAAAGTTTCCGAAACGAAGAGTCGGCATAAGGCGCGCCCTCCGTTGTTCACCAAACCGGCCTGAACAAGATTTTGGAACGCCAAGGGATAGGGACAAAGACCGGCCAATCGATATCCCGATTCCGCCACCGCCCGCTCCAGCCGTTCCACCTCGGCGAGATCGGCGGTGACGCCCAAAACGCCGGTCGTCCCGGCCGAAGAAGGCCCGGGGCCTCCCCGTTCGGCGTTTAATTCCCGATCGTCCGCGGCCGGACCGATCGTCTGGTAGTCGAAAACGGTCTGGGAAGGGTCGAACGGTTTGGCTTCCTGAACCGCGTAAAAGGTCGTCTCTCCGGCGGTTCGCACGCTGGCGGGGAGATTCACCAGGTGCATTTCGGTGGTTTCCAAGGGGGCGACGGCCCAGATTTCAGGCTTTTCGGCCCCTTGACAAAGAGCCTTGATCTCCGCCCGCAGCCGTCTTCCCAAGTCGGCAGTTTCCAGGGGGTTGGTGGTCAGCGGAATCGAACGAAGGGCGGCGACCGCCAGGGGACGGTCGCCTAGGCGGCGGACCCTGGCAAGCCGAACGGCGTCGGAGGCCAATTCAAGTCCCAGAACATTCCGGACTTTCCGGGAAAACAGACGCCCCGGCCCAGCGCCGGCCGAACGAGGCGCTTGCCAGGACCAGGCGCCCGACGCCTCGGTTCCGCCATGCTCCGTCTGTACCATGCGGGACAATCGCTGGGTGGCGGTTGGGGAATCGAATCGGCGCAAATGAAATCTCCGGGCGGCAAATGTCTCAGGGTCGGGCGGATCGGCCTTTTCCGGGAGATCGGAAAGCGGCCGGCCGGGGCGTCCGGTGGCGGGGAAAAACCAAGCGCGTCACGAGGCGGAGACGGATCACTCCTCGGACAGATCGGATGAAGATTTACTTTACCGGGAATTCACCGGATTCGTCAAGAGACAGCCGCGTTCGCCTTCCAAAGACCCCTTCGGCGGGGAAAACGGGTTGAAAACCGGCCGGAAATCGAAGTATGCTGTGCGGATACCGAAGTCGCCCCAAGGGCAAACCCGGAACCAAGGAAAGGGACATGAAATCATCCGCGCCGCGGAAAACCTATATCACCGACCATATGCTGTTCATCAGCCTGGGGCTGGCCCTTTTCTACTGGATCTGCGAATCTTTCCTTAACATTTTTCTCTCCAACCAGGTCAATATTTTCGAACTCTTTTTCGGGACGAACATTGACGAGATCTGGGCCCGAATCGTGGTGCTGTGCCTGTTCATTATTTTCGGCTCCCATGCGCAGTTTATCATCGACAACCGAAAAAAAGCCGAGGACGCCCTTCGGGGCAGCGAGGAACGCTATCGAACCCTGGTGGAAAACATTCCCATCGGCATTTGTCGAATTACCCCCGGACCGGACGGGAGATTTCTGATGGCGAACCCTTCCATCCTCCGCATGCTGGAGTTTCCAAACGAAGCCGCGCTGAAGGCAATCCCCATTCGCGAAATTTACCTTCGCCCCCGGGACAGCGAGATCTTTTCCTCCCGCCTGCTCGACCAGAAAAAACTGAATTGGGAGGAAATTCAATTCAAACGATCCGACGGCGCGCCGGTCTGGGGATCGGTCAGCGCGCAACTGGTGGAAGGAGCGGAAGAAGGGGAAGGCTTCTATTTCGACTGCATCATCGAGGACATCGACGAGCGAAAAAAAGCCCGCCTGAAAATGGAACAGGACGCGGAGACCCGCAGACGATTCCAGAAGCTCCTGTCTCCCGATTTGGCCGAAATGGTGGTTTCCGGAGATCTCCGAGTGGAAAAGGGGGGCGCCAAACGAAACGTCACCGTCTTGTTCGCGGACATCCGGGGTTTCACCACGTTGAGCGAGAATACCGGGGCGGACGAAGTGGTTCAGATGCTCAACGAGTATTTCGAGGCCATGGTGGAGGTGGTCTTCAAGCTGGGCGGCACGGTGGACAAATACATCGGAGACGCCATCATGGTGCTCTGGGGCGCGCCCATTCCCCATCCCAACGCCCCCTTCCAGGCGGTGCAGGCGGCCATCGAAATGCGCAAAAGTCTGGCCGAATTTAACAAAAGACGCAAGGCCCTGGGAAAACAGCAAATACAGGTGGGCATCGGCATCAACACCGGAGAAGTGGTGGCCGGGTACATCGGCTCCACCCGGACCATGAGCTATTCGGTCATCGGAGACACGGTCAATACGGCATCCCGGCTTTGCTCGGCGGCCCGGGCCGGACAAATTCTGGTTTCCGACAGCACCTATGGCTTCATCCGGAACCAGTTTAGCGTCACCCGGCTGCGCCCGCTTCAGGTGAAAGGAAAGTTGCAGCCCATCCACATTTTCGAGGTTCACGGCGCCTCGCCCGCTTTTCCAGCGGGGAAACCGCTGTTTCCGCCCCTCGACGCCGCCTTGCCCTCCGAGAAAACCGCCTTATGATCAATGACGCGTCTGCTTGAAAAAAGCGAACGCCGGAAAGGAAATCACATGAAAATCGCTGTCAGCGGAAAGGGCGGCGTGGGCAAAACCACGTTTTCGGCCCTTCTGGTTCGAACGCTGAATCGTCAAGGAAAACGGGTCTTGGCCATCGACGCGGACCCCGACGCAAACCTGGCGGCCGCCTTGGGGATTCCCGACGCGGACGGCATCGTGCCGATCTCCGAAATGAAAGAGTTGATCCAGGAACGAACCGGCGCGACGCCGGGAACCGTTGGGGGGTTTTTCCGGCTCAACCCGCGGGTGGACGATCTCCCCGAAAAACTTTCCGCCCGGATGGAGGGAATCAAGCTGATGCGGCTGGGCGGAATTCAAAAGGGGGGGGCGGGATGCATTTGCCCCGAAAGCGCGTTGTTGCGAGCGTTGGTCACCCATATCGTACTGGCCCGGGACGAGGTGGTGGTCATGGACATGGAAGCCGGGATCGAACATTTGGGCCGAGGGACCGCCGGGGCGGTGGATCGGCTGCTGGTGGTGGTGGAACCGGGCCGGCGTAGCCTGGACACGGCCGGCCACATCCGGGAACTCGCCTCGGAAATCGGCCTGAAAAACATCGCCGTTATCGGGAACAAAATCCGCGGGGAAAAGGACGAGGAATTCTTGCGGCGCCGCCTTTCGGATTTCGAATTTCTGGGCGCCATTCCCTACGACGACCGTCTCATCGAAGCCGATCTCAACGGCGTCTCCCCCTTTGAAGCCGATTCCCCGGCGGTTCGCGCCGTTGCCTCGTTGGCCGAAAGGCTCTGATTTCATGCATCGCAACCCTCCCAAACGCCGAGGCCGAGGCCCGGGGCGCCCCGCGCGCCTTTCAATCCGGCCCGGATCGGATCGAAAGCTCGACGCGGTGTTCCGCGCCATCGGAACCCCCGAAAAAGCCCCCTTTCAACCGGATCCCTACCAGGTGGCGGCCACCGAGGCCATCCTGTCTCGCGATTGTCTGGTCACGGCCCCCACTGGCGCGGGCAAAACCTGGATCGCCCAGCAGACCATCGCGAAAATTCGGGAAACCGGGGGCGGCGCCTGGTACGCCTCTCCGTTGAAAGCATTGACCAATTCGAAATACATCGAATTTTCCGAGGATTTCGGATCGGACAACGTGGGCATTCTAACCGGGGACAGGAAGGAAAACCCGGACGCCCCGGTCATCGTGGGAACCACGGAAATTCTGCGAAATCAGCTCTACGACGCGATGTACCAGGGACGGGACCTCTCCACCGATTTCGTGATCCTGGACGAAGCCCATTTTTTGGGCGATCCGGATCGTGGCGTGGTCTGGGAAGAAATCATGATTTATCTTCCCCCCCGCATTCCCCTCCTGCTGCTGTCCGCGACCATTGGGAACGCCGATCAAATCGCGGACTGGCTATCGGCCATCCGGGGCCGGCGGTGCGAGGTGATTCGTGAAACCCGACGACCCGTGCCGCTGTACCCCTTGTTTCTTCATCCCTCCGGAACGCTTTGGCCATTGCTCGCCGACAACGGAAGTCCGGGCAAAAAAACGGCCAAGCTGTACAAAAAGGTCCAGGATTTCCTTCATAGCCGTCGTCCCCCGCAAATCAGTCCTCCGGGGAGGCTTCCGCCATTTGGGGAAATCCTTCAGGTACTCAAAAAATACCGGTTGACCCCGGCAATTTTCTTTCTGAAATCCCGGGCGGACTGTGACGGCGCATTGGAGCTTTCCAAAGAAAACCAGATCAAGCGCCCGGAGCGAAGAGGACAAATACGGGAACGGATTCAAGAATTTACGGAACAAATTCCGCGCCTGGCGCAACATGAGCAGCTTCAACACCTGGAACGTTTTGGCGTTGGCGCCCACCACAGCGGACAGTTGCCGGCCTGGAAGCTGCTGGTGGAATCCTTGATGACCGACGGCCTGCTGGATGCCGTCTACGCCACTTCCACCGTCGCGGCGGGCGTCAACTTCCCGGCGAGAACCGTTGCCTTCCTGAATTCCGACAAATTCAACGGAATCGATTTTTTCCCGCTGAACCCCACCGAATTTCACCAGATGACAGGTCGCGCCGGTCGGCGGGGAATGGACAATATCGGTTTCGCGCTGGTGATCCCCGGAAAATACATGAATCCCCGGTTGGTCGCGAAGCTGGTGCACGCCTCCCCCGAAGACGTCCAGAGCCAGATCAAGATCAATTTTTCCATGACCTTGAATCTGCTGCTTTCCCACGAACCCGGGCAAATCGAGGAGCTGCTGAAACGATCCTTCGCGGCGCACCAAATCGCGGAAAAACCCAAAAAAAAGGGTTCTCCGGCGGATGTGGGAACCCCGGATTTTTTATGGAAAGACTTTCTGCGACATTTCGAATTTCTGGTGCAAACCCGCTTCGCCCAGGCGGACGGCCGTCTTGCCGAAGACGGCGTTTGGGCCGCCCAATTGCGCGTGGATCAGCCGTTGCTGATAGCGGAGGGCTTTCGCAAGGGATTGTTTCCGGAAAACGACCCTCGAATGCTCGCCGCCATCATCGCCGCCTTTGTCAACGAAAGGGAATCCGACGATCGGATTGATGATTTTCCCGTGCCCAACCAACTCCAAAAAGTTTATCAAAACATCAAAAAGGGGCTCAAACCCTTTGCCATGGAACTTTTTGAGGGCGGTTTTGAAATTCGGCCGTTGTACCTGCGGCCCGCCCTGACCTTGTTCCTTTGGACCAGCGGCCTGTATCCGTGGGAAAAGGTTCGGCAGGTGGCCGGTCTGGCGGAGGGGGATTTGTCCATGCTGGTGCTCCGAACCGCGGACAATCTGCGGCATGTCGCCGCCTTGCGCGACCATTTTCCCCAGGCGGCGGAAAGCGCCCGGAAAGCCATCGAGCAAATCCTTCGGGACCCGGTCATTACCTACCTGGAGCAGTAGTCCTTATCTCCGCTCGCTGAACGTGGGCGGTTCGGCGGTCGATTTTTCCAATTGCGCCCGCCCGGGAACGTACCCTCGCTGAGTTTCGGCCGGTTTTGCGGCGAAGGGTCCGCCGGC
>JBKHDD010000071.1:0-22453 GCA_046541515.1 Desulfococcaceae bacterium
CGGCCGACGCGCCGGCTTCCAAGGCGGCCAGGGCCGGTTCCAGCAATTTGGGCCGGTCTCCCAGGCGGGACCGGGCCGCCGCCTGGACCGCTTCCAGGGAGCAGAACAATCGGCCGGAGGCAAGCGCCGCGCCCAGCACGATCACGTTGACCGCGCGCGGGTTTCCCAAATCGGCGGCGATGGCGTCGGCGTCCACGGTCACGGTCGGACCGGAAACCGGGGGCGCGGTCCCGGCGGCGTTGACCACGCACCAGCCGCCCTCCCGCAGAAACGCCCCGTGGGCCGCGATTCCTTCGGCCTTTAGCGCGATCAACCCCTCGGCCGCCCCAGGCCGGACCAAGGGGCTAACGAAATCCCCCACCTTGAGATGGGAAATCACCGTTCCGCCCCGCTGGGCCATGCCGTGGGTTTCGGAGGTGAACACGGGAAGGCCGGCGGCCAGGGCCGCTTCGGCCAGCAGCCGGGTCACGAACAACACCCCCTGCCCGCCCACGCCGCTGATGATCAGTTGTTGCCGATCCGTTTTAATCGTTGGCATGGGACATCTCCAGACCGCCCTTGGCGCAGACCTGGGCGCAGACGCCGCAGCCGGAGCAAAGCGCCGCATCCACCCGAACCGAACCGGCCGCTTCGTCCAGTTCCAGCGCGGGGCATTCGAATTCCTGGACGCAGAAGCCGCACCCGTCGCAGTTTTCCGTGGATTGGGCCTTGCCCGGCGCGCCGGGCGTTTTTTGGCGCCGGTCCAGCAAACAGGGATGTTGCGCAATGACCACCGCCGGGCCGTTTTCCCGGCTGTATTTCACCGCCTCCCGCACCAGCCGGGTGAAGGCTTTCAGATCGTAGGGATCGCCGATTTCACAGAATCGGACGCCGCAGCCCTTCACCAAGGTCGGAATGTCCACCACGTCGGTGGCCTCGCCGCAGGCCCCGATTCCGCTGGCCGGGGTCGGCTGGCTGCCGGTCATGGCGGTGGTCCGGTTGTCCAGAATCACCAGGACCATCCCCACCCGGTTGGCCACGGCGTCGATCAGCGGCGGAATCCCGGCGTGAAAAAAGGTGGAATCGCCCATGGTGGCCACCACGTCGGGCGGCTTTTCCTCGCCCTTGAACGCCTGAAAGAACCCTTCCCCCTGGCTGATGGCGGCGCCCATGCAGAGCACCGTGTCCACCGCGCCCAGGTTGAGGCCCAGTGTGTAGCAGCCGATGTCGCTGGTGTAGATGGCCCGGGGCGCGGCCTTTTTGATGGCGAAAAAGCTGGCCCGGTGGGGGCAGCCGGGGCAGAGGGTCGGCCGACGGCCCGGCGCGGCGGGCAGATCGGCCGGGGCCATGTCGATTCCGGCGAAATCGGCCAGGATCGAGGCCACCGTCTCCGGCAGCAGCTCGCCGGCGGAGGGAACCGTTCCGTCCGTCCGCCCCCGCACCCGGTCCCGGTCGGCGATCTGCATTTCGATCACCGGCATGGTCTCTTCGATCGCCAAAATGGAATCAAAGGACGCCCGAATGTGGCGGATGAAATCGGAATGGAGGGGAAAGGGCTGAAGAATCTGGAAAAACGGGAGCGAATCCCAGAGGCCCAGGTCGTGGAGAATCTCCTCGGCATGGGCGGCCACCACGCCGGAGGCCAGCACGGCGGTTTTGCCGGACGCGCCGGGATTCCGAAGCACCGGGGCGGTGGCCTCGTGCCGGGCGATGTCCTCCAGCTTGGCTTCCAGGGCGCGATGGAGTTGCAGGCGGAATTTGGGGGTCGCGGCCCAGCGGGACGGGTCGCGCTGAAACTCGGGATGGGCCGGCGCGGGCGCGATGGCCGGGGCGTCCACGTCCTGGCGGCTGTGGCAAATCCGAGTGGTGGGCCGAAGAAGGACCGGCACTTCGAACCGCTCGGAAAGGTCGAAGGCCATACCCGCCATCTCCCTCGCCTGCCGAGGCGAGGCGGGATCGAGTGCCGGAATCCGGGCCAGCAGGGCCATCATCCGGCTGTCCTGCTCCGTCTGGGAGGAATGGGGACCGGGATCGTCGGCGGAAACGACGACGAAGCCGCCCCGGGTGCCCATGTAGGCGGCGCTCATCAGCGGGTCGGCGGCCACGTTCAGCCCCACCTGCTTCATGCTCACCGCCGCCCGCAGGCCGGAAATGGCGGCGGCGTAGGCGATTTCGAAGGCGACCTTTTCGTTCACCGCCCACTGGACGTGGGCCGAAAGGCCGTATCGGTTCCGGAGATCGGCCACCGCCGCCAGAATCTCGGACGAAGGGGTTCCGGGATAGGCCGTCGCCACCGCGCAGCCGCCTTCCAGCAGCCCGCGGGCGAGGGCTTCGTTGCCGAGCATGACCTGGCGTGGTTCCACAATACCTCCAGCAAGGGGCGAAATAACGAAGGCGTTCGTTTCCAAATCGCCCCTCCTTACTGGAACCCCGCCGAATTTGTCAAGCGGCTGGAACGGCCGGGCCGCTTATTTGAAGGCGTTTCCCGGCCGGATTCCAAGCCGCTTGAACAAAAAGACCACGGGACAAAATCCGGTGAAGGAAGATTGAATCAGGTTGGCCCCGGCAAAGGCGGTCAGCCAAAGCCAGAGCGGAGTATGAACGATGGAAAGCAGCAGGGTGGTCAGAATGACGACCCCGGCGAAAAACATGACGGCGCGATCAAGATTCATGATCCGTCTCCCCATGAAAGCGTTTGGTCTTTCCCATCCCGTCCGGCCGACCATCGGGACCGTGCGCCAAAGGCGGCTTTGGATCGAGTTGGACTCTATTTATAACTATATCTCAGAACAACGCGATTTTCAAGAGCCAACTGAATGATGAGAGAATGGAAATCGAGGGCCAGGTCGCGCCAAAAAAATGGGCTCGGCTGATCTTCAAAGAGAGCGAATTCTCTCCAGGGAAATGAAAATTCAAAGGGAATCGGGAAAAAGCGTCTGCATGACGGGAGCTTAGTTTTGGGAAAATGTTTGGCCTGGACGCTTCTTTTCGGAGGAAAACCGAAGGGGACGGCGTCCACGCTCGACCAGCGCCGTCAACGCGGCGTCGAATTCCGGCGCCCGGATCGCCCAGGAAAATCGGCCCATGTGGCGGGACACCCGCTCCCGAAGCCCGGCGAACCGGCCCATGTTGGACAGCGCCGCCGCCAGACGATCCGCCAGCTCCGCCGCTTCGTCGTACAGACAGAATTCCCGGGCTTCCTCCGGTAGCAGCTCCGGATAGCTCAACCGGTTTGGCAGCAGCGGCAGGCAACCGGACCGCATGGCCTCCACCACCGCGATGCCAAAATTCTCCTGCCGGGCCGTGCTCACCACCACGTCGCCCCGCAGCAACAGCTTCCGGTAGGCCTCCCGGTCCTTTAAAAAACCGTAGCGGACCACCCGCTTGCCGAACCGCTCCCGAATTCGTTCGAACGCGGGCGGGGCGTTCCGGTACCGCTCCCCCGCCAGGGCGATCCGGAACGGAATCCCCCGGTCGTCCACCGCTTCCAGCGCGTCGGCGAAGGCGTCCGGGTCCTTGTCGTGCTCCCAGCGGTGATTCCAGATCACCAGGGGCGGATTTGCGGAAGGCGAGAATTCGTTGCGCGGCGGATGGCCGGCGGGAAATTGGCAGCCGGGGCGCAGCACCCCGCTTCGCCGCCGGATTTCGGCCACCGCCCATTTGGGCCGCAGGTCGGGCATCATCCGGATGAAGTCGGGCAGACGGTTCAGGAAGGCGGCGCGGTGGGCGTCGGAGTTGAAGGCGATCCGGTCGGCGGCCAGGCAGGTGGTGATGTCGGTGAACCCAAACTGGTAGTCCACCACGCCGCCCGGTCCCAGCGGATAGTCCACCTGGTTTTCGTGGAAGTAGACCATCGTCGGGGGGCAATCCGGACCGGCCAGGGCCTTGAAATCGGTCAGGCTCATCAGGTCGGTGACCAGCAGCCCGTCGAAATCCCGAAGATCCGGAATTTTGGGAAGAAAAGCCAGGGCCGCGCCGCGCATCCGCCACTTCCAGAACCGGCCCGGAAGGGTGACCAGCTCCAGGTCGTGGGCGGAATGGGCCGCCAGTCCTTCGGCGAAATCCCGGTGGGAGCCGCTGAAAAAGGGCTCCAGAAACAGGAATCGCACCGGAGATCAGAGACGCCAGTAGCGGATGTTCAGAGCCTTGGCCTCCGCCGGGGAAAAGGCGCTCTTCACGTCGATGACCATGGAGGAGCCGGTGGAGCAGAGCCGGGCGATGCCGGGCAGTCCCATGTCCCGGTAGGTCCGGTGCGTCACCGCCAGGATGACGCCGTCCACGCCGTTTAGCTCGGAGAGGGTCCGCAGCCGGATACCGAAGTATTTTTCCGCCTCCTCCGGATCGGCCAGGGGGTCGTGGGTCATCACCTCGATGCCGTAGTCTTCCAGCTCGTGGATGATGTCCACCACCCGGGTGTTGCGCAGGTCCGGCACGTCCTCCTTGAAGGCGAGCCCCAAAACCGCCATCCGGGCGCCCCGCACCTGCTTGCCGAGACGGATCATCATCTTCACCGTCCGTTCGGCGATGAACTTTCCCATCCCGTCGTTGATCCGCCGCCCGGCCAGGATCATGTCGGGATGGTAGCCCAGGGATTCGGCCTTGAAGGTCAAATAGTAGGGGTCCACGCCGATACAGTGGCCGCCCACCAAACCCGGCCGAAAGGGCAGGAAATTCCACTTGGTGGCCGCCGCCGCCAGCACCTCCTGGGTGTCGATGCCCATTCGTTCGAAAATCATGGCCAGCTCGTTCATCAACGCGATGTTCAGGTCCCTCTGGGTGTTTTCGATCACCTTGGCCGCTTCCGCCACCCGGATCGAAGAGGCCCGGTGAAGCCCGGCCTTGACCACCGTTCCGTAGACCTCGGTCAGCAGGTCGGCCGTGGCCTCGTCCCAGCCGGAAACGATTTTGACGATGCTGTCGATGCTGTGTTCCCGGTCGCCGGGGTTGATCCGTTCCGGAGAATAGCCCACGGTGAAATCGGCCCCCAGCCGCAGGCCCGACTCCCGTTCCATGATGGGCACGCAAATCTCCTCGGTGGCGCCGGGAAAAACCGTGGATTCGAACACCACGCAACTTCCCGGGCTCATCCGGCGGCCCGCCGTTTCAGAGGCGCCGCGCAGCGGGACCAGGTCGGGAATCCGGTGCCGGTCGATGGGCGTGGGCACCGCCACGATGATGAGTCGGCATTGGGAGAGGATGGCGGGATCGTCGGTGAACTGGACGTCCACGCCGGCCAGCTCCTCGTCGGTGGCCTCCAGGGTCCGGTCGTGACCATCGGTCAGCTCGCGGACGCGCTTGGGGTCCAGGTCGTAGCCGACCACCTCGTAATGGCGCGCCAGATGCACGGCCAGGGGAAGCCCCACATACCCCAGCCCGATGATGGCGATTCGGTCCTCCCGGTTTCGAAGGGATTCAGCGGTTACCATGGGTATTGCTCCGATGAGAAAAGTGGTTGGGCCGCCCGGCGTTGTCGCCCCGCATGGCGGGCGGAACGGCGAAAGGAGGAAAAATTTAGACGTTCCCCACGAAAAAGGGGCGAAAATCGGCGGCGTCCCGTTCCAGGGCCGCGTCGATTTCCCGGAGAAGACGCGGAACGTCTTCGGGCAGGTTTCCGGAAAGGTTCAGATAATTGGTGTAATGGTCGCTGGCCAGCCGGGACCGGGCGGTCAGGCCGTCCAGCAACGCCCGAGTTTCCCGCAGGACCCCGTGGGCGTCCAGCATTTCGAATCGGCCCGCCTCCACGTCGGCCAACAGCGGCGTGTGGACTTTCGGGACGAAGGTGCGCAGCCGGATGAAATCCGGAGACAGCCGGTTCAGCAACTCCCGCGTCGCCCCGGCGTGTTGGGCGGAACGTTCCACGCCCCCGATGCCCAAGATCACGTAGACGCTGAGTTCGATTCCGGCTTCCATCGCCCACCGGCCGGCGGTCTCCTGCTCCCCGGCGGTGGTTCCCTTGACGATCCGCCGCAACACTTCGTCGTCCCCGCTTTCCAGGCCAACGTGAATCCGGGACAAACCGGCCCGGGCCAGCCGCGCCAGATCGTCCGGCCCCTTCCGCCGGATCATGGGCGAGGAGCCGTAGACGGTGATCCGCTTTAACGCCGGGAAGATGTTCCGGGCCGCTTCCAGCACCGAGACGAGGGCGTCGGTGGGCATGGCGATGGTGTTGCCCGCCGGAAGGAAGAGCGTGCGGACGTTCCGCCCCCGCGTCCGTCGGGCCTCCCGAAGATCGGCGACGATGTCTTCCGCGGGCCGGACGCGAAAGCGGGGGCCGTTTTTGTAGACCATGCAGAAGGCGCATCGGTTGTGGGGGCAGCCCACGGTGGCCTGGATCAGCAGGGAATCGGCCTCGCTGGGCGGTCGATAGATGGGGCCTTCGTAGCGCACGCTATTTCTCTCGCTCGAAGCAGACCGCCGGCGGATTGACGGCGTCGGCGAGGTCGGCGCCGGAAAAGGTGGTCTCCCGGCAGACGGCGTTTTCCATCCGGGCCCCCACCAGCTTGGCGTTGCTCAGGTCCGCCTCGCTGAGATTGGTTTCGGACAAATCCGCGCCGGTGAGGTCGGCCCGGCTCAGATCGGCCCAGGTCAGGTCCGCTCCGCTCAGCCGCGCCCCCACCAGAAAGGCGTCCATCAGCTTGGCCATGTTGAGGCGGGCGTTGGCCAGCTCCGCCCCGTCCAGCCGGGTTTTGTTCAGCAGCGCCCAGGAAAGGTCGGCACGATCCAGCCGGACCCGCTTCATCACGGCCTGGGAAAAATCGGCCTCCCGCAGAACGGCTTCGGCCATGCGGGCCCCGGCCATGCGGGCCAGCCGGAAATCGGCCCGCCGGGCCGTCACGCCGGTCAACGCGGCCCGCTCCAGATTGCTCTCCCGAAGCTTGGCCTCCTGAAGGTTCGCGCCGGTGAAGATGGCCGCCTCCAGATTGGCCCAGGTGAAATTGACTCCGGAGAGATTCGCGCCGGAAAGGTCGGCGCCGGAAAGGTCGGCCTCCACCGCGTCGGCGCCGGAAAGGTCGGCGCCGGAGAAATTGGCGCCCGACGCGTGAGCCCCCTTGAGTCGCACGCCGGAAAGCCGGACACCCGCCATCACCGCATCGGACAAAATGGCGTTCGAAAGGTCGGCGCCGGTCAGGTCGGCCTCGTGGAAATCGACCCAGGCCGCCCGAACGCCGCGCATTCGCGCCCCGCGCAGATCCGCGCCCCGCAGGTCGGCCCCGTTCAGTCGCGCGCCGGACAGATCGGCGTCCCGCAGCCGAGCGCCGGTCAGGTTGGCGCCGGAGAGATCCACGTCGGAAAGATCGGCCCGGGTCAGCCGCCCGTTGGAAAGGTCGGCGGCGGTGAGGTCGGCCCCGGCCAGGTTGGCGTTCATCAGCACCGCCCCGGAAAGCGCGGCCCTGTCCAGCCGCGCGCTCCGAAGGTTCGCCTGGTAGAGATTCGCCCCTTCCAGGTGGACGCCGGAAAGCGGAAGTCGTTCCAGATCGCCTTTTTCCCCGGAGAGAATGGCGGCCAAAAAACCGCGCACGTCCGGTCCAAGCTTCTCGTGGGGCACCGGGTTCTCCCCGCCCTTCCGAATCCGGTCCAGACAGCTTTCCGCGCAGAAGAAATGGGCGAAGGCCGGGTGGACAAAGCCAAACGCGCCGGTTTCGTCCCGGGAAACGAACTCGCAGGTGGCCAGGGATTCCGCCGACGGATCGGCCCCGCCGCCCCGGGTTTCCTTTACGTGGGCTTCCGAAGGGGCCGGCAGTCGATCTCCGGAGAGGCGCGGCGTGTTCTCCCCGCTCACCATGCGGAGCGCCATCCGACGCAGCAGCGCCCCCCGTCCCTCCGCCGTGAGGCGGGACCGCCAGTCGTCCCGGTCGCGCCACAGATCGGTATAGGCCCTGAACAGATCGGCCAACCCCACTTCGTCCCGGTCGCGCCAAATCGGAACCGTTCGGGCGATCATTTCCCGAAGCAACGGGACGGGGACCAGCGATTCCGCGCGGCCCGCCAGGCCAAGCAGATTGCGGGCCGCGATGCCGTCGCCCAGCGCGTGGACCACGAATTTTCGGAAATCCTCGGGGTCGGAGAACCGTTTGGGAAGCAGGTGCACCAGCTGAAAATTGCCCGAGGCGGCATATTCCCGGTACAACGGGGAAAAATTGGCCAACCCGCCGGCGGCGTCGGCCAAAAAATAGTGGGGTCGGCTGGTCAGCGCCACCTTGTTGGCCGGTTGAGGTTTTTCCAGACCGTCCTCCAGAAGCACATTTTTCATGGCCAGCCGGGAAATGGCTTCCAGGTGGGTCTCGGTTAAAAACCGGTCCTCGGCCGACCCCATCTCGTCGAATCCGTCCACGAAGAAGAAAAATCGGCCGCGCAGAAGCAGGTCCTGAAGGGCGATCACCGAAAGCCGCACCCCGAAGCAGGCCTCGAATCGATCGATGAGATGCGCTTCGACGTTGAGCCGGCCGGAGATTCCCGCCAGGGAGAGAAAGACCGGCATCCGCTCCGCCTCCGGCGCGGCGAGGAACCGGCGCACCCGTTCCACGAAATAATGGAGGGCGAAGGCGGTCTTGCCGGAACCGACCCCGCCCAGCACCCCGAGAAAATTGAGGTTGGGATCGGCCGCGAAGCGGTCCAGCAGATCGTCCAGCAAAAATTGTTTGCCCTGCTTGTTGGCGAAAAAGGTCGGCCGATATCCCCCGCGCAAATCCACGGTGGCCATTTCGGGAATCAGAAAGCCATGGCCGCTCCGGCGGGTTTCGGCCCAGTTTTCATACTGATGGATCAGGGTCTGAAAGTATTCGTTCACCGCCTCGGGAGGCAGGGCGGGCGGTTTTTTTCGACTTCGGGCCGGGACTTCCGCGCCGGACGGGGTCAGATCGAAACTCCCCAGGATCTGGGCGTGGAGTTCCGGGGCCAAAAAGAAGAGCTGCCGCTCGAAGGCCGCCGGCATCCACACCAGCACCACGTCGGCCGGATGGAGCAATAGCCCCTGCAGGCGTCCCATCAAATCCATGCGAGCCGCCTCGGTCAGGTGCTCGATTCCCAGCACCTGCACCAGCCGCCCCTCCGCCGGCGCCGATCGCGGCTCCAGCATGGAAGGATCGGCGTCGATCTCGGTCAGGTCCAGCCGGAACCTGGCCCGGCCCGGCGCCTCCTTCAATTCGAATTGGCGGCACACTTCCCGGCAGTCGGCGTCGGGGCAGATGACCGCGAACACCCCGGTGGCCCCGAGGGCCAGTTCCGATTGCAGCGCCTTCAAGCCGTCCGCGGCGGCGGGAGGGGCCGAGGTCATGGCCGGGCCTCCTCTCCGTTGGGGAGAATGGCGGGAGCGGGCTCAAACCAGGGATCGCCCTCGGCGGGGCCGTTTGGGAGAACAAAACCGTACCGCAGGAGATAGGCCGCCTCCCCTTCCGGCACGGCGTTCAACGTTCGGGTTTCCGCGATCCGTTCCAACGCGTTGCCGTGGGTCTCCCGATCCAGAAATCGGGTTCGCAGCCGGGCTTCGCTTTGAACGGCCGCCGCCGCGAGGTCCCGGCTCAGTCGATCGGCGTCCTCGGCGGCGGCTCGCGCCAAGGCCTTTCGGGCCAACGACAGCAGGTCCCGCAACACCCCGCCGCTCCCCTGGATCAACGGGGTCAGCGCCTCGCCGGGGGCGATGTCCGGGTCCAGGCGACGGGCCAACACCTCCCGAAGTCGCTCCACGCCTTCGGGATCGGGCCGTCCCTCCCGGTCCCGAAGGGGCGTCGGCCGCAGGGCCGGGGCCAAATCTACGCCGGGAGCGTCGCCGATCATGGTTCGGGGCGGCAGGCCGGCCAACAGTTTGATCCCCCGCGCCGAAAAGTCCAATCCCCCGGCCCCGAAAAGGGTTTCCGCCGCGCCCCGGCCCAGCTTGCCGATGTCGTCCACCACCAGCAACGGGTCTCGGGGCGCCTCCGCCCAGGCGTGTTCCAGAAACAGGGGCTTGTAATGAAGGGCCTGAAGCTCGCCCACGGCGTTTTCCAGGGCCCGGAAAAAGCCGACTTCGCCCCGAAAGGAACGGCCCATCAACCCCGCCACCGCCTCCAGCACCCGGTCGGAGACTTCCGCCTCCCGGAGCCGACGGAGGGCGTCTTCGGTGAGTTGATAGGCCCCCACCGTGTTCCGGGAAAATTTGCCGGCCAGTTCCGCGAGCGCCGCGGAGAGCCGGTCGGGGTCGGCCTCCAGCTCCTCCCGAAGGATGGCCCGAAACCGGCCGTCGGCCCGAAGCCGCCGCCGGAGATGGTGCGGTCGAAGCTCTTCCGCCCCGGCGCCCTTTCGAGTGGAAGCGCCCAGCAACTTCCGCAGATTGTCCACGCCCGGGTCAATCCCCGCCGCCGGGGCGGCGTCCGCCAGGGCCAGATAGGCGATGAATTCCAGATCGGCGGGCCGGGCGTCCAGCAGGTGGAGACTTCCCGCCAGGGAAACGAAAACCGGATGGTATCGTTCGGCGACGAAATCGGACGCAATCAACCGGCCCAGCAGGGTGGAGACGCCGGTCCCCCCCACGGCGGTCCAGCGGACGGGGGTTCGCCCGGGGGACCGTTCCAGCGTCTGAAAAAGGGCGGAGAGGGTCGGCTCCAGAATGCCTTCCACGGCCACCCCTTGGGGATCTTCCGGGGGCAACGGACCCGGCGCGAGCCGTTTATAGGCCGCGGCGAGACGGGGAATGCGGGATTCGGCGTCGGTCATGAAAGGGTTCCGTTTCCGGGGGTTGCGGGTCGTTGGGGCGGATTTCCGTCTTATGTTCCGTGCACGCGGGGCAATGCCGCCTTTCTTCCGGAGGTCCGGTGTCCCCTTCCCCCATTTCCACGCGACGGATCGTGTCGACCGGCGCGCCCTGTTCCGGAAAAACCACCCTCCTGGAAGCGTTGGCTCGCCGGGGCTTCGCCGTGGTTCCGGAAACCGCCCGGGCGCTCATCGAATCGGAGCTTCGACAGGGCCGAACCCTGGAACAGATCCGTCGCGATCCCCTGGCGTTCCAGCGGCGCGCGCCGCTCAGGGGCTGCGGCCGGACCAGCCGCTGTTTTTGGACCGGGAATTGCTGAACCGCGCGGCCTACCTTCGGTTCCACAAGCTGGACCCCGGAGAGGCCATGGATGCGGCCAAACGCTTTGGGCACGCCGCCGTGCTGCTGTTGGAGCGGTTGCCGTTTGAAAAGGACGCCGCGCGATCCGAAGACGAGGCGGCGGCGGTCCGGCTGGAAACCCTGCCGGCGGACACTTGCCGCCGGGCCGGCTATCGCCCTCTTCGCCTCCCGGTTTTGCCGGCGCCCGAACGCGTGGATCGAGCGGCGGCCCTTTTGGGGGAAGCGGGGGAATTCCGGACCGATTTCTTTTGAAGCCCCGAAAGCAGGGCGTCCCGTTCCGCGTCGGTCAAATGCCGCCATTCCCCTTCGGCCAAGCCGCCCAGTCGCACCCCGGCCACGCGAATTCGCTTCAAGGTCACGACCTCCGCGCCGACCTTCCCCACCATGCGACGAATCTGGCGATTGCGTCCCTCTTGAAGAATGATCCGAAACCGGTCCGGCCCCAGCCGTTCCACCCGGGCGGGCCGCGTTCGAGCCCCCTGGACGGGCAGGCCGTCGGCCATTTTCTGCAGCGCCCCGTCGCTGATTTTCCGGTCCACCGTCACCAGGTACTCCTTCTCATGGTCGAAGGACGGATGGGCCAGCCGGTGGTGCAGGAAGCCGTCGTTGGTCAGCAACAAGAGCCCGGTGGAGTCCTTGTCCAGCCGACCGATGGGATACACCCGCTCCGGCAAATCGATGAGGTCCAGCACAATGGGCGTCTTCGGCTGATCGCAACTCGCAACGTAACCCTTGGGCTTGTGCAGGGCCAGGTAGAGCGAGCGTTTCTGGATGGTCGCGGGCCGCCCGTCGAACTCCACCCGGTCGGCGTCCGGGTCCACCTGCGTGCCCATTTCGGTCACCACTTTCCCGTTCACCCGCACCCGGCCGGCCTGGATATACCGCTCGCCTCGTCGCCGGGAGCAGACCCCCGCGGCGGAAAGAAACTTTTGCAGACGGACCGGTTCGCCCACGGCAATCAGACTTCGAACGTCACGACCCGGATCAGGCCGATGCTTGCGCCGGAGTCGTCGGTGGTGCAGGCGTCGCTCACCGAAACCACCCGCTTGACGCCCGTTTTCTCCAGAAACGCGTTCACGTTTTGATCCAGGGCCATCAATTCGTTCTTGGCCTCGAATATCTTCAGGGGACTGGTGAAGGTTTTGACTTTGATCATGGGGGTCCTCCGTGTTGACTTTGGAAGATTGGGGAATTCGATCACTTTTCGATCAAAACTCGGCCGGGTGCGACACGCGCAAGGAGATGAATTTCATCCATTCATGCCAGTCGGATGGCTCACGTCCGATAATCGGCGTTGATCCGAACGTAGTCGAAGGAAAAATCGCAGGTCAGCACCGAGGCCCGCCCTTCGCCCAATCCCAGGTCGATGGTCAGGGTGTACTCGGGGGTCTTGAGCACCTCGGTGGCCCGGGTTTCGGCCTCCCCTCCCAGGCCGGCCCCATCCGCCACCATCTGGACGTCGTTGAAAAAAATGGCGAGCTTTTCCGGCACAAGCGGCGCGCCGGCCCGCCCCGCCGCCGCGACAATCCGGCCCCAGTTGGCGTCTTCTCCGAAGAGCGCGGTTTTCACCAGGCTGGAATGGGCCACCGTGTCTGCCACGGCCCGGGCGTCGGCGTCGGTCAGCGCCCCTCGCACGGCCACCTCGCAGAGCTTGGTCGCCCCCTCGCCGTCTCGCACCACCATCCGGGCCAAGGCGTCCATGACTTGCAGGAGCGCCTTTTGAAACGCGCCACGTCCCGGCTCCGAATCTACGGACGCGCCGGACACGCCGTTGGCCAACAGCAGCACGGTGTCGTTGGTGCTGGTGTCGCCGTCCACGGTGATCCGGTTAAAGGTGGCGTCCGTCGCCGCGCGCAGGGCCTGGCGCAAGGTCTCCGGCGAGGCCGCCGCGTCCGAAAAAACGTAGCAGAGCATGGTGGCCATGTCCGGCCGGATCATGCCCGATCCTTTGGCCACGCCGGTCACGGTGAAGGTTTGGCCCCCGGCCCGCCCCTGGGCGGTGGCCGTCTTGGTCGCCAGATCGGTGGTCAGGATGGCCTTGGCGAAGTCTTCCAGGCCGTCGGGCCGAAGGCTTTTGGCGAGTTCGGGCACGGCCGAGGCAATCCGATCCACCGGCAGGGGCTGGCCAATGACGCCGGTGGAGCCCACGCAGATCAATTCGTCCGGCAGGGAAAGGGCTTCGGCGGCGGACCGCGACATGGCCAGGGCGTCCCGCATGCCCACGCCGCCGGCGCAACAGTTGGCGTTGCCGCTGTTCACCAGCACGGCCTGGCAACGGCCGCCCCGGACCCGTTCCCGGTCCAGCCGCACCGGCGCGGCGACCACCCGGTTGCGGGTGAACACGCCGGCCACGCCGGCGGGAACGTCGGAGACCACCAGACCCAAATCCAATCGATGGCGATACTTTATGCCGGCGGCCACCGCGGCGGCCCGGAATCCCGGGCAAAATCCCTGTTCCATTCCGTCTTCCTTTGCCTTCTTTCCGATTTTCGCCCTTCCGGCTTTGACATTCCGGCGCAACGGGCCTACTATCTCGCTTTTTTCCAGGTTCCCGCTCCCCGACACCGAAGCGGAAACCCAAAACGAAGATCGGGCGGACCGCGCCCCACCCCATCGTTTATCGGGGACCGATTTCCGGTTAACCCGCCAGATATAATCGGTTTCGGGCGGGCTTGTCAATCGTTGGCGTCGGCATTGGCGTAGGCATTCAAAACGGCATTCGGCAGGACGTCCAGACCAAGAGGGACGATCCGTCCACCCCACGGAGGCCGCCATGAAATCTTTTTTCAAACCCAAACCCGCCAGCGGCCCGGGATGCCCGCGCTGCGACGGAAAGCTGATCCTCCGGCGGCGCTGACGGAAAGTGGAGTGGCGTTGCCGGGACTGCGACGCGCGATTTTCCCTGGAAGAATTGACCGACGAAATGGATGACGCCATGGAGGAAGCCTTGGCGAACATCCCCTGCAACCGGTTGTAATGTTTCATGGCCCTGGTGCTGAACGGCCTGTTCCCGGTCTTCGCCCTCCTGGTGCTCGGCCGTCTGTTGCGACGGTTCGAGATGACCACGGCGGCCTTTCTGGCCACCTCGGACCGGCTTATCTATTTTATCTTTTTCCCCGCCATGCTGTTCTGGAAAATCGGCGGGGCCCGCACCGACGCCGGCATCCCCGCCGATCTCGTTCTGGCGTCGGTGGCCGCCATCCTGACCCTGTACGCCGTCAGCACCCTCTACATCCGGCTGGCGGTGGGAAACTTCGAAGCCGGCTCCTTTTCCCAAAGCTGTTACCGGTTCAACACCTACATCGGCATGGCGATCATCGTCAACGCGTTGGGCGACGAGGGGGTCCGGCTGTTCGGGCTTTTGGTCGGAATCGTGATTCCGCTCATCAACGTGCTCGCCGTCTCCACTTTGATCTGGTTTTCGGGCCGGGAGGTCACCGGCCGCGAGCGGTTCCGGCTGACCCTTCGGGCGCTGATTTCCAACCCGCTGATTCTGGCCTGCCTGGCCGGCCTGCTCTACGCCCGGACCATCAACATGTTTCCGTCCTTCGTGGACCGCGCCCTGGGACTGGCCTCCAGCGCCACCCTTCCGTTGGCCCTGCTCTCCATCGGGGGCGCGCTCACCCTGGACAACCTGCGGGGCCATCTGGGCCTTTCCGTGATTGCGGCGGGATTTAAACTGGTTATTTTTCCGCTTGTGGGCTATGGTTTTTTGCGGCTGTTCGGCGTAACCGGAACGGCGTTCCACGTGGGGATGATTTTTTTCGCCCTGCCGACCTCCACCGCCATCTACGTCCTGTCGTCCCAGTTGAACAGCAACACGGAACTGGCGTCGGCGGCGGTGGTCATGTCCACCCTGCTTTCGTTCGTCTCCCTCACCCTGGTGCTGACGCTGTGATGGCCAAGCGCAATTTCCGGATGACCGTGGAGTACGACGGAACCGATTTTCACGGCTGGCAGCGGCAGGCGCGGGAGCGAACCGTGCAGGGAGAGCTGGAGGCGGCGCTGGCCACCCTGACGGGCGGTCCGGTATCCGTGGCCGGATCGGGCCGGACCGACGCCGGCGTCCACGCGCTCGCCCAGGTGGCCAGCTTCCGTTGCCAAACCCGGCTGCCGGCGGAAACCATCCGCAACGCCCTGGACGGCCTCACCGGAGACGATTTGGTGGTCCATGAGGTCCGCGAGGCGGCGGACGATTTCCACGCCCGGTTCAGCGCGCTTGGAAAAACCTACGCCTATCGACTGCTGAACCGGGAACGGCCTTCGGCTCTGGAGCGACGATATCGCTGGTGGATCAAGCGTCCGCTGGACCTTTTCGCGATGGAGGCGGCGCTGGTTCACTTCCGGGGCCGGCACGATTTCCAGGCGTTCGAAGGCGCCGGGAGCCCCCGAAACCACGCCGTGCGCGAAATCCGGACGGCGGAAATTCGGCAGGCGGACGCGAACCGCTTCGAAATCGTTCTTTCGGCCGACGGCTTCCTTCGCTACATGGTCCGGAACATCGTCGGAACCCTGATTTCGGTGGGTATTGGGAAAACCCGGCCGGACGCCGTGCCGGAAATCATCGCCGCCCGGGACCGGTCCCGGGCCGCCGCCACCGCCCCCGCCCACGGCCTCATTCTTACGCGCGTATTTTACCCCGAAGAGGAAGAGGAGGAATCTCCATGATCGAACCCACAATCGAAACCGAAAGCCACTATCCCGAGGAAGATTTCGTCGGCATTGAAATCCTGGAGGACCCCTTCGAGGCCCAGCTCATCGAGCCGGTATTGGAGGAGGAAAACATTCCGTTCCGCATCCGGAACTACCACGACACCGCCTACGACGGCCTGTTCCAGGCCCAGCGGGGCTGGGGCGAGATTTTCGCCCCGGAGTCCTTCGCCCCGCAGATTCGGGAAATCCTGTCCGATCTCCGGTCCGACCGGGCCGAGAACGGGGAGGAGGCGGAGTAGCGCCGGCCTCTCCCCGGTGGACGCGAGGCAACGGTCACAAGGGAATCGGTCCGTTGCCCATTGGCCATTGCCTCAGGCAATGGTCACGCCGGAATCCAGATAGACGTCCTGGATGACGTTGAGCAGTTTCACGCCCTGGTCCATCGGCTTCTGGAAGGCCTTTCGCCCGCTGATGAGGCCCATGCCGCCGGCCCGTTTGTTGATGACGGCGGTGCGCACCGCCTGGGCCAGATCGTTGTCTCCCGAAGAGCCGCCCGAGTTGATCAGTCCGGCGCGGCCCATGTAGCAGTTGGCCACCTGATACCGCACCAGGTCGATGGGGTGTTCGCTGGTCAGCTCCTCGTAGACCTTGGGGTGGGTCTTGCCGAAATTGACGGCGGTGTAGCCCCCGTTGTTTTCCGCCTGCTTCTGCTTCACGATGTCGGCCTCCAGGGTCGTGGCCAGATGGTTGGCCTGCCCCGTGAGGTCGGCGGAGACGTGATAGTCCTTGTCCGCCTTGAAGGCCGAATTCCGGAGATAGGCCCAGAGAATCGTGCCCATTCCCAATTCGTGGGCGTATCGAAACGCCTGGGAAATTTCCTGAATCTGCCGATTGCTGCCCTCCGACCCGAAGTAAATGGTCGCCCCCACCGCGATGGCCCCCATTTCAAACGCCTGGTCGATGCTCGCAAAGAGAATTTGATCGTAGTTCCCCGGGTAGGAAAGCAGTTCGTTGTGGTTGATCTTGAGGACGAAGGGGATCTTGTGCGCGTATTTCCGGGCCACCGCGCCCAGCACGCCCAGGGTGGAGGCCACGGCGTTGCAGCCGCCCTCCATGGCCAGCTTCACGATGTTTTCGGGATCGAAATAGATGGGATTGGGGGCGAAGGACGCCCCGGCGGAATGTTCGATGCCCTGATCCACCGGAAGGATCGAGACGTAGCCGGTGCCCCCCAGGCGGCCGTGGTTGAACAGGGTCTGAAGGCTGCGAAGCACCGGAATGCCCCGGTCGGTTCCGGCCACCACCCGATCCACGAAGTCGGGGCCGGGCAGATGCAACTGGTCCCGTGAAATGGTTTTGCTTTCGTGATTGAGCAGATAATCGGCCTCGTCGCCTAACAATTTCGCGATCGCTTCGGACATGGTCAAACCTCCTTGGGTGCGCTTCGGTTTCCAGTTTTACCATCGGGGGGAACAAGGCGGTATCCGATCCCGGCGGCCGTTTTCTCCTTGCGTTCAATTGCGTTTCTATTTAGGATGGTTATCGAAAAATCGCCCAGGGCGGTTTTCCATTTTGGAATTGGCCCCCGCGCGATTTCCATTTCCTACGATAGTTCCCCGAATCTTCATTGACAAGGCGAGAACGCCGCGGCCCGGCGGAGGAGGTTTCCCATGAGCACCGATTTCGAGCGCGCGCTCCGGATCGGCCGTCCCCCGAACATTGTCAAACTGTTTCCCCATTCCCGCGCCTTGATCGTCAGCGGAAAATTCATCGATCGCGGTTTCCGAGACCGGGGCGGATCGATCTGCATCGCCGCCAACGGCCGGAGCCATCTGGTCATTCGCGGCGCGCTGCAGGCCGCCCAGCGGGCCAACGCCGCGTTGATCGTGGAAATCGCCCGGTCGGAATCGACCTACTGTCCGGTCCATTTCTGGAACATCGCCCGCCAGGTGGACGCCCTCATGAACGAGATGGGCGTCACCGTCCCGGTGGCGGTCCACGCGGACCACTACGGCATCAAGAAGCCCGAGGACGTGGCCCCGGCCAAGGCCGAAATTCCCTCGCTGTTCGACGCCGGCATCACCTCCATCGCCATCGACGCCTCCCACATGCCCGACGACCAGAACCTGCTCGCCAGCGTCGAAGTGATCCGGGACGTGGTCCCTCCCTGGTCGGGCCTGGAAACCGAGGTGGGCGAAATCAAAGGGAAGTCGGGCCTGTCCACCGCCGAAGAGGCGTTGTTTCTCATCCGGGGCCTCAACGCCCACGAAATCTTCCCCAACTGGATCGCCCTGAACAACGGCACCACCCACGGCATCGAGGCCAGCGACGAAGGCATCCAGGTGGAGCTGACCGCCGAAATCCACCAGGCCTTGGCCCCTTACGGGGTTTCCGGCGCCCAGCACGGCACTTCGGGCAACAGTTCGGACCGCCTCCGCGCCATCGCGGAACAGACCCGGACCACCAAGGCCAACGTGGCCACGGCGCTTCAAATGGTCGCCTGGGGGCTCAAGGTCAACGACTACGGCAACGCCATCCTGGACGACGACGGAAATTTCATCAAAATGCCGAACGAGGGCGTCACCGACGAACTCTGGGCCGAAATGACCGCCCACGCGGCCGACCAGGGCTGGAAGGGCGGCGACTACAAGAAGTTGAACCTGCCCTTTGAAAACCGGATTCTCGGCCAGCGCCGGGGCGTCCGGGAGCGGATGGCCCGGCGGGTGGAAACCTTCGTCCACGAGATGATCACCCACGTCTTCAACGCGGGAAATTCGGCGGAACCGGTGATGGCGGCCATCCTGGACGCGGGCGGCTACGATCCGGGGCCAACGGCCTCCCGCATCGAGGACCCGGCCGACTGGACGCCGGAGAAAATCGTCGAACGGGCCGCCGGCATCGCCGGCGACAAAGGTCCGGCCGGCGATTTCGACGACTGAATCCATGGGAAATCGCGAAAAACGCTTCTGCGTCTATTGCGGCGTTCGGGTGGCCCGACGCCAATGGGAAGGGCGGGATCGCCTGTATTGCGAAACCTGCGGTCCCCTCTACGAAAACCCGGTACCCTCCGCCTGCGTGATCCTGCTGGACGAGTCGGATCGACTTCTGCTGGTGCGTCGCAGCGTGCCGCCGGGCCTGGGCCAGTGGTGTTTGCCCGGCGGGTTCATGGAGCTGGGGGAGTCGCCCCGGGAAACGGCGCTGCGGGAATTGTACGAGGAGACCGGAATCCGGGGGCGGATCGCCCGGATACTGGACGCCGACGCCACGCCCAACCGCGACTACAACACGGTGGCCCTGATCTGTTTTCTGGTGCGGGAATACAGCGGGAATCCCCAGGCGGGCGACGACGCCGACGAGGTCGGATTTTTCCGGGCCGACGCCCTGCCCGCCGTGGCGTTTGAAAGTCACCTGCGGTTCATCCAGGATTTTTTCCGGGAGCGATAAGGGAGAACGCCTGGAATGCCTTGTGGCGGGCGGGGACGGCGGATTCGATCGCCGGGGACCGCCCTTGGGTTCCGCGGTCATCGCCGAAAACCACGGGCCGAATTTGCCGCCCGACGCTTTGGAAAACCAGATCCGAGGCGTTACGGGCCGGAGCGGCATGGAAACGACGGCCGGCCCCGGACGGCGGAATTGACGGGTCGCCGGGCAAGCCCGTCTCCGAGGCACGGAAACGACCGGAAGCGGGGCCGGCGAGGGGGAATGGATATTCCGAGCTATAAAATCCAACATGTGCTGGAAGCCTACGCCCGGCGACTGTCCCAGCGGAAAACCGACCCCGAAACGCCCGGTCAGGATCGGTCCCGAAACGCTCCCGAAGGCCGTCAGCGGGAACTGATCAATCAGATTTCCGACCGGATCATCCGCCGCGCCCGGGAAATCGCGGGGGAAAAGCCGGATCGGGTCGGGGAAGCCTCGGCCGGATGGGGTCGCCCGCCCGCAGCTTCCCGGCCGGTGTTCACCTACGACGAAGTCGCCCCCGACGGCCGCAGAGTGGTTCGCACCCTCTCGCTGGACGAGGCCACTTTCCTGCCCCAGGAGGAATCGGAAACCGGGGAGGGACCCGAATAGCGGCCGGGTTTTCCCTGGCCTTTTCCGTCCCTCATCCAACGAGCGTTTGTTCTTCGCCCTCTTGCCCCGCGTCCGCAAGCCGATACAGCCGCCCCGCCAGGGGTCGCCCGAAAAAGTCCGCCATGCGGCGGGAACAGTCGGCCACCCGCTCCCGGTCCACGCCGGTCTCCAGGCCCAGCGATTCCAGCAGATAGACCGTCTCCTCGGTGGGGATGTTTCCCGCCGCGCCCGGCACGAAGGGGCAGCCGCCCAGGCCCCCGAACGCGGTGTCCAGGGCCGCGACGCCCGCCTTTAGTCCGGCCATGGCGTTGACCAGACCCAGCCCCCGCGTGTCGTGGAGATGGAGCCCAAGGGGCGTTCCGCCCGCGATTTCCCGGACCGCTTCGATCCGCGCCGACACCTCCGGCGGCGTGGCCATGCCGGTGGTGTCGGCCAGGGTCAGCCGCTCCACCCCTTCCGCCAGAAAGACTTCCGCGGCCGCGTTCACATGATCCAGGGGAACCGCGCCCTGGTAGACGCAACCGAAGGCGCACTGGACGCTGGCCACAACCTCCAGCCCCAGTTCCCGGGCGCGTCGGGCCATCTCCCGCCCCGTTCCCAGAGCCGATTCCCGGTCCATGCCGGCGTTGCGCCGACCGTGGGCGTCGCTTGCGGAAATGGAGACCTCCACCGCCGAAAGGCCGCTGGCCGCGGCCCGCTCCACGCCCCGAACGTTCAGGGCGAGACCCGTGTAGCGGACATCCGGATCCCGGGGCAGCCGCCCCACCAGGTCTTCGGCGTCGGCCATCTGGGGAACCCGGCGGGGATGGACGAAAGCGGCAATCTGGATTTCCCGCAACCCGGCGGCGACCAGCGTCTCCACGATGACCGCCTTGAGGCCGGTGGGCACGGCGCGGGATTCCATTTGGAAACCGTCGCGGGGGCCGACTTCCACCAGATGAAAGGGGGATTTGGGCATCTTCTATCCTTTGCATGGATTGCTTGGGCGTAGGGATAATTTGAGCAAAGGCGGATCGCGGTCGTCAAGCGTTTCGCGAATGGGAAATGGATGGAAGGAAGGGCTGGCAAAGAATACGCCGATGGCTAGGGAGTTCAGCACGGCGACAAGGATTCACGAATCGAAATAGACGCTCCGGAAGGCGCGCTTGAAGCGCCTTCCGAAGTCGCCTCGGCTCACGGGGAACCCAATGGATCAACCTCCGACTTTTCGGAGGATGTGCTCGATCACTTCGCCGTGCTCGTCCTGTGGGCTAAACATCACGATTTCAGTGTCTTCTTCCGCCCGGACACTGTGCCCCGATGGCCAATGGAAGAGATCGCCACCCACGGCCGTTTCCTCCTCGCCGTTGCTGTAAATGGCGGTAATCGCCCCCTTCACCACATAGCCCCAGTGCGGACACTGGCAACTGTCGCCTTCGAGCCCTTGGAGCAGTTCGGTAATGTCCGTTCCGGCTCCGAAGGAGAAGAACTCCGCCCCCATCTTGCCGTATCCGGTCACATCTCCGAAATCGGTCTGTTGTCGGGCGGTGGCTCCAGGTACGTCAATTCGAACGGGCACGTTTTCTTTTGCAATGCGCATAACGCTTTCCTCCTTGCCGGGGTTTCTGGGAATGCATATCCCAGATCATCCCTTGTTGTTGATTAGTCCGGACGGACAGGCGTTGCGGAGGCTCGTGCAAAACGTTGGAACCAGCCTCCTCGTCCATATCCGGGCCATCGGGCGGGAAACGAGCAAAGCAGGTCTGCGTCAGACTCCCAATATTGCGCAAGGAGCGTATCGCTTTCCGTCTTATTATGCGCCTCCCGAAATACCCATCATTGTCCGTCAACCGGACGCCAACGGGCAAAATGGCCGGGATTGGACAGAAGGATGGGGATTGTTGCAGGTTTCACACCCCCGCGTCCATCGATATCCCGAACCGTCCGAATATCGCCGATGCATTCCGGCACATCCGCAACCAGATGCGCAACGATTTGAATATTTAACGTTTGGCAGATAGCGGCGGGTGTCAAGAAAAAGGTTGCCGATAGTCATGATTATGCCGGGTTTCGCTGAAAAACGCCCAGGCCGACCAAACTGCAAACGGAAAAATCGCATAGGCAATATTGGCTGTGGTTTCGGTCATATGGGTTGGTCGATTCGTTTTTGGGATTTAACGCCAATGCCGACCTTGACGCGAAACCAAATTGAAACAATTATGGCTCCAAAAGGGAGGCGCCGATGCCTACGTTGACGATTAAAAACATGCCGGACGACCTCTATGAAAAACTGAAAGAGGCCGCCCAAACGCACCGCCGCAGTCTCAACAACGAAATTATTTATTGCCTGGAGACGGTCCTGACCCCGCGAAAAATATCTACCTCGGAGCGGTTGCAGCGAGTACGGAATTTGCGGCAACAGATCCCCGCTGGAAAAGTGACCGTGGCCGACATAAAAGAGGCCATCGAACAAGGGCGGCCATGATTGTCTTTGATACCAATATTTTAACCTACCTCTTTTTGCCCACCGAGCACACCGCCAAAGCCGAATCTCTTTTAAAAGCTTCCCCGAAATGGGCGGTTCCAACGCTATGGCGCAGTGAATTTCGCAACGTCTTGGCCTTATATTTGCGCAAGAATCTATTGACGTTCGAACAAGCCGTTTCCATTCAGGCGGAAACCGAA
>JBKHDD010000072.1:0-22095 GCA_046541515.1 Desulfococcaceae bacterium
AGAAGCCGGGATTCCAGGATGTGCTGGATTCCGGCGATCTGGCATTTGATTTCCGCCGCACGGCACCAGTCCCATAACGAATCCGGATCTTCCCTGGTGGCGACGTACAAATCCACGTAATCCTTGATCTCGGAGCGATCCGCGACGGCGCAAAGCTTTCCGACCACGATGTCCGGGAAACTTTCCACAAAGAGTCCTTCCACTTCCACGGGAGGCTCCAGGTCCGGAAGGGAATACCGGGTAAATTCGGTCTTCAGCGGGCTTCCATCGGGGAGTTCCAGCGAAAAAATCCGGCGGTCGTACCGGCGAAAAAAGCGGATGTTTTGGACGAAATCCAGAGATTGGAGAAAGGCGTCCAGCGCCTCCATCGACACCGACTCACTGGAGAAAAAGTCGAGATACTCGGAATCGCGATGGCGCAAGTAAAACGCGCTCAGCGCCGTCCCTCCGGCCAGCCGGAAGGTCTCCCGAAGGTCCGAGCGGATAAATTCCCGAAGGAACCGCTTCTGCCAGCCGGTCAGGACCGGGTTGTCGTCAATCCCCGCGAGAATCGGCATTTTGCCAGGCGTCATGGTACATCCCGATGAGTTTGTAGCGGCCGGGTTCCAGCTTGAGGCGGTCCCGATGCTGGAACAGCAGCCGCACGGTTTTGCGGTCCGCCCCGTAGGCCGGGAAAAAATCGGCCAGCCGCTGAAGCCGCCACATCAAATTATCCGGCGGCTCCCGATGGTCCCAGACGATTTCCTTCGGGACGTGGACGGTTTCGTCGGTCATGATTCCTTCCATTCATCCTACCTTCTTGGACCTCCGGCCGCAACCTCACCCAATCAGCAAAATCATCAAGTCGCAGACGTTGGTGCCGGTGGGGCCGGGTTTGAACAGGGCGCCGGTTTTTTGGAAAAAAGGGTAGGCGTCGTTTCGGTTCAGGAAATCGCCGATGGAAAGACCTTCTTCCCGCGCCCGGGACAGCGCCGCACCATCGGCGAACGCCCCGGCGGCGTCGGTGGGGCCGTCGTCGCCGTCGGTGGCGCCCGCGAGAAAATGGATTCTTTCCGCGATTTCGGGTTCTCCCGCCATTTCCGCCAGAAACGCCAAGGCGGTTTCCTGGTTCCGGCCGCCCTTCCCTTCTCCGCGCAGGGTCACCGCGGTTTCCCCGCCGGCCAAAATGCAGCAGGGCGGAGAAAGGGGGACGCCTTGGGTCGCCGCGTCCGCCGCGATTCCCCACAAAAACTTGGCGGCCTCCCGGGCTTCCCCGGTCACCCGGCTGGTCAGCGCCAGCGCCGGGAATCCCAATTCTTCCGCCCGCTCCTTCGCCGCGGTCAGCGCCCAAAAATTGGTTCCGATCACCCGGTTGTGGACCCGTTGGAAGGCGGGATCGTCCGGGCCGGGCGTTTCGGGGATTTCGCCGGCCAAACCGCGTTCGAGGACCGTCCGCACCGAAACGGGAACCCGCTCCCGAATTCCGTACCGGTCCAGAATTTCCGCCATATCCGAAAAGGTGGTGGGATCGGGGGCCGTGGGACCGGAGGAAATCACGTCGAGCCGGTCGCCGACCACGTCCGAAAGGATCAGCGACACCACCGTCGCGGGGGCGAGCAAACCGGCCAGCCGCCCGCCTTTGATTCCGGAAAGGTGTTTTCGGACGCAGTTGATCTCGCCGATGGCCGCGCCGCAGCCCAGCAGGAGCCGGGTGGTTTCCCGCTTGTCGGCCAGGGAGGTTTCCGCGCCGGTCTCGTCCCGCCAGGGCCCGGCCAGCAAGGCCGATCCGCCGCCGGAAACCAGGTTGAGAACTAGCGTCCGGCCGTCCGCCGACCGGGCCAGTTCCGAAATCGCCTCCGCCGCCTCCACGCTGCCCGCGCCGGGCACCGGATGGCCGCCGACCGTTACGCGAATCCGTCGAAGCGATTCCCCTTCTTCGGGAAACTTGACCGCGATCACTCCGGCCGAAATCCGGTCCCCCAGGATGGCCTCGGTTGCCGCCGCCATTCGTCCCGTCGCCTTCCCGCCGCCGATGACCAAGACCCTGTCGAATTGGGAAAGGTCGAATTCCAGCGGTTTCCCGCCTCCGCGAACGGAGAGGCGATTTCCCGAAAGGGAGAGCGTCTCTCGCACGAGGAGATCGGGCGCCACCGCCGCGACGCCGGCGTGGTAGATTTTTTGGAGGGTTTCCCGTTGGGTTTGGCGCATGGAGATTGGCCCTTATTGTAGGGGCGTTGCTTGCCGCGCCCCTACATCCCCCTCTCCTTTTTCGAGTCGTAGGGGCGGCCCTTGCGGCTGCCCTAGTCCGTCGGTGTTTGTTTACGTCAACCGAACCACCGCCAGCGTCACGTCGTCTTCCCGCTCGATTTCGCCCGCGAAGGTTTCCAGGGAACCCAGGATGGATTTTTGGACGGCGTCCGCGCCCTCGCCGGCGGCCGTGCGGATGGCGTCTTTCAGCCGGTCGTTGCCGAACATCTCGCCCTCGGCGTTGCGACACTCCCGCACGCCGTCGGTGGTGATGACGACCACGGTTCCGGGCGTCCATCCGTCCCGCCCCTCCGCCGAAAATTCGGCGTCGGCCATGACGCCAAGGGCCATGCCTTGGCCGTCGAGCGTTTCGAATTCGTCAGCGACCGGGTCGTACAGCAGGGCCGGATCGTGGCCGGCCCGCACCCAGATCAGCCGACGGTTTTCCGGATCGATGATCAGGAAAAACAGGGTGATGAAGCGGCCGGTCTCCCCGCTGTCTTCGGCCAGGAAGCGGTTGACCGCCGTCAGCAACTTCACCGGGCCGGGAAAATCCCGCGCGCCGAAGCGCAGAAAGGCCCGGGCGGTGGTCATGTGCAGAGCCGCGCCCACGCCGTGGCCGGCGGCGTCGGTCACCACCACGCCGTAGCAGCCGTCGGAAAGCTCCAGGAAGTCGTAGTAGTCTCCGCCGACCTTCTCGCAAAACCGGCTGACTCCGGACAAATCCATGCCCGGCCAGTCCGGCGGATGGGCCGGCAGCAGATTCCGCTGCACCTCCTCGGCCACCTCCAGGGCGGAGAGCAATTGAATCCGATGGCGGAGCCCCTGAATCATCACATTGGTGTAGCCGGCGATGACCCCGAATTCATCCCGCGTCGCCACGGGGACCGTTTCGGACAGATCGCCGCGGGTCACCCGGTCCAGCACGCCGGTTTCGGTCTGGAACAGCAGTTTCAGGTTGGTGGAAAAGGAGAGCAGCAGGTTCGTCACCAAAATCAGCAGCACGCCCATGATAAAGGCTATCTCTACCGCGACGATCCGGATTGCGTCTCCCGTGGGCACCATTTCTTCTTCCAGATTGGTGAGCCAGACCATGTCTCGGGCGAATACCAGGCTGATGATCAGCACCATCAGCACCGTGGCGCCCAGGGCCACCAGGAAAAGCCTCCGGGTCATGGGATACAGCCGCCCCGGCGCCGGCGGATGAATTTCTTTCCGCAACGCCTCGCGGATGATATGGCGTTCCCGGGCCAGCGCCATGTCCAGGGCGATGAAAAAGCCCAGGGCGACGAAGCCGATAAAAAAGGCCATCCCCGTGACCAGCATGATGTGATAGGTGATTCGATTGTACATCCAGACGGCGAGGCCCACGGCCACCGCCAGTCCCAGATCCAGGGCGAACTGGCGCCGGGGCTGTTCGCCCGGATCGGCCGACCGCACCAGCCGTTTTTCCAGCGGGCCGTGGAGCAGCAGGGCCGGGAGATAACCGCAAAGTGTGATGGCCCCCACCACCACGGGGGGCAAGGTCTCTAAAAACGGTCAGACCTGACCGCCGTACAGACCCAGAACCACCGTGGAGAAAAGGTAATGAACAAGAATGCGCATGAGATATCCTTGAAGGGGGAGAACCGCGAGGGCGGCCGGACGATTGTCTCCGGTTCCGCCGGGGGCCGCTTTTGTTTTGACAAAGGAACGGCAATCTTTTTATAGTACCCGATTTTCGAACGGATTCAACAGAGGAATGATGTCGATGGAATTTTTCCTGTCGGTGCTGGGCATGGTCCTCTTTGTCGAGGGCTTTCCCTACGCCGCGTTTCCCAAAAAAATGAAACAGTGGATTCGCAAGATGACGGAAGTCTCGCCCGCCGCCCTGCGCGGATTCGGGCTGATCCTCATGCTGACCGGACTGCTGTTCGTCTATCTGGCCAAGGGCGGCGATGTTCAGCCCTGGTGATTACCACTACGAACTGCCGCCGGACCGGATTGCCCAGCACCCGGCCGACCGGCGGGAATCGTCCCGGCTACTGGCGCTGAACCGCCAAACGGGCGAGACGGCCCACCACGTCTTTTCGGACCTGCCCGATTTCCTTCGGCCCGGCGACGTGCTGGTGGTCAACGACACCGAGGTCATCCCCGCCCGGCTTTTGGGGCGAAAGGAGAGCGGCGGCCGGGTGGAGGCGCTGATTCTCAACTACGGCGAGGAACGCTGTACGCGGGAATCCGACGGTTCCGTGGTCTGCGAATGTCTGCTCAAGCTCTCCAAGCGCCCCCGGCCCGGGGTTCGGCTCCGCTTCGGCGACGGGCTGGGCGGGGAGGTGCTCGATTCCCGGGACGGCGTTCACGTCGTCCGCTTCACCAGCGACGGCGATTTCGAAGAAACGCTCTACCGGCTCGGCAAGACGCCCCTGCCGCCCTATATTCGCGGCGGAAGCGAAGAAACCGGGGACGCGGAACGATACCAGACCGTTTACGCGGCCAAAAAAGGCGCGGTGGCGGCGCCGACGGCGGGCCTCCATTTCAGCCCGGAATTGCTGGATCAAATCCGAGATCGGGGCGTGAACGTGGCCGCCATCACCCTTCACGTGGGCCACGGCACCTTTATCCCCGTGCGGGTGGACGACATCCGGGAGCACGAAATGCACCGGGAGTGGTTTTCCATTTCCGCCGAAACGGCCCAAACGATCAACCGGGCCCGGGAATCCGGCGGCCGGGTGATTGCCGTGGGGACCACTTCCGTGCGGACGCTGGAGTACGTTTCCGGCGAAACGGGCCGAATCGCGCCCACCACCGGCGAGTGCGACCTGTTCATCTACCCCGGCTATCGGTTCAAGATCGTGGACGCCTTGATCACCAATTTTCACCTGCCGGAATCGACCCTGCTCATGCTGGTGTCCGCTTTCGCCGGCCGGGAGAACGTCCTGGCCGCCTATCGGACGGCGGTGGACGAAGGCTATCGGTTTTACAGCTACGGCGACGCGATGTTCATTGGTTGACGTTTCGGTTTCGGGTTGGGATTGTTTTTCTGGCCGTCATGGGTGCCTGAAATCGGCGGTCTTCGTTTCCCGCCCAGGGCGTATGCGATACGCCCCTACATTTGGGGCGCATCGTTTATTCTGAAGTCGTGAAATCTTTACGGACCTTACCATGCCCCATCCATTTACGCTGCATTCCCAATGCGCCGAAACCCGGGCCCGAACCGGATCGCTGGAACTGGTCCACGGCACGGCGCCGACCCCGATCTTCATGCCGGTGGGCACCCTGGCCACGGTCAAGTCCCTGACGCCCGAAGATTTGACCGAAGCCGGCGCCAAGATCATCCTGGGCAACACCTATCATTTATACTTGCGGCCCGGAACCGAGGTCGTCGAGCCCTTCGGCGGGCTGCACCGGTTCATGGGCTGGGACGGCCCCATTCTCACCGACAGCGGCGGATTCCAGGTCTTTTCCCTGGCCAAGCTGACCAAGATCACCGAGGAGGGCGCGACGTTTCAGTCCCACATCGACGGCTCCCGCCATCTGCTGACGCCGGAGAAATCCATCGAGGTGCAGATCGCGCTGGACAGCGACGTGATCATGTGTCTGGACCAGTGCATTCCCTATCCCGCCGCGGAGACCGAGGCCCGGGAAGCGCTGGAGCTGACCACCCGCTGGGCGGAACGCTGCCGGACGATCTGGCGGGAGCGGACCGGGGAGAAAAACGCGCTGTTCGGGATCGTGCAGGGCGGAATGTACCCGGAGCTGCGCCGCCGTTCCGCCGAAGAGCTGATCGCGCTGGATTTCCCCGGCTACGCCGTGGGCGGCCTCAGCGTGGGCGAGCCCAAGGAGCTGATGTATGAAATGGCGGAGCTGACCTTGCCGCTGTTGCCGGCGGACAAGCCCCGGTACGTCATGGGCGTGGGCACCCCGGCCGATCTGGTGGAGCTGACGGCCCGGGGCGCGGATATGTTCGACTGCGTCATGCCCACCCGCAACGCCCGCAACGGCCAGCTTTTCACCCGGCGCGGCCCCATCAACATCGCCAACGCCCGCTTCCGGATGGATACGGGTCCCATCGATCCCGACTGCGATTGCGAAACCTGCCGGAAATACTCCCGGGCCTATCTCCGTCACCTTTATATGTGCCGGGAGATACTGGCCTATCGGCTCAACACCGTCCACAACGTCCATTTTTATCTGTCCCTGATGGAACGAATGCGCCGGGCCATCGCGGAAAATCGGTTCCCGGCCTTCCGCAAGGCGTTCCACGCCGATCTGGCCGAGGGAACGGCGGCTGGTTACGCGTGAAAACGGCAAATGTGGCGCTTCCGAGAAACGGAGATTCGGATGTCGGGGCATGCCCCCGCGCCTGCCCCTACGTGTGCAGAACCTCAATTTGCGAGCGCCGAAAGTATAATGGACAGGGACGTTGTGCCGCATTATGGTTATGAGATGGAAAAATAATTCCCCATCACCCGAGAGGAAACCGATCATGAGAGAAAAAGTGGAAGCCGCGTTGGACAAGGTACGCCCCATGTTGCAGGCCGACGGCGGCAACGTGGAGCTGGTGGACGTGACCGAAGACGGCGTCGTCAAGGTGCGGCTGCAAGGCGCATGCGCCGGCTGCCCCATGAGCCAGATGACCCTGCGAAACGGCATCGAGCGGGTGCTGAAGCAGCACATCCCGGAAATCAAAGCCGTCGAGCCGGCCTGACGGGAGCCGATATGACCATTGCCAAGAAAATCGAGGCGACCATCGAGAAGTCGTCCTGGATTCGGAAGATGTTCGAGGAGGGGGCCCGGTTGAAAGCGGAGCACGGGGCGAAAAACGTCTTCGACTTCAGTTTGGGCAATCCCAACCTGCGGGCCCCGGCGGAGCTGGAAGCCGCGCTGAAAGAAGTGGTGACCTCCGAGGAAGGGCAAGACCACAGCTACATGCCCAACCCCGGCTATCCCCACGTCCGCGCCGCCGTGGCGGAGATGGTGACCCGGGATCAGCAGGCGCCGGTTTCCGGCGACGAGATCATCATGACGGTGGGGGCCGCCGGCGCGATCAATTCCACCCTCAAGGCCATTCTGGACCCCGGCGACGAGGTCGTCACGCCCGCGCCCTTTTTCGTGGAATACGGCGCCTACTGCGACAACCACAACGGGGTGTTGAAAACCGTGCCGACCCGGGCCGACTTCACCCTGGACCTGGACGCCATCGGGGACGCGATCAACGAGCGGACCAAGGCGGTGCTGATCAACTCGCCCAACAATCCCACCGGCCAGATTTATTCCGCCGAAAGCCTGCGAGCTCTGGGCGAGCTGTTGGCGGAGCGGGGCGGGAAGTACGGCCGGACGATCTACATGATCTCCGACGAGCCCTACCGGAAGATCGTCTACGACGGGGCGGCGGTTCCCAGCATTTTTTCCGCCTATCCGGAAAGCATCGTCTGCACCTCCTTTTCCAAGGACATTTCCATTCCCGGCGAGCGGTTGGGCTACATCGCCGTGAACCCGGCGGCCACCCACAAGAAGGCGCTGTTGGAGGGCATGACCCTGGCCAACCGGATTCTCGGCTTCGTGAACGCGCCGGCGCTCATGCAGCGGGCCGTGGCCCGAATGGGCAACGCCACCGTGGACGTGGCCAAGTACGCCCGCAAGCGGCAGCTTCTTTGCGACGGGCTGGCGGAATGCGGCTACGAGTTCGTCACCCCGCCGGGGGCCTTCTACCTGTTTCCCAAATGCCCCATCCCCGACGACGTGGAGTTCGTCCGCGACCTCCAGACCGAGCGCATCCTGGCCGTGCCCGGCTCCGGCTTCGGCGGCCCCGGCCATTTCCGCCTCGCCTTCTGCGTGGACGACGACACCATCGTGAAGGCCATGCCGGGGTTTCGGAGGGTGATGGAGAAATACGTTTCCTGACGCCGAACGCCGGGAATTCTTCCGATTGGAGGGCGTGACATGGATATCGCGGAGGAAATCTATCGGGAAGTGCGCCGGATGCCGGCGGACGCGGCCCGGAAGGTTCTCGATTTTATCGAGCATCTCCGGAAAAACTCCGATTTTTCGCCTGATTTTTCAACGGACGAGTTGCGCCATTTGAAGGCGGCGCAGTCGATTTCCATGGATCATCTGTGGGACAACGAAGCGGACGACGTGTGGGACGATGATCCAACCCGCTGAAATTGTGGGGATACCGTTTCCATATACGGACATGTCCACCCACAAGAGACGACCGGTGTTGGTCGTGACGCCTCCGGATCGGCGAGATGACTTCATTGGACTGGCCGTCACTTCGGTTCCGACGGAGGATATGGCGGTTCGGTTGGAGCCGGAGTGCATGAAAAGCGGGAAACTGCCCAAAACCAGTTGGGTCCGATACGACAAAATTTTCACATTGAGCGTTTCGCTGGTAAAAACGCGGTATGGCGCCGTTGGGGACGAGATTTTCGAGCATGTCTCCATGCGTTTGTGCGCCTACCTTGGATGCCGGCCGGAAACGGATTGAACGTGCGAATCCGGCGGTTTTTTCATCGACGGGTTTCGGCTTGTCCGGAAAACACAAAACGGGACGGCGTGGTGAACGCGCCGTCCCGTTTTGGCTTTTGGAATCACTGGGAATCGGGACGGAAATAGGATCGGGAAGTGCAGGGAGCGAATCGACTTCCGTTCCCTATTCCTCCATTTTGTATGTAATCGCCGAAACAAACGCCCCCTGCGGATCTTCAATCACGCAGAAACGGCCGACGCCGGGGATGTCCCGGGGCGGCATGTGCACCTTGCCGCCCAGCTCTTCCGCCGTTCGGGCCACCGCGTCCACGTCGTCCACCGTCACGTAGGTTCCCCACACGGACGGATGCCCCCCGGCTTCGGGCGGCATCGGCATCATCCCGCCCACCTCCTTGCCGCCGGCCTTGACGACCGTGTACTCCATGCCCTCCATGGGCATGTCCTCCATCTCCCATCCGAACAAACCGGCGTAAAACTTCTTCGCGGCCTCCATGTCGGTGGTCATCAGTTCCGACCAACTGAACGCGCCGTGTTGCTTGTACTGGTCATCCATGGTGTTCTCCTTGAAAAAGTGAGGGTTTCCGGGCTGAAAGTGGAAGCAGACCTCGGATGTCACCAAGAATGGGTTCGAATTCTTCCGCGTCAACTCACATCGAATTCGGTGGATCTGGCGAATTCGACAACCTTTGATGGAGCGTTGTAGGAGGCCGATCCGCCAAGGGCGTTGTCCAAGAAGACCTTGACGCCAAATTTTCGAGAATATTGGGCTCGCGATGTTCCGTTGGAATATGGCCGTCCACGGAAAAACGGTGGACAGGAATCGCGCCGAACCGCTATATTTTTTTCCGCAACCTGATTCTCCCAGTCCATCGCTGGTTTTCCGGCGCATTCCGGAGCCGAGGCCCATGACCGACCCCGCCAATCCCCACGACCGATTCTTCCGCGAACTCGCCGCCGATCCGGAAACCGCCGCCGGTTTGCTGGAAAATTTCCTGCCGCCGGAAGTTCGCCCCCTCTTGGATGTCCGCTCCCTCGAAATCCAAAAGGACTCCTTCGTCGAGCCGGACCTCCGCGCCTACTATTGCGACCTCCTTTACCGGGTCGGGTTGGCGGGGACGCCCGGCTATGTTTACCTTCTGTTCGAGCACAAAAGCCATCCCGACCGGCTGGTGCACGTGCAGGTGCTGAAATACATCAAGCCGATCTGGGAGGATCGGCGGGAACGGCCGCTGCCCGTGGTCATCCCCATCGTGGTCTATCATGGTCGTAGGCCCTGGCCTTTCGATCCGCAATTTTCCAAGGTGTTTCCATCGCCGGACCCGTCGCTTCGGCCCTATTTCCCGGACTTCCGGATCGTTTTGGCGGACCTCGGCCAGTATTCCGACGAGGAAATTCGGGGCGCAGTCATCACCCGGGCCTTTCTTCTGTTGCTCAAGCACATCCGGGCGCCCGATTTTCCGGACCGAATGCCCCACATCCTGGGATTGCTGAAGGGCCTCGCCCGTTCCCGCAGCGCCCTCGGCCATCTGGAGGCCATGCTGCGCTACATCGGCGCCGTGGCCGAAAACATCACCCGGGAAACCGTCGAGCGCACCTTGCTCGAACTGGTTCCCAAAAAGGAAGGAGACCGAATCATGGCGACATTGGCGGAGCAGTATGAGCAGAGAGGAATAGAAAAGGGGATCGAAAAGGGAGTTGCCGCCATGCAGGCCGCCATCAAGGATGGGCTCCAGGCGAAGTTCGGTGAATCCGGCCTTCAATTTATTCCGGCAATTCAGCGTGTCAAAGATATGGAAAAGCTCCGCGCTCTTCTGAAAGATGTCTGGATGGCCGCCGATCTGGAAGATTTGCGGCAACGACTTTTGCCCGACATGGAGTGAAATGGCTGGAAAGCCGACTTCGTCAGGATCACGGCGACCCTGGGCTGTTTTACCCCCTCCCCTCCATCAACTCCCCCAACAACCTCCCCAGCCGCCGCATATGCGCCAGCGCCTCCTCCCGGTCACGGCCGGGGTAGCGGCCGAAGGTGAAGAGAATGCCGTTGAGGGCCGCGAAAAACAGATGGGTGTGGTGGCGGACCTCCGGATGGTCGGAATCCCCCGCCAACACCCGGTCGATCCGTTCGAAAAGCTCGCGATAGGTTTTTCCGATCCGCTCCAGGGATTCCGAAGACTGAAACCGGCCGTAGAGCAGGCAGTGCTGGCTCATGCGCAGACATTCGTAATGGTCCATGATGTAGTCGATGTACAGCCGCGCCGTTTCCGCCGGTGACGGGTTCCCCGCCCGGCTAACCGCGTCGAACCGGTCCCGCAGCCGCTCCGCGCCCCGCAGGGCCGTTTCGATGAACAGCGCTTCCTGATCGGGAAAGTAGGTGTAGATCGTGGCCGGAGAGACCCCCGCCGCCGCGGCGATCTCCCGCATGTTGACCCGATCGAAGGTCTTCTCGGCGAAGACCTGCTCGGCCGCGTCCATGATCCGCCGGCGACGAACCTCCCGCTCCCGTTTTCGCAAATCTTGAAAGCCGTTGGAGGTCGCCGCCTCGGTGTTCGACTTCATGGAAAATCAGATGTCCCGCCCGGCTTCAAACCCGGCGTGGACCGCTTCCATGGCGCGGGCGATCTCCCGGGCGTCGCCGATGACCGCGTGGGGGATGTTTTTTCGCTGGAGAACCGATTCCAGCGGATTGTATGGCCGGGCGCCCGCGGCCAGGACCACCGTGTCCGCCGGGATTTCCCCGACCTCGCCGTCCACGTCCACGCGCAGGCCTGTGGGCGTGATTTCCAACGCCCGGGTCGCCGTCCGCACCCGGACGCCGATCCGCTCCAGGTCCTGCAACATGCCCCAGCGGGTCGATTTGCCGATGTCCTTGCCCACCTTCTCCAGCAGCTCCACCAGCACCACCTCCCGGCTGCCCCGGGTGGCCAGTTCGTACAGCCGTTCCGGCGTTTCCGCCCGGTTGACCAGGAGAAATTTGAGTGCCTCCCCGGAAAGCGTCCCCTTTTCCGCCAGAAAGAGCGCCGTCTCCACGCCCACGGCTCCGCCGCCGATGACCGCCACCCGTTTGCCGGTGAGGACCTTGTCCGAAAGCACGTCCCACGCCTGGACCACGTGGGGCTGCTCCACGCCGGGAATGTTCGGGGTCAACGGCCCCGCGCCGGTGGCCAGAATCACCGCGTCGGGCGCTTCGGCGTCCAGGAGGGCCGGCTCCACCTCCGTGCCCGTCGCCGTCCGGACGCCCCGCAGGCCGAGCTGTCGGCGCAGGTCCCGGGCCAGCTCCGCGAATTCCTCCCGCCCCGGAGGCGCGGCCGCCATATGGAGCTGTCCGCCCAGCCGCTCGTCCCGTTCGTACAAGGTCACCTCGTGGCCCCGGTCGGCCGCCGCGATGGCCGCGCTCATGCCGGCGGGACCGCCGCCCACCACCATCACCCGCTTGGGCGTTTCCGCGGGGGTCGCCGCCGGTTCCCATTCCCGTCCCGCCCGGGGATTGCACAGGCAGGTGACGCTTTTCAACTGGAAGAGCCGGTCGAAGCAGCCCTGGGCGCAGGCGATGCAGTGGACGATCTCGTCTTCCCGCCCCTCGGCCGCCTTTTGGGGCAGGAAGGGGTCGGCGATGAGCGAGCGGCCCATGGCGACCATGTCGCACATGCCGTCGCCGATCAGCTCCCGCGCGGTTTTCGGATCGTTGATTCGGTGGCTGGCGATCACCGGCACGTCCACGGCGTCCCGGATTTCCCGGGCCAGATAGGCGAAAACGCCCCGAGGCACCGCCGAGACAATCTGGGGGACGCGGGCCTCGTGCCAGCCCACGTTGACGCACAGAGCGTCCACGCCCGTCTCCGTCAGCGCCTTGGCGAAGGCCACCGGCTCTCCGGGGTTCTGGCCGCCGGGCATGAAATCGTTGCCGTTCATCCGGACGATGATCGGAAAATCCGGCCCCGCCGCTTTCCGCACGGCCCGAACCACTTCCAGTCCGAAACGCATTCGGTTTTCCAGGGAACCGCCGTATTCGTCCGCCCGCTGGTTGGTGAGCGGCGACAAAAATTCGCTGATCAGATAGCCGGTGCCCGCCAGGATTTCCACTGCGTCGAATCCGGCCTTTTGCACGCGACCCGCAGCCGCCGCGAAGCTGGCGACGATGTCGCGGATTTCTTCCGTCTCCAATGCCCGGGGCGTTTCCCGGGTCATGCGGGAGGGAATCGCCGAGGGGGCCACCGGCTGCCTGCCGCCGATGAAAAAGGAAAAGTTGTAGCGGCCGGCATGGTTGAGCTGCACGGCGGAGCGGGCGCCGCCCTCGCGAATGGCGTCCGCCAGTCGCGCGAGGCCGGGGAGAAAGGCGTCGTCGTGGGCGCCGATATTGGCCGTGGTGCCGGACATTTCGTCCACCGTGGCGTAGCCGACGCAGATCATCCCCGCGCCGCCCCGGGCCCGCTCGGCGTAGAAGGCCGTCAATTGATCGGTCACCTGAAAATTTTCGGCCATGTTCAGGTGCATGGCCGGCATGTAAATTCGGTTGGAAACGGCGATGGAATTGAGCTGGATCGGCGCGAACAGCGGGTCGGACATGGGGACCTCCCGGTTTTTGGGATGAATCGAAGGATTTACTATGAATATCTGGATGTTGAACTTTGTTTATTATCCTGTTTTGCGTTTAATTGTCAACGGGAAATCCCTTCGCGCCGGGCCGGGTCACGACTCCCAAGGACCGCGAAAAAGTTCACCGGACTTCGCCGAATGAAAAGGATTTGAAATGCGCGGCAGAAAGCGGTAGCCTAATCTCTTGGATTTCGGTTGCCCAAGGCGGAAGCGGCGCAAAAAACCGCTCGCCGTCCCGAACCCGGCCCAAATCGCCAAGTCCGATCCTGAATCCGATTTGAAAATCCGTGCGCCCTTCCCCGGACCGAAAGGATTTCCCATGGCCGTTCCATTCTTCCGAAAAATTCTCCTTTGGCCGTTGTTCCTCCCTCTCCTTTTCGGCTGCGCCACCCCGGGAACCCGGCTGGAGCCGCCGTCGGTCTCTCTGGTCAACATCGTCATCAAAGAGGCACGGCTGCTGGAGACCGTCTTCGAGGTGGAGCTGCGCGTGTTGAATCCCAACGAAACGGCGCTCACCGTCACCGGGGCCGACTGCACCCTCCGAATCAACGACCGGAATTTCGCCCGGGGCGTCGCGGGCGTTTCTACGGAAGTCCCCGCCTACGGTTCCGCCGTGGTGCCGGTCACGCTTTATTCCTCGATCATCGGCCTGGTCCGGAGCGCCCTGAACGCCCGGGAGACGCTGGCCTACGAGCTGGAAGGAAATCTCCGGCTGGCCGGCGGTTTTCTCGTTCCGGGGACGGTTCCGTTTTCTTCCGAGGGCCGTTTGGATTTGGACGATCTGGGAGAAGAATTGTAGCGGGAAATCTATTCCGCGATATCGCCGGGCTTGAACGAACCGATTTTCAATCCGCCGCCTGAACCCATTTTCGAGCCATTTTTCATGAAACCAACCGATCCACCGTCTCCCATCGACGCTTCCATTACCCCCTTCGGCCTCATGCGCCACGCCCCCACCGAATGGAACCGCGAAAAGCGATTGCAGGGGCAGAACGATTCTCCGTTGCTGACGGAAAGCGAGGCCCTGGCCCGGGAATGGGGACGACGGCTTTCGCCCCTGGGCTGGGAGCGGATTCTGGCCAGCGATCTGGGCCGGGCCCGACGCACCGCCGAACTGGTCAACCAGACCCTGAATCTGCCCCTGGAGGTGGACGCCCGGCTGCGGGAGATCGATTGGGGGCGATGGACCGGTCTGCGGCTGAACGATCTGGCCGCCGTCGATCCGAAACAGTTTTCGAATCTGGATTCCGAAGGATGGACTTTCCGCCCGCCCGGCGGCGAGGATCGGCTGGAAGCCTGGCGGCGGAGCCGCGAGGCGCTCCGGGAGGCCGGGAACCGGTGGCCCGGCCGCCGCATTTTGGTGGTCACCCATTTCGGCATCATCAAATGCCTGATCTACCGGCTGACCCGGCGGCGCTTCGTCCCGGACGAACCGGCCCTGTTGCGGCCGGCCCATCTGCATCGAATCCGGTGCCGGGCGGGCTGGTTGGACGTGGAGGCCGTCAACGCCGTCTCCCTGAACGGGAATTCGCCATGAAAATTCTCGTGTATTGCCAGCATGTCCTTGGCGTTGGCCATTTTTTCCGGACCCTGGAAATCTGCCGGGCGCTGCGGGGCCACGAGGTGGTTTTGGTCACCGGCGGTTCCCCCGCGCCGGCCGATCTCCCCGTCCACGTCAGGGAAATCCGGTTGCCCGGCCTGATGATGGATGAAGAATTCAAGGGCCTTCACGCCGCCGGGGACGGTCCATCCGTCGAAGAAATCCAGACGGAGCGCCGAGACCGGTTCATGGAAATCGTTCGAGACGAGGCGCCCGAGCTGATGTTGGTGGAGCTGTATCCCTTCGGCCGGAAGAAATTTCGGTTCGAGCTGGACCCGGTGTTGAAGGCGATCCGCTCCGGCGAGCTGCCGCCCTGCCGGGTGGCGTGCAGCCTGCGGGACATTTTGGTGGAAAAGGCCGATACGGCGTCCTACGAAGAGCGGGTGGTTTCGACCCTGAACCGGTATTTCGACGCCGTGCTGATCCACGCCGATCCTGAGCTGGTTCGCCTCGATGAAACTTTTTCCCGGCTGGCCGACATCGCCGTCCCTGTGGTCTACACCGGCTTTGTCACGCCCCGGCCTCCGGCGGGTGCGAGGGAACGAATGCGGAAGGAACTGGGATTGCCCCCGGAAACCGCTCTGATCGTCGCCAGCGCCGGCGGCGGCAAGGTCGGGGCGCCGCTGCTGGAGGCCGCCGTTCAGACCGTCGGCCGACTGGGCCGCGACGTTCGACTCCAGGCGTTCACGGGACCGTTCATGGAGGACGAAATCGTCTCGCGCCTCCGCTCCGTTTGCGATTCCCGGATCGCGGTTGAACGCTTTACACCGGATTTCCTCTCCTGGCTCGCTGCGGCCGATCTGTCGATCAGCATGGGCGGCTACAACACCACCATGAACCTGCTGGCCGCCCGAACGCCGTCGCTGGTCTGGCCTTTCGCGCAAAACCGGGAACAACGTCTCCGCGCCGAGCGGATCGCCCGGCATGGCGGATTGGAATTGTTGTCGGACGAGGATTTGGAACCGGCGCGTCTGGCGGAACGGATTACGGCGGTGCTGAACCGACGAGAACGACCGGGCATTCGGCTGGATTTGGACGGGGCCGAGGCGACGGCGCGCTGGATTTCCCGTCAAGAGGCCGCCGGGGAATGAATCCCCCGTCTCATCCCGGAAAAGCCCGCTGAAGCGGGCGCGATGAACGGGGCCGGGGCCGGATTCCGTATGAAGCGCGGCCTTCAGGGCGCTTTTTGGGGACGGCCGGGAGGTTCATCTCCCGGCGTCTGGCGGAATTCCAAAAAATTTCCATCGGAACCTTTTCGAATTGGAAGCCAATCGATGGCCGTTTCCACCACCCCCTCCGCGTTGTGGACAAAAATCCCGACGGACCTGGTCGCTCGATTGGTCCGGGCGCTGGATCGGGGTTTGGCGGAAGCGCCGGACAATCGCGCCACAATCTGGTTCCGGGCCGACGATATCGCCGCGCCGGGCGGAAATTTCCAACGGGTGATCGAAACGTTCACGCGCCACCGGACGCCCCTGGCTTTGGCCGTGGTGCCCGGATGGGTGACGCGCCAACGGTGGGCGGCGATCCGCAGAATCGGGAAACCGGGCGGGGATCTCTGGTGCTGGCACCAACACGGATGGCGTCACGCCAACCACGAAGTCGTCGGCAAAAAGCAGGAGTTTGGTTCGGCCCGACCGGCCGAGGCGGTGGTGGGTGATTTGCGAAAAGGGCGGGACCGGCTTCGGGATCTTTTGGGAGAAGACTTCTACCCGGCCTTCACCCCGCCGTGGAATCGGTGCGGTCCGGAGGCGTTGACCGGGCTGGTCGATTTGGGTTTTCGCGCCCTTTCCCGGAGCGAGGGAGCGAAACCCCCGGCCCCGTCGGGTCTTCCGGAATTCCCCGTCAACGTGGACCTGCACACCCGCCGGGAAGGCGATCCCGAAACCGGATGGGAGAATCTGCTGTCCGAACTGGAATCCGCCGTTTCCGCCGGAACCGCCGGAATCATGCTTCACCATCAGCGGATGAACGACGCGGCGGTTAATTTTCTGGACCGGTTGTTGCCAATGATCGGCGGGCATTCTGGATTTCGGGTGGCGGGATTGCCGGAATTGGCGGCGGCGGAAAACGATCCCGACCGGAAAATGTAGGGACGGCTCCCGCGGCCGCCCTGTTCGTCATTCGTGACGATGGTGGCAAATTGAGTTGGCGATGGCGATTGGGGCGAGGGCGCCCGCAAGGGGCGTCCCCACGATTCCGAATTTCGGGATGTTCCGTCGATAAAATCGTAGGGTTGGCACTACGGTTCCACGCCGATCATCCGCGCCCAGTTTTCCGGCATTTTTTCGACGCCGGCCACCTTGCGGAATTTCTCCGGGCTCAGAGGCACGACCTTGAACACGCCTTCGGCCAGGGGATTCCCCTCCCCGTCCCGGGCCTCCGCCCGCACTTGGATGGAACGGCCCGGCCGATTCTCCGATTCGATTTCCGCGTAGAGCCGAATCGGGGCTTCCGGGGCGGCCGGGCGGTGGTAGGTCATCTCCGCCGAACGCAGAATCCAGATCGACTTGGCCTCGGGCCGCAACGTCAACGGCGTCCAGGCGGCCATGCAGTCCAGCGCGGCGTAGAGGATTCCGCCGTGGACGATCCCCGGAAATCCGGTCAGATGGGCCGCCGGGGTAAAATCGCCCACCAGCCGCTCCGGGTTGTCCGGGTCCAGGCGGATGGCGATGTCCAGCCCCGCCGGATTGTGATGGCCGCAGCCGAAGCAGTCGTTTCCCTCGATCCGGTCGCGGTTCACGATTTCGCCGGTGGACATGGGACCCTCCGTTTTCATTTGGGATTCGTTTTCGATGTTGCGTTGCACTTCCGATTCGTCGCGCTGCAACATCGCCGCGATTTCACCGCCGGGACTCCGCCGAAAAACGTCCCGCGGCCGGAACGCCGTCCCCCCGCCCTTCCGGTTTCGAAAGCGTCCCCTTCGTCTTCCGCTTTTCCCGCCAGCGTCGGATCCAGTCCTTGGTCTGCTCGAACGCCTCGTATTCCACCGGGATCATCAGCAACGCCAGGGCGGTGGCGCTGGCCAGGCCGGCCACGAAGGCCGTGGCCATGGGCGCCCAGGAGATGGAGCGGTTGGGAATGCCGATGGCCATGGGCAGCAGCCCCAGGACGGTGGTGACCGTGGTGATGACCACCGGCCGCATTCGGGCGGCGGCCGCCTCGATCACCGCGTCCCGCAACGGACGTCCGTTGCGGAACCGCTTGTTCATGAAGTCGATGAGCAGCAGGGAGTCGTTCACCGCCACCCCGGCCAGACCCACGATGGCCAGAAAGCTGCCGATGGTGAAGGTGGTCCGGGTGAGAAACAGCCCCATCACCACGCCGATGAGCGCGAAGGGCACCGCCGTGATGATGATGACCGGCTGGAAGTAGTCGTTGAACTGGGACGCCAGCACCATGTAGATCAGCATCACCGCGATGAAAAAGGCGAAGGTCAGCGAGGCGTAGGAGCGGCTGGTGGACTCGAACTCGCCGCCGTAGCTCAGGGTCGCCCCGGCCAAATCCGCCGGGCGTTCCTGATAGAACCGGTCCACCAGCACCTGGGCCCGCGCCGGGGAAAGCTGGGCGTCGGCCCGGATGTCGGCGGTGATGGTCACCGTGGGCCGGCCCTTGTACCGGGTCCGCACGTTGGGCTCCCGCACCACCTCCACTTCGGCCAAATCCCGCAGCAGAATCGGCGCGGCGGCGTCCTCCACCAACGGCACTTGCAACACGTCCCGGGGATCGGACAACCCCGTGCCCGCCGGGTTGGCCGGGTCGCTTTCCCGGGCCAGCCGCACCAGCAGGTCCACCTCCTCGTCCAGCCCCCGGAACTGCCCGGCCATTCGGCCGCCCAGGGCCCCGGCCACCATGCCGGTCACCTGGGCCGGCGTCAGGCCGTATTCGTAGACCGCCTCCTGTTTGGGCACGTAGCGGACGATCCGGTGATAATCCGGCCGGTCGTCGTCCAGGTCGACGAGCGGTTCCAGCTCCTTCTCGCCCCGCATGAACGAGAGAATCCGATCCGACGCCGCCACCGCTTCGTCCATGGTCGTGGCGGTCACCCGGACGCTGACCGGCTTGCCGGTGGGCGGGCCGTCCGGCTCTTCGAACACCTTGATCCTCGGCGCGATTTCCGTTCCGGCGTAGCGATCCGCCACGAATTCGTCCAGCGCGTTTCGCATGTAGGCCAGGTGCCGGATGGGATCGTCGTTCGGATTCTCCGGGAAATCCCGGACCTCCTCCTTGGGCAGCGTCACCACCAGGTTGCCGTAGTGGCTGCCGTGCTGCATGGAATAATCCTCGTTTTCGTAAAACCCCGCGTCGCCGGAAACCGATTGGGCGGCCTCCGGCCCCATGCCGACGATGAAATCCGAAAGGTCCCGCACCACCCGGTCGGTCGCCTCGATGGGCGTGCCCACCGGCATTTCCGCGGTCACCCGGTAGCGGAAGTAATTGCCCGGAAAAAACTGGACCTTGATCAGCGGCATGATGCCGGTGACGGACAGCGCCAGCACCGCCACCGAGGCCAGGAACAGCCCGCCGATGCCCAGAAAGGCCATCCGCTTGTGGTTGAGCAGCCGTTTCAGCGCGAACCGGTAGGCCTTCCAGAGATAGGAAAAAATGCCCGTGCGGAGGTGATGAAACGGGTCCTCGTCCTCGGTGACCACCTTCTTGATTTCCGCCTTGGGGCCCCAATCCAGAATGTGGATGGGCAGGATGAACAGCGATTCGACGAGCGAGGCGATGAGGGCGTAGGTGACCGTCTTGGGAATCTGGGCGAAAAACTCCCCGGTGCTCCCGGTCATGATGAGCATGGGCAGAAAGGCCAGGATGGTCGTCGCCGCCGAGCTGATCACCGGCAGAAACACCTCGGCGGTCCCGTCCACCACCGCCTTGATCCGGTCCTTGCCCATCTGCAAATGGCGGAAGACGTTTTCCATGATGATGACGGCGTCGTCCACCATGATGCCCGTCACCAGCACGAAGGCGAAGAGGCTGATGGTGTTGAGGGAAACGCCGGCGAACTTCATGATCAGGATGGAGCAAAGAAACGCGAAGGGAACGCCCAAGGCGGTGAGGAGGGCGTTGCGGAATCCCAGGGTGATCCAGAGCACCAGCGTCACCAGGGTCAACCCCAGGATCAGGTTGCCGCCCAGGGTGGACACCGAGTCGTTGATTTCGATGGTGGAATCGTTGGTGAAGACCACCCCGACGCCCTCGGCCTCGTAATTGGCCGCGAACTCCCGGCTGATCGCCTTCACCCGCTTCGAAATGTCGATGGAATTGCCGCTTTCGGATTTCAACACCCTAAGGCGCAGGGTGTCGTGGCCGTTGACCGAGGGGATCACCGTCGGGTCCCGGTGGCTCATGCGGGCGCTGGTGACCAGGTCGCGGACGCGGATGAAATTGCCGTCGCCGTCCCGCCGGACGATGATGTTCAGCACTTCCGACTGGCTGGAAAGGCGGCGTCCGGCGTCCAGATTGTGCTCGGCGTCCGCCTGGAGGAAGCGGCCGGTGGGAATCCGGGTGTTGGCCGATTCCACGGCGTCGGCCACCTGGTCGAAGGTGACGCCGTAGGCCCGCAACTTGGCCGGATCCACCGAGACGTGGAATTCCCGCTCGAACTCGCCGTCGATCTCCACCGTCTGGACGCCCGGCACGTCCAAAATCTCAGACTTCAATTCCTCGGAGAGCAGCGTCAGAGATTTCTGGGGCAGGTCGCCGGTCAGGTTGACCACCACCACCGGCAGCCATTTCTTGGTGTCGATGTACATAAAGACCGGCTCGTCGGCCCCAGGCGGCAGCTCGTTTTTGACGTTGAGGGAAAGAAAGCGCAGCTCGTCGTACAGGTCTTTGTAGTCCACGTCGTCGTTGAACTTGACGTGGACGGACGAGCTGTTCCGGTAGGATTCCGACTTGATGTACTCCACCTCCTCCAGGCTGTCGAGCGCGTCTTCGATCTCCTTGGTGACGAGCTGTTCCACGTCGTCCGCGGAGGCGCCGTACCAGACGGTGTTGATGAACACCTCGCCCATGTCCACGGTGGGCATGTTTTCCACCGGGATCGTAAACAGGGAAAAGCCGCCCGCCAGCACCAGAACGACGAAGACGACGTTGATGAAAACGGTCTGTTTCAGTGAAAATTTGACCACGGGTTTCATGGGACCATCAACTCCGTTCCGACGCCGAGCCTCGGGTCTTTGGCCACGATGAAATGGCCGTCCGATTCGCCCAGCACCATGATATTGACCGTTTCGCCGCCCGTCTTCAGGGTGACGCGGGGATTTTCATGCCGGTTGACCACCGCCGATTTGGCGATCCAGACCCCCTCGGCCGGCACTTGCAACGGCAGGGAAAACCGCAGCCCGCCTCGGCGGGGGCCGTCGTAATTTTCCAGGAGCAGCTCCACCGCCAGCTTGCGGGTCCGTTCGTCGAACTCCGGATTGACCCAGCCCAGCCGGGTTTCCACCGGCTCCCCCTCCAGTCGCGCCTCGAAGACCTCGGGCATCTCCCGGATGGCGTCCAACTCCGCCCCGGAGACGGCCAGGGGAACCGTCAACGTGCGATAATCGGCGGCCCGGCCCACCGGCGTTCCGGCGTCCACCAGCTCCCCCGGTTCCACCCGGCGATCGATCAAAACCCAGCCTTCCGGGGCGAACAGCTGGTGCCGGGCCTTGCGCTCCAACTGCTCCGCCAGCTTCACCTCCAGCTCCGCCGTTTCGGCCGCCAGCCGAGCCGCGTCCAGCCGCGCTTGGTTGAGATTTTCCTGGGCCTGATCCCGTTGCACCTCGGTGGCGCCGTCGGCGCGGAGAAGCCGCTGGTAGCGGGCGAGTTCCTTTTTGTTAAAGGCGACGGAGGATTCATTTTTCTCTTTCGCCGCCTCCACCTGTTTCAAGGCTTCCCGGATGGCCTGAATCTGGAAATCGATGAAGGTCGGGTCGATTTCCACAAACGGGATTTCGCCGACGGCGTCGCCCACGTCGTAGTGGACCGAGGCCACCCGGCCGGAAACTTCCGGCGCCAGAGTCATCACGGCGGCGCTGCGGGTGAAACCGGTCAGCTCGATCTTTTTCCGGGCCGGCTCCACCCGGACGGTTTCCCGGGCGGAAACGGGAGCGGCGCAGAGCAACAACGCCCAAAGGACAAACCAAAGGCGGGGATTCATCAGGGTGTTCCTCCAAAAAAACGCTTCGGTCGGCGCCGAAGTCTTCGGGTCA
>JBKHDD010000073.1:0-22070 GCA_046541515.1 Desulfococcaceae bacterium
GGCTTTTGCTGCTGCTGCTCATCGGGCTGGGGGAATGGCTTGCGCCCCGTCTCGTGGCCTTGCTGGCCCCTGGGCTGGAAGACCCGGCGGTGATCCGCTCGGCCGTTCGCATGACCCGGATCATTCTGCCCGCCCAGTTTTTCTTTTTCGCCGGCGGATTGTTCATGGCCGTGCAGTTCGCCCGGGAACGGTTCGCGGTGCCGGCCCTGGCTCCGCTGCTGTACAACCTGGGGATCATCGCCGGCGGACTGTTTTTGGGACGACGGCTGGGCATGGAGGGGTTCGCCTGGGGCGTGCTGGGCGGCGCCTTCGCGGGCAATTTTTTGGTGCAGCTTTGGGGGGCCAGGCGCGTCGGCATGGCCTTTCGGCCGGTGCTGGATTTTCGCCATCCGGACGTGGTTCGTTATGTCCGGCTGACCCTGCCGCTCATGGTGGGGCTCACCATGACCTTTTCCACCGAAATTTTCTTCAAGTTCTTCGGCTCCTTCCTGCCTCGAGGCGGCATCGCCGCGCTGAATTACGGTCTGCGGATCATGCTGATGCTGGTGGGTTTGTTCGGGCAGGCGGCCGGCGTGGCCTCTTATCCCTTTCTGGCGCGGCTGGCGGCCGAGGGGCGGATGGTCGAGATGAACCGGCTGCTCAACGCCGCGCTGCGGTTTCTGCTGCTGGTGATCCCGCTGTCGGCGCTGTTCATGGTGCTGCGGGAGGAGGTGGTGCGGGCGCTGTTCCAGCGCGGGGCCTTCGACGCGGCGGACACCCGGCAAACCGCCGAGGTCCTGGTCTGGCTGCTGACCGGCACCGCGGCCTTCGCGGCCCAGACCGTGGTGGTCCGCGGCTTCTACGCCACCCAAAACACCCTCTTTCCCGCCGTGTTCGGCACGGCGGCGGCGGCCCTCAGTCTGCCGGTCTATCTGGCGGGCGTTCGCTGGATGGGGGCCGGCGGGGTGGCCTTGGCCGTGGCGGTTTCGGCGACGCTTCAGGTTTGGCTGCTGTTTTGCGTTTGGAATCGTCGAAGCGAAAACACCGGTGGAAAATCGGTGTACGCCGCCTTTTTCCGCATGCTCGCCCTGGCCGTTTTGGTGGGGCCGCCGCTGGAACTGCTCCGCCGGACCGCCCAGGGATGGATCGACACCGGGGACTTGTTCGGAAGTCTGGCGATGTGCGCGGGGATCGGCCTGGCTTTTCTCCTGCTGGCGATCCCACTGGGCCGCCTCTTGGGCATCCAGGAGATCGACCGCTTCCGGGAGCGGCTGGCTGGCCGGATTCGGCGGCGATCATAGCCGGGCGCTCCGACCCGCCGACGGCCGGAAGGGCGGCGTTTTTTCAACCCTGCTTCGCGTGCGCGTTTTCTCTGGAGTTTTGGATGGGATTGACCGAGCCGTTCATTTGCTGCGAACCGTTTTCGGCTTTGACGATTTTCGCCCATTGCAGCGGGAAATCGTTGAAAACGCGCTGGGCCGCAGGGATTCCCTGGTGTGATGCCCATCGGCGGCGGCAAATCCCTCTGCTACCAGATTCCGGCCCTCCTTTTCCCAGGGCCGACCGTGGTGGTGTCGGCCCTGATCTCCCTGATGAAGGGACAGGTGGGCCAGTTGACCGAGCTGGGCATCGACGCGGCGGCGCCGAACAGCACGTTGACGCCGGAGGAATACCGGGAAACGGTCCGGCGGGTCGGTGCGGCCGATATCCGGTTGCTGTATCCCGCCGCCGAAACGCCCCTCGCGCCCCGCACCCTGGCCTTGCCGGATTCGGCGTCCCTGGACCTGCTGGCCATCGACGAGGCCCACTGCATTTCCGAATGGGGCCACGATTTCCGGCCGGAATACCGGCAGCTGGCCGACATCCGGGAGCGCTTTCCCCGGACGGTCGGAATCGCCCTGGCGGCCGCGGCCACGCCCCGGGCGCCGGAAGACGTCCGCCGAAGTCTTCGGCTGCCCCGGGCCAACGTGTTTCCGGCCGGCTTCGACCGTCCCAATCTTTACGTGGACGTGGTTCCGCGAACCCGGCCCGGAAGTCAGGCGCTCGATTTTTTGAAAAACTTCCAGGGGCGGTCCGGGGTCGTCCACTGCATTTCCCGAAAGCAGGTGGACGACCTGACCGCCATGCTCCGAGAATCGGGAATTTCGGCCCGGGCCTATCACGCCGGTCTTCCCGAACCGGAACGTCGGGCCAATCAGGACGCCTTCATCCGTGACGACGCGGCGGTCATGGTGGCCACGGTGGCCTTCGGCATGGGCGTCGACAAGCCCAACATCCGTTTCGTGCTCCACTACGAACTGCCCAAAAACATCGAAAGCTACTATCGGCAGATCGGTCGGGCCGGGCGCGACGGTTTGCCGGCCCACTGCCGTTTGCTGTTCAGCCGCGGGGACATCCGGAAAATCGGCTATCCCATCCGGCAAATGGCCGAATCGGAGCGCGGCGTCGCCCGGGGCCGCCTGGACGCGCTGGTCCAGTACGCCGAAACCGAGGCGTGCCGCCGAATTCCGCTCTTGGCCCATTTCGGGGAGAAGTACGCGAAAACCGACTGCGCCAATTGCGAAAATTGCGTCGCCGACCGTCAGTCGCGGATGGACGCGGCGGTCCCGGCCCAAAAATTTCTCTCCTGCGTCAAGCGGACCGGCGAACGGTTCGGCGCCGCCCACGTCACCGATGCGCCGCGGGGGTCCACGGCCAAAAAGGTGTTGAAATTCGGCCACGGAAAGCTGTCCACCCACAACATCGGGCTGGAATTTTCCCGCAACCAGTGGCTGGCCCTCTCCCGACAGTTTCTCGGGAAGGGGTTGCTGGAAAAAGAGCCCGAGTTCGGAACCCTCCGGCTGACGCCCAAGGCCTGGGAGGTCATGCGGGGCAACGAGAAGGGGTATGCCCGGGTTCCGCCGGAAGGCGCGGAATCGGCGTCCCTTCGGCGGAGAGGGCCGGCGATCGAACATGACGCGGCCTTGTTTGACCTGCCGCGGGCGCGGCGAAAGGCGCTGGCCGAGGCCGGCGACGTGCCGCCCCCACGTCATTTTTTCGGACCGGACATTGATGGAAATGGCCGCCGTTCGTCCCCGGTCCCCAGAACGTCTCCTGGCTTTGCCTGGCGTTGGACAGGTGAAGATGGAAAAATACGGGGCGGACTTTCTGGACCTGATTTGTGAATATTGCGCGGAACGCGGACTGGCCGGGAAGTCCGGGCCGCCCCGCGCAGAAACCGTTCCCGCGCCCCGGGGCGGGGCGGGCGCCCGCCGGCGGCAAATTTGCGAAGACCACCAGGCGGGCCGCTCCATCGACGAACTGGCCCGGGAGCTGAACATCGAGCCCGGCACGGTGGAAAGCCATCTGTGCCACGGTCTGCGGGACGGGCGGCCGCCTCGGCCGCGGTCCTCGGATTCAGACGGGAAAAGGGAGGGGGAACGGCCGAATGGGCGACATAAAAAAAGCCTTCCCCCGTCGGAGGAAGGCTTTTTGAAGGCTGATTCGGGAAGCTTACTGCTTCATCACGTTCACGGCGGCGGGCCCTTTGCGGCCCTCCTCGATGTCGAACGTTACCCGGTCGCCTTCCGCCAGCGTCTTAAACCCACCGCCCTGGATGGCGGAATAGTGAACGAAAACATCGTCGCCACCTTCCCGCGCGATAAATCCAAAGCCCTTTTTCTCATTAAACCACTTCACGATGCCTGTTGCCACGATACTGTACTCCTCACAAAAAGGTAAAAGACCCCCGGCGGGGGCAACGCAAACGGGGAGAACCCCGAGCCCAACAATCGGAACGCCGATCATTGAAAAATAACCGAAACCTTTATATTTCGAATCGCGAAAAGGGTCAAGAAAAATCGAGAGGTTCCGGGTTGCCCTTCCCGTTTCTCCGTCGAGGCTTCCGATGGTTAGGCGTCCTCCCGGGACTCCTCTTTTTCTTGCTTGTGAGCTGCGTGCACGGTCAGGGGCTCTCCACCCCAGGGGCGGGGGACATTCCGGTGTGGGTGGTAAACCACGGCTGGCACACCGGAATCGCATTTCCGACCGAGGCGATCCCGTCCCGAGCCTTGCCGCCCATGGACGGCATTGAACAGCACCGGTATCTGGAATTCGGTTGGGGGGACGCCCAATTTTATCAAGCCGGAGGCGGCGGTTTCTGGCTGGCCTTTCGCGCGCTGTTCTGGCCCACCGACAGCGTGTTGCACGCGGTGGGCTTCGATCTACCGGCGGACCGTTTTTTCGCCGCCAGTCAATCGCTGTCGCGGAGGGTTTCTTCGGATGAACTGGCGCGGCTGCTGGTGTTTCTGGAGGACACGTTTTTCATGTCTCCCGCAGGCGAACCGGAACCCCTCGGCCCCGGCCTTTACGGGAACAGCCGATTTTTCCAAGCGAAAGGTCGGTACCTGTTCCCGGAAACCTGCAACGTCTGGACCGCCAGGGCGCTGGCGGCCATGGGATGCCGGGTGCGTCCGCTGTTGGCCATGACGGCGGACGGCTTGATGGGACAGGCCCGCCGGTGTGGGTTTCAAACGCCTTCTTCAGATTTGCAAGGCGTAAAAGATGGGGACGAATCTCGAAATTCCGAACCGTAGCCTTGATCAATTTTTTTTGTTTTAAATGTTTGGATGGGATCCAAGGGAAGGGGGGCGGGGGCGCCGGCTGGGCGCTTGACAATCTCAGGGAGAACCATCAACTTTTCGGTTGAACCAAAAAATTTTGCTTTTCCGGAAAGAAAGGAGGGCGCAATGGCTCAGCCGAAACAGCATCCCCGGAAGATCATGGTGGATTTGGAAACGTTGAACCGGTTGAACGATTCGGGCTACGCCGGCAAGTTTTGCCTTGGCGACACCATCGTTTTGGCCTGCGGCGGATGGGAGGGCGGTCCCCGTTACATCCACGAACATGAGGCGGTGTTCGATCCGGACATCAATTCATTCGTGGAGCGGAAATGCCACGAGGCCCGAAAGTCGAGTTAAGCTCGCCTTCCCCCGCCGACCGGGCGATGAATTCCCGGCTGTTCGGATTGAATCCCTCGGAATTTCCGGGGGATTTTTTGTGGATTTCGTCCGATCGACGATCGATGGCGCGTTTCCCATCAACGGCTTTTGCCCCGTCTGGTTTTCAAATGAATTGGCCACTTTTTCTCGCCGGCGCGGAGGATGTCCGATTATTGCCTTGATTTCATAAGCTGCCGCCACTTGCTGAACCGGACCGTTTCATATCCCGCTGGGGCCAAATCCCATTTTTTTCCGTACACATGCATCCGGCGGGTTTGGACGTCTTCCTGGAAAATCGGGCCGCCTTCCCAAACCCAGGCCAGCATTCCGCCCCGAAGATTCAGAATGCGCCGGCTTTTTTCGGCCATCTCCCTGGCGAACATGCCGCTGCGGTAGCTGATGGTGCAATAGGCCACCGGCGTCCGGCCGGAAAACCGTTCCGGATTTTTCAGATATTCCTCCTTGGAAATCGTTCCCGGCAACGTGGAGACCGCCATCTCCTCGGGCGTTCGGGTGTCGATGAAGACCACCCTGTCCTTCCGCCAGCGCTCCATGGCTTCCGAGGGGGCCATTTCCGCCACCTCGGGGAAGTTTTTTCGGTAGCCCTCGTACATTTCGTAGACGGCTTTGCGGTTTTCGTCGTCCTCCGGGGACGACCCGGACGGCGCCCGGGCCGCTCCGCCCGCAGGGAAAAAGCCGAAAAAAATCAGCGCGACCGTCAACAACGGTCGGCGCGTAAAGAAACGCTTTCGCCAAATTTTCATCCCGTTTCTCCTTTTCCGGACAGCGCCGCCGTCCATCCGCATGAACCCGAACGACCGGAACGTAATTCCGGCCCCCGGTCTTGTCATCCCCGGGAAACCGCGCCGGCCCGAAGCCGCTCCGCCAGCCCCCATTGCCGGACCAGTCGGGCGGTTTCCGGCGGAACCAGTTCGACCCAAGGTTCGTCCGCGATCATTTGCCGCCGGACTTCGCGCCCGGTGATGCCCTTTTCTTCGGGCGGAAGTTCCCACAACACCTTCGTCCGCAGGCCCAGGGCCTGGAACCGGTCCCGTTTTCGCCGACCCCAGTCGTCGTAAATGGTCAGGAAGAACAGCGCCTCCAGGGGGACGTAAAACCGGAATCGATCCGGAAAATTGATGGGCAGCGGCACCACCGACAAATCCGTTTCGGCGACGCCCGATGCGGTCAGCACCGCCCGGACCATCGTGTACCGTTCCCAGTAGGTCAAGGGGTTGGCGGCGGGGTCGCTTCGCTCCGGATCGGCGGCATCGTCGGCGGTCAGCGCCGGCTCCGGATTGGTGATGCCCACCACCAAATGCCGGCATTGCCCCGCCCCGGCCAGCAGATAGCGGAGGTGATCGTTGTGGAGCACCTGGAACCGTCCGTGAATCACGCCGATCTCTTCCATGGCTGGAAATGTCTCCGGATTTCGAGGGGTGAGGGGGAGAGCTTTCGCTGAAAACCGATTCCGAGGCGCGGCTTCCATGCGGGCCGCGCTCCGTTTCGACGGCTTCCCATTTTCAAAATGGTCGGATCGGCGGGAGGTTTCCCAAAAAATGCCTGGAGCCTGGACGCGTCCTTGTCCGATTCAGTCCGCCGGGACCGTTCGCGGCTCCGCCCAGCGGCGGAGGTGGTCCACCTGTTCGGCCATGACCACGGAAAGCGGTCGGGTGTTGGCGATTTCCGTCAGCAAATGATCGGTGGACAGGGATTCCTTGCGGGCCACGGCGGAATAGAGTCCCGCCACCACCGCCGCCTCGATCTCCGCCCCGGAAAACCCTTCGGTCGCCCGGGCCATTTTCGAGAGGTCGAAATTCGACGGGTCCTGGTTTCGTCGGTTCAGGTGAATTCGAAAAATTTCCATTCGGATTTCCTCCGCGGGCAAATCCACGAAGAAAATTTCGTCCAGTCGGCCCTTGCGGACCAGTTCCGGCGGCAGGCTGGAGATATCGTTGGCGGTGGCCACCAGGAACACCGGGGCGGGCCGGTCGGCCATCCAGGTCAGCAGGGCGCCCAGCACCCGCCGGGAGGTGCCGCCCTCGTTGTCGCCCAACGAGAGCCCCTTTTCGATTTCGTCCACCCAAAGAACGCAGGGCGCCATCACCTCTGCGGTCTTGAGGGCGTTGCGGAGATTGCGTTCGCTTTCGCCGAAAAACTTGTCGTAGAGCGCGCCGAAATCCAGCCGCAACAGCGGAACGCCCCAGACGCCCGCGGTCGCCTTGGCGGCCAGGCTCTTTCCGCTCCCCTGCACGCCCAGCAGCAGAATTCCCCGGGGCGGGTCCAGTCCGGCGGCCGCCGGGTCTCCGGCAAAGGCCGGTTCCCGTTGTCGCAGCCACTGTTTCAGCCGCCGGAGACCCCCCACGTTCCCGAAGGATTCGGTTTCGTATTCGAACCCCAGCATCCCGTCCATGCCCAGCAGCTCGAATTTGGCCTTGTTGATCTCCGGCAAATCGCTTTCCGTGATGGCGCCGTCGTTGTAGATGGCGTTGCGGGCCAGCCGCCGGGCGTCGGTCACGGGCAGGCCGCCCAAGGCCCGGGTGAGCCGGTCCAGGGTGGATCGATGGGTGACCACTTTGACGCCGTCGTGCTCCCGGGTCCATCGCGCCGCTTCCTCCCGGATGATCTGTTCCAGCTCCGCCGCGTCGGGCATGGGCATCTCGAATCGGGCGCTGAAGGGCGCCAGCTCTTCCGGCAATTCGATCCGCGCGGAGACCAGGAGAATCGTGTGGCCCAGGTATTCGTACCCCAGCGCAATTTCCTTGAGGGCGCGCACGAGCTGCGGCGCGTTTTCCAGGTAGGGATGAAAATCGCACAGCACGAAAATGCCCGGCGTTCGAATCCCCTGGATGTGCTGGAGCAGCATGGCGGGCTCGGCGGTGCGCGGATCGGCCGACTGCATGCGATAGGTGGGATCGTGGCATTTGACGCCGTTGGTGACGGTCCAGCTGTACATGGGTCGTCCGAGCTGTTCCGAGAGTCGTCGGATCATGTCGAGGACGTGGTGCTCCTCGTGGCTTCCGATCACCACCAGCGGCACCCGGGACCGGATGATCAGCGCGAGGTCCTGGCTTTGATTCATGAACGGGTCTCCGGCCCCGGCGTCGTTTGCGCCGGGACGGTTCGGTTGTTGACACCCAAAGCCTGGGGGGTTATTTTCACTGAATTCATAGCATATTGATTTGCCCGAAAACAACCAGCCAACGAGGCCCCATGGAAGACCCCCGCGTCACCCTGGACGTGAACGTCAACGTGGAAATCACCGCCGAGGCCCTGGAAGCCATTGTTCAAACCGTCAAATCCCGGGCCGGCCGCAACGAAAAAGGCCATTACGCCGTGGATACCCACGCCGCCGTGGGGGAAATGATCACCCGCTTTTTGTTCCAAAAAGATTTCGACGCCTTCGTTCAGGACCCCGGAAATTATCCGACTTGATTCGGTTTCCGGGTGCGAATGTTGCCATCCGGCAACAACGCAATCGTCCGATTTCATTTCTTCATCCATCCAAAGGGTCGGCCGCCGGCCCATCGGGAGGCGCTATGCCAGCCAAAGGCTCAAGAAAATGGGAATGCCCCTGCGGTTACATTTATGACCCCGCCGAGGGGGACGCGGAAAGCAATATCATGATGGGAACCCCTTTTGAGGAGCTTCCCGAAGACTGGGTTTGCCCCAAATGCCAGGCGGAAAAGGAATTTTTCGAAGAGCTGGACGATTAGAGCCGCCGGGGAATGCAAGCCGGAAAATTGGTCCCGGCGACTGAATTTGGGGTTCGTTTTCGAAAGCCAAGGTCCGCGCCCGGAGAAACGCGACGGCCGGAACTGGATTGATCCGGTTCCGGCCGAGTTTGTCTGGTCCTCCGGAGTTTCATTGATCGGCGGAATTCTTTGACGCGGACATTTGGGGAATCACCCGGAGCAGAAAGCGGTACGCCCGGTTTACGGCGTGAAACCGTTCCGCCGACGCGCCGGTTCGGTCCGGATGATGGGCCATGGCCAGCGCCCGGAAGCGGGTTCGGACTTGATCCAGGTCCGGCGTGCCGGCAATGCCCAACGCGTCCAGGCTTTCCTGGTATCGGTCGAACCGGATGAGCAGCTCCCAGGTTCCGTTGAGGAAAGCTTCGGCGGTTTCCCGATCCAGCGCCGTGAAATTTTCCGGGTCCAGGTAAAAGTGGCGCAGGGAAAGGCTTTCCAGCGCACCATTGGAAAGGGGCGCCAGATGATTTCCACAATAGGTCCATTCCCCGGGGACCGCCCCCCGGCCGCAAAAGGCCAGCCGTTCCTCTTCGAAAAACCGGCATTTCCCCGCCGGGGGCAGGAGGAAACGGCCGGTTCGCATGAAATGGATGTGCAGGTAAAAGCCGGCGATCCGGAATCGATCCTGTAGTCGGTACAGATGGTGAAACAGGAGAAAATGGTGCTGAAACAACGCCAGCGGCGCGGTCCCCGTGATTTGGATGTCCGGGAAGGCGATCCGTAGCAGGGCGCTTTCGGTACACGGCTCCTCCCGGGACCAGAGAAAACGGGCCACGCCGTCCCGGTCCATGACGGCCAACCCCTTTTGGAAACTTTCCATGAACGAATCTCGGCCGGCGGATTCTCCGTCCGCGTCATCCTTCAATGTGGTAAACCCTCCGACCATCGAGGTGTTTGAAAGCGAAACCCGGATTTTCGCCAGCCGGGGGCGATGGCTTCATCCGCTGTTCGATTTGGAAGCCGTGATCGCCGCGGACGGCCGGGACCCCCGGAAGCTGGAAGTGAGAGACAAAATTGTGGGCCGGGCGGCGGCGCTTCTGCTGGCGTATCTCCGGATCGGCCGGGTTTCGGCCGGAATTCTGAGCCGACCGGCGCGCCAGGTTTTGGCGCGCTTCGCGATTCCCTTCACGTTTGAGACCTTGGTGGACCGAATCGATTGCCAGACCGAAACGTTGCTGATGGAAGAAACCGATCCCGATCGGGCCTACGCCCTGCTGCGGGAGCGGGCCGGCCGGTAGACGTCCGGTGGACGGATTTCGCAGGATCGCCTTCTCCCGTACTTGCGGCCGGCGGCGTCAGGTCGAACGATGGCGCTTTGCGATAAATCCCATACCTCGTCCCTCCCGAAATCGGCATGGGTATCTCCGCAAACCGCCTAGCCATCAGCCGTTCCGTGCGCCGGTGTTTTTTTGGGAGGGGAGCGGAACCGCTTCGGCTCATTTGGACGACCTGTTTGACGTGTCGGTCGAATTTTCCGGCGCGATTTCCTCCCGGCGATATCGACAGCGGGATTGGAGCGGGCAGTCCGCGCATTTCGGATTTCGCGCTCGGCAACGTTCCCGCCCGAAGCGGACCATGTTCCGGTGAAGTTCGTAGGCCCGCCCTTCGGGAACCCGATCCCGCATAAGCCGAAAGGTTTTTTCGGCCGAGGACGCCTTCGCCAGCCCCAGCCGGTTGCAGATCCGATGAACATGGGTGTCCACCGGGAAAATGTCCGCTTCGCAGGTAAAACAAAGCAGAATGGCGGCGGTCTTGACGCCCACGCCGGGGATTTCCGTCAGCCGGTCCAGGGCGGTTTCCGGGGCCTCCTCGCAAATGTCGTCCAGGACCCAGGCGCCGTATCGGTCTTGGGTCCAGGCCAACAGCGCCTGAATCCATTTGGCCTTTTGGCCGGCCAGGCCCGCCGAGCGGACGAGGTCCTCAAGGCCGTCGCGGTCCATTTGGGCGACGGCCGCCCAGTCCCATCCGCCGTTTTCGTCCTGGAACCGGTCCTTGAAATTGACAAAGGCCCGTTCACTGTTGCGGTCCGTGGTGTTCTGGGAGAGAATGGTGCGGACCAACTGGCCCAGCGGGTCGCGTTTCCGCCCTTTGCGTTCCGGCACGCCCATGGCTTCGGCCAGTCGATCGGCCGCCCAGCGGGTTTTTTTTGCGGGATCGCTCACGAGGCTTTCCCGTTGGGGCCGGAATTTCCGCTGGAATCCCGGCGGGGTGGCCGGGCGGACGATCGGACCATTTCGAACATTTCCCCTTAAAAATGTTAAATGCATTCTTCACCGGGATCGGATTCTTCATGCGGTTCCCGGGCTGGAAAGGAGGCCCATGACCCCTCGCGAGGAAGCCCGCGTAGCCGAATGGCATCGGCGTTCCGACGCGCCGGCCACGCTGACCCTGCTGGATACCGGCGGCCCCCGGATGGACGGATTCCGCGAGTTCGCGGCGGATCTGGTTCGGCTGGCCCCCCGGGTGACGCTGAAGACCGAACGGGAGGACGCCCCGGGCGCGCTGCCCGGCTACCGGGTGGGGGACGGCGTCGCCTTCCACATGGTTCCCCTGGGCCGGGAGCTGTCTCCCTTTCTGATGGCGCTGTCGCCCGAAGGCCCTTCGCCCCCCGACGGCGCCGCGGAAGCCTTGGCCGACCTGCGGGCCCCGGTGACCCTTCGACTGTACGTGGCGCTGACCTGCCCCCATTGCCCCATGGCGCTACAGGGCTTGTTGGGCATTGCGGCGGCGTCGGAAAAGGTTCGGCTGTCGGTGATCGACGGCGGCCTTTTTCCCGACCGTGCCGAGGCGGACAAGATTCAGGCCGTGCCCACCCTTTTCCTGGAAAATCGCCGTTGGACCGGCCAGGTTCAGCCCGCCGAAATCCTGGACGCCCTGGCCGGCGTCGATCCGGCCGATATGAGTCCGGCCACCATGGAGCGGATGATCGCCGAGGGACGGGCGCCCAAACTGGCGGAGCTGATGGAGGCGGAAGGCCGTTTTTTTCCGGCCGTCCTGGACGTCCTGACCCACGAAACCTGGCCGGTGCGGCTGGGGGCCATGGTGGCCGCGGAAACCCTGGCCGATGAAGCGCCGGAAATCGCCGCCGAAATGGCCGCGCCCCTGTGGGGCCGATACGCGGAGGCCGACGACACCGTGCGCGGAGACATCCTTTACGTCCTCGGGCTGGTGGGCGGCCCGGACGATTTGCCGGCCATCCGGAAAATCGCCGGGGGGGATGCCGCCGAGGGCGTGCGGGAAGCGGCGGCCGAGGCGGCGGATCTCATCCGCGAACGACTGTGATCGTCAGCGCCAGCCGGCGGACCGATCTGCCGGCCTTTTTCGGCCCATGGTTCGCCGGCCGGGTCCGGGAGGGCTTCTGCCGGGCGCCCAACCCGTTCAACCCGCGCCAGGTTTCCCGGATTTCCCTGCTGCCGGAAGACGTGGACGCCGTGGTTTTTTGGACCCGGCATCCCCGCTCCCTCGCGCCCCACCTTTCCGTGCTGGACGAACGGGGGATTCCCTATCTTTTCCTGTTCACCCTGCTGGATTATCCCGGATTTCTGGAACCCGGCGCGCCCCCGTTTGCCCGGCGGCTGGACGCCTTTCGGGCGTTGTCGGACCGGCTCGGGCCGAACCGGGTGATCTGGCGGTACGATCCCGTCGTGGTCGGAAACCGGATCGGGCCGGATTTCCATCGAGAAACCTTCGCCCGAATCGCCGGGTCGCTGGCGGGCCGGACCCGGCGCTGCATCGTCAGTTGGATGGACGCCTACCCCAAAGTTCGCCGACGGCTGGCCCCGCTGGAAAAGCGGGGGCTGATTTTCGAAGATTGGGACCCCTTTCGCCATGGCCCGCTCATGGCCGATCTGGCCCGGATCGGGGCGGAACACGGCATCCGGCTGCAAAGCTGCGCCGAAGCGGCGGACTGGCGGTCCTACGGCATTCCGCCCGGCGCCTGCGTGGACGGGACGCTGCTGGAACGGCTTTTCGGGGTTGCCAACCCGGGCCGAAAAGACGCCGGGCAGCGGTCCCGCTGCCGATGCGCCCCCAGCCGCGACATCGGCATGTACGACACCTGCGGCTTCGGCTGCCGGTATTGCTACGCCACCCGGGACTCCGAAACGGCGGCGCGGAGGCGAAACGCCCACCGGCCGGCGGATTCGTCTCTCCTTCCCCTCGCGGCGCCGTGAACCCGGCCGGACCGGCGAATCGGGGCTCTTCTTTTCCCGGAACGCCGCCCGACGCCGGCAAATTTTATCCCGGGCCGCCGGGACCGTTTTCGAGGACTCCGACACCCTACCACGGATCGGGGCCCGGGTAAAGCCGGTCCCACGTTCTCAATAGAAAAATATTCCATTGAATTCAATATGTTGTAACGAAGATTTCCGATGGGGCCGAGGCCCGTTCCCGGGGGCGAATCCCTTGACTCCCCATGACAAAGCCGATATATATTCTCTCCAAATTCAGGCAGGATACGTCGCGGAGGCCGATTCCGACCGTGCGATCCGTCGCCGGTTTGACTTCCCTTCCCGCGAATCGGATACCGAGGTGAGAATTTGAAGACCATTTTGGTGGTAGATGACGAGAAAATGATCCTCCGGCTGGCCACGGAGGCGCTGGAATCGCTGGGGGAAGATTTTTCCGTCGTAACGGCGCTGAACGGAAAGCAGGCGGTCCAGCGGCTCGGCGCCGAATCGGTCGATCTGGTGCTGACCGACCTGAAAATGCCGGTGATGGACGGCTACGAACTGCTGTCCTACATGAGCAAAAATTTCCGCGGCGTTCCCACCATCGTGATGACCGGTTTCGGTTCGCCGGAAATCGCCAAGCGGCTCAAGCAGAAGGGCGTGCTCCACTACATCGAAAAGCCCTTCGAGATGGACGAGTTGAAAGAGAAGGTCTCCGCGGTCCTCACCGACAAGTCCAAGGGCTACATCCACGGCTTCACCCTGGCCAATTTTCTCCAGGCCGTGGAGGTGGAACAGAAAACCACCACCCTGCGCATTCGCTCCCAGGGGCGGGTGGGGCACATGTACATCGACCGGGGCGAGCTGGTGGACGCCGAAAACGACGACGGTCTCAAGGGGGAGGAGGCCGCCATCGACATTCTCTGCTGGGACAACGCCGAGATCGAGTTGCGGGGGGCGCACAACCGGGCCCGCGCCATCGACAGCTCCCTCATGCACATCCTCCTGGAAGCTTCCAAAATCAAGGATGAAAACCGGCGGGAGAAAGGGGCCGATCTCCTCAACGTGACCATCCGGCTGGCGGAAGGGCACCACTTCAAGGAGGCCATCGAGGGCATCGCGCGTTTTCTCAAGGAAAATCCCCGGGATTACCGGGGCTGGCTCTGGTATTCGCGGGTCACCATCAACGTCAAGGCCATCGAATCTTCCCTTCGCAACGCCGCCAAGCTGGCCCCCTCCGATCCGGAGGTTTTGGAAGAGGTCAAGCGGTTCAAGATGGCCCGGGAGCGGCTGGGGGACGAGCAGCAGGTGCGCCGCTGTCCCTTCTGCTGGTTTCCCATGGAGGTCAAGGCGGTCCAGTGCCCCCATTGCCGTTCCCATTTGTTCATCCATCCCAATTTTTTCGGTTCCCTGGGAGACGCCGACGCAAAGATCGTCGAGCGGGCCATCGAACGGTACATGCGGGTGATCAGCCGGGAAAAAAACATCAACGCCCACTATTTTCTCAGCATCGCCCACCTCAACCTGGAACACTGGGAAGAGGCCCTCAACCTTTTTCACAAGACGGTCAACCTCGCGCCGGACAAAAAGATTTTTTCGGAACAGCTTCGGGCCCTGGTCAACCACATGGCCATGGACGCCACCACCGGCACCTTCGAGAAACAGCTTCCCGAAAAGCCGGCGGAATCCGATGAATCGGCCGCGCCCCGGGGCCGAAAGGTGCTGGTGGTGGAGGACAGCTCCACCACCCGCAAGGTCATCACCATCACCCTGAGCCAGAAGGGCTACGAGATCATCGAAGCCCGGGACGGGCTGGAGGCGCTGAGTCGGCTCAACGAGGAGAAGCCGGACCTGATTCTGTTGGACATCATTCTGCCCAAAATGGACGGCTACAAGATTCTCTCCATCATCAAAAGCAACGCGGTGTTCAAGGACATCCCGGTGATCATGCTGACCAGCCGGGACGGCTTCATGCACAAGATGAAAGGGAAGCTGGCCGGCTCCCAGGCCTACCTGACCAAGCCCTTCGACCCCAAGGTCCTGGTGGAAACCATTGAGCGATACCTCTGAAGATTCTCCGGCCCCGGCTTCGGAAATCTCTCTGGCCGAAGCGCTGGCGGAGGCGGAACGGGAGGCGGCCGAACCCGCGCCCCGCTTCACCGCCGGCTCCGAATCGGCGCCTTCCTCGGACGGCGCCTACGGCGGCGAATCGGTCATTCAGTTCACCCTGGGGGAGATTCGGGCGGCCGTCCCCTTGGTTCGCGCGGCGGAAATCGGTCGCCATCCCCGGATCACCCCCCTGCCCAACCTGCCCGGATGGCTCCTGGGCGTCGGCAACGTGAGGGGAGACATCGTCTCCATGGTCGATCTGGCCGCCTTTCTGGGCATGGATCGCCCCCGCTCCGGCCGAAGGCGTCGCTTCATCGTGGTGCGGGATCGGGACATGCGGGTCGGCCTCGTGGTGGATCGGATTTTGGGCATCCGGACCCTGGAGGCCCTTGGGAATTCCGGCGATTCTCGGGAGGAAACCTGGCACCGGTTCGTCGCCGAGGAACGGGTGCTGCCCGACGGCGTGCTGCATCTGATCGATTTGAATTCCCTGCTTTCCGACCCGGAAATGACCGCCTTTCGCCCCGAATAGTCCGTCGGGCCGATTGCCGGCCCGTTTTCCCGGACCAAAGGACCGCCTTCCATGACCGCTTCCCCCGCAAACGAGATCGTCGTCGGTTACATGGAGGAGGTGCGGACCTACCTGCCGACCCTCGCGGACGGTCTTGCCCGTCTCGTTCCCGGCGAAGCGCCCGATCCCAACGTTTTGGAGGAGCTGCATCGGCTGGTTCACACCATCGGCGGCGCGTCCCACATGGTCGGCATTTTGGGTCTCAGCCGCATCGCCGGGCAAATGGAAAGCGCCCTCGCCGAAATCCAGTCGGGCGGTCCGACCCCCGGCCCGGAACTGATCGCCGCCATGGCGGACACCGTGGAACGATTCGGGGCCTACTGCGCTGGGCTGATGGGCGAAGGGCTTTCTCCCCGGGAGATGCTGAAACAAACCGTTCTGGATTTCCGGCGGGCCCGCGCCCTTCCCGAAGCCGAGGACGAATCGGTTCTCGCCCCGCTGTTGGAGGGCATTCCCGCCTTCGAGGCGGGCGCCGGCCTGGACCCGGACGCCCCGCTGGAACCGGAATTTTCCGAAGCGCCCGAAGCGATCGAACCGATCGAACGGGCCGCCGCTCCCCGTCCCGCCCCGGCGCCGACGCCCATGGAGATGCCCGACCTGCCGGCCGAGGTCGTCGAAGGATTCTACGAAGAGGCCCGGGAGCATCTGGACGATCTGGACGGGGCCCTCAACCGGCTGGAAGCCCAGGTCGCCCAACTGGCGCCCATCACCCGGGATCAGCGGGAAATCGTCCGCCAGATCCGCCGGTCCATCCACACCCTCAAGGGTTCCGCCGCCGTGATCGGCCTCGCCCCCGTCGCCGCCTGGGGCCACGCCGCGGAGGATTTTCTGGACTGGCTCTACGAGGACGCCCGGGAGATCAGCCCGGAGATCGTGGGACTGCTTCAGGATTCCGCCGACCTCATGGCCCGGCTGGTGGCCCATCCCCACGACGCCATGACCGATCGGGCCGAGGGGATTCGGGTCCGGTACGAACGGTTCATGGGCGCGGCCGCTCCGGAGAAAACCGCTTCCGACGAACCCGGAGCCGCCGCCGCCATCGTTCGGGAACCGGGGCCCAATTCCGGCGAGGAAGGCGCCGAGGACTGGACGCCCGCCGAGCGTCCGGGCCGGCGCCAGACCCTGCGGGTGGGGACGGACCGGATCGATTCCCTGGTCAATCTGGCCGGCGAGCTGATGATCGCCACCGGGGCCTTCGAAGGACGGATGAAGGAGCTGGAATCCGCCTTCCAGGAGCTGGACCTGGCCCGAAACCGGCTGCGGGAGATCGCCCGGGACATGGAAATGGGCTTCGAGGTGAAGGCCCTGGGACGACTCCAAAGCGGCGTCGGCGGCTTTGCCGATTTCGATGCCCTGGAGCTGGACCGCTACTCCGGGCTGAACCTGATCATCCGCACCCTGACCGAGACCGCCATCGACGTGGGGGCCATCCAGGCCCGGCTAAGCCATCTCCACGGCGAGTTCGACACCCATCTCAACCGGCAGCAGGTGGTGCTTCGGGAAATTCAGGACCAGATGATGCAGGTGCGGATGCTGCCCATGTCCACCCTCGGCAACCGGTTGCGGCGCACGGTGCGGGAGGTGGCCAAACGGCTGGACAAACGGGTGCGGCTGGTCATGGAGGGCGAAGAGATCGAGCTGGACCGGCTGGTATGGGACCGCATCACCGATCCGCTGATGCATCTGTTGCGCAACGCGGTGGACCACGGCATCGAAATGCCCGAGGCCCGAAAGGCGGCGGGAAAACCGCCCGTGGCCCTTCTCAAGCTTTCGGCCCGTCGGAAGGGCAACCGGGTGGTGATTCAGATTTCCGACGACGGGGCCGGGCTGGATTACCGGGCGATTCGCCGAAAAGCGATCCAGGGCGGGTTCATCCGAGCGGACGAGGAGCCGGGAGAGGAAACCCTGGCCGGGCTGATCTTCCGGGCCGGATTCAGCACCCGGGACACCATCAGCGAGGTTTCCGGCCGGGGCGTGGGAATGGACGTGGTGCGGGAGAACATCCAGGAGCTCAAGGGTTCCATCCGGGTGGCCTCCTGGCCGGGCCGGGGCACCCGCTTCACCGTTCGAATTCCCCTGACGCTGGCGGCGGTGCGGGCCCTGCTGTTTTCCCTGGGGGAGCAAACCTACGCGCTGCCCCTCAACGAGGTGCGGGAAATTCTTCGGGCGGAACCGGATCAGATCATTTCCGCGCCCCGTCGCGCCATTCGCGTGGGCGAACGGTTGCTGCCGCTGCACCGCCTGCGGGACCTGCTGCCGGCCGGCCCGCCATCCCGGAACCGACCCGAGGGCGGCGGGGAGGAATCGCCGCTGGTCCTGCTGCTTTCCCTGGGCGACCGCCGCCACGGGGTGGAGATCGACGGGCTGCTGGGGCAGCGGGAGATCGTCATCAAAAGCACCGGTTCCCACCTTCGCCACGTCCGGGGAATCTCCGGCGTGACCATCATTGGCGACGGCAGCGTGGTTCCGATCCTCAATTTGCCCGAACTGCTGGGAGAGAGCGGGGTGGCCGGTCCCGCCCGGGCGGAAACCCCCGCCGAAGATGCCCATCCGCCCGGGGAGCGGCCGCTCTCCATCCTGGTGGTGGACGATTCGGTCAGCATCCGTCAGGTGGTCTCCCGGCTCATGGAAAACCAGGGTTGGCGGGTCCGGACCGCCCGGGACGGTCTCGACGCCCTGGAGGTGGTTCGCGCGGAGCGGCCCGACCTGATCGTTCTGGACATCGAAATGCCCCGGATGAACGGCTACGAGTTCCTTTCGGCCATGGGCGGCGATCCGACCATCCGGGACATTCCCGTGGTCATGCTCACCTCCCGCGCCACCGCCAAACATCAGGACCGGGCCGTCTCTCTGGGGGCCAGCGGCTTCGTCGTCAAGCCTTACAACGACAACGAATTCGTCGACCTGGTTCTCAAACTGGCCGGGTGACGGAGGCGTCCGCGGGGCCATGCGCGAACTGATGCTGTTTCAGGCGGGGGGATACCGGCTGGCCCTGGAGCTGGGGGCCGTGCGGGGCATTCATCCGTTGGGAGACCTCCAGCCCGCCGGCCCCGGGCGCTGTCGCCTGGAGGGGCGGGAGATGGCCCTGCACGATCTTGCGATCCGGTTCGGGACCCCGCGCGCCGACGCCGCCCACCCGCGCGTGATCCGAATGGAGGTGGCGGGGGAGCCCCACGCCCTTCGGGTGGACGCCGTGGATCGGGTGGCGCGGGTGGCCGAAGATCGAATCGAGGATTTGCCGCCGGCCTTTTCGGGGCGCCCGGCCCATTGGTTTCCCGCCGTGGCCCGAATGGGAGATTCCCTTGCGCTGGTGCTGAGTCCCGAAGGCATGCTGGGCATTCGACCCGCCCCCGCCGGACCGGTTTTGGCCGCCCCGGAGGCCGCGGCCGCGGCGGCGGTGGCGGAACTGGTTTCGGCGACCCGGCTGACCGAGATCGTTGCGGGCGCGGTGGAGCGACATTTGGTCGCCGGTCTGCGCGCGCGACTTCGGGCCCTGCCCGGCCGGCTGTTTCGGACGGGCGTTCGATGAGCCTCGTTGCCGAAACCCTCGACCGACGGATTCTGCTGGCCCCGGCTTCCGGCGCCCTGGAGGGGGAGGTGGTTTTTTTCCTTTTTCCCCTTAAAGAGGTGGAGGAGGTGCTGTCCGACGCGGCCGTGCTGCCGGTGCCCTTCGCTCCGCCCGCGCTTCCCGGAGTGGCCGTCTGGCGGGATCGGGCGATCCCGGTCATCGATCTGGAGGCGGCCTTTGGGCTGGGGGGCGGATGGCGGCCGGGAAGGTGCCGTTATTTGGCGGTGCGAAGCCGGGGGCGTTCGGGTCTGATTCGCACCTCCACGGGGCTCCGCATCCTGCGGACCCCCGAGGGGCGGCCCCGGGCGGCGCCGTTGGACTTTCCGTCGGAACTGGCCCGGGGCGTGTTCGAAGGGGCGGAAGGATTGCTGGTGGCGCCCCGGGTGGGCGCGCTCCTGTCCGGGGCCGTTCCGGCCGTTTTGGACATTGAACCCGAAGGGAAAGAAGGAGGCACCCGAATGACCGACCGGGTTATCCTGGTGGTGGAAGACAGCCCGACCAACCTGCGACTGATCACCGACGCCCTGCGGGGAGACGGCTACGACATCCGCACCGCCATGGACGGGGAAGAGGCCATTGAAAAGGCGCTTTCGGGAACGCCCGACCTGATGGTGCTGGACGTGATTCTGCCCAAGAAAAACGGATTTCAGGTCTGCCGGCATCTCCGGAACCAGGCCGCGACCCGGGATCTGAAAATCCTGATGCTGACCAGCAAGAACCAGGAAAGCGACCGGTTCTGGGGTTTGCGGCAGGGGGCCGACGAATACATGACCAAGCCGTACGAAATGGACGACCTGCGAACCGCCGTCCGGCGGCTGATCGAACCGGAAACCGGGTCCTGATCCGGGACCCAAGGGAGAAGCGGGTTTGGAACGATTGAAGAGATGGTTTCTCGGTCTGAGCATCGGGGCCAGGTTGCAGCTCAGCATCGTGCTCACCGTGCTGCTGGCCATGGCCTTCGCCCTGTCCATCATGATCACCTCCTATCGCGGCGCCATCGTGGCGAGCAACCAGGAGATTCTCCAGGCCCGGGCCGACGCGGTCAGCCAGTTCGTTGCCGCCAGCCGCCTGGAGGCCGACGCCTTGGCCTTTGGCGCGCCGGACGGGACGCTGGGGGAGCGACTGGGCCGGTTCAAGCCCTACGCCTCCACCCGCATTCTGGTTTTCGACGAACGGAATCGGGTCTCCGCCGCCACGCCGGAGGCGGCCGATCTGGTGGGGAAAACCAATGCCGAACTGTCCGCGGGGACCGGCTACTTCAGTCGGGAGCTGATCGGCGGCAACCAGCGGGCGGTGATCCGCGCCACCCGGCCCGACGACGGGCGATCGGTATTTTCGGCCTATTCGCCGGTTCCGGGAGGGGGCACGGTGTTGATGGACGTGGCCCGCCCGGAAATTCTCTCGCCGGTGAACACCTTTCTCTTCAAAATCGCGGGCATCACGGCGGTGGCCTTTCTCGCCGTAATTTTGGTGATCTGGCTGGTGGCCGATCGGACGGTGGTCCGGCCCATTCTCCGGATCATGGGCACATTTGACGAAATCGGGAAGGGGAATTACGAGGCCCGGGCGCCGGTGCCCTCGGACCGGGAGGCGGACCTGGACGAACTGGGGAAGATGTGCCGAAGCCTCAACGAGATGCTGGACCGGCTGCTGAACCTGGTGCAAAGCAGCGCGGAGCGGGATTCCATCCAGAAATCGATCATGAGCCTGCTGGACGAAATCAGCGGGCTGGCCGAGGGCGATCTGACCGCCCGGGCCGAGGTGACCGAGGACTTCACCGGCGCCATCGCCGATTCCTTCAACGAGATGGCCGAACAGTTGAGCGAGGTGGTCAAGAACGTGAAGGACGTGACCCTTCAGGTGATCTCCACCTCCCAGGACGTGAGCCGATCCACGGAAAACTTGGCGGAAACCAGCGAGATGCAGGCGGTGCAGGTGGGGGAGACCATCGAGGCGATCAACGAGATGTCCAAGTCGATCCAGCAGGTGGCGGAAAACGCGGGGCGGTCGGCGGGGGTGTCCGAGCAGTCCACCCTGCACGCCAAGGAGGGGGCCGAGGCGGTGCGGGCCACCAATCGGGCCATGGAGTCGATTCGGGAGCACGCCCAGGAGACGGCCCGGGCCATCAAGCGGCTGGGGGAAAGCTCCCAGGAGATCGGCAACATCGTCCAGCTCATCAACGACATCGCCGACCGGACCTCGATTCTGGCGCTCAACGCCTCCATCCAGGCGGCCATGGCGGGGGACGCGGGGCGCGGATTCGCGGTGGTGGCCGAAGAGGTGCAGCGGCTGGCCGAGCGCTCCACCAACGCCACCAAGCAGATCGACACGTTGATCAAGAACATTCAGGCGGAGATCAACGAGGCGGGCAGTTCCATGGAGGAGAGCATCCAGCGGGTGGTGGAAGGCTCCCGGCTGGCCGACGGCGCCCGGAACAAGCTCCAGGAGATCGAGACCGTTTCCACCCAGCTCGGGGAGCTGATTCAGTCGATCTCCATGGCCTCCAAACAGCAGGCCCAGGCCAGCGAGGAGATCGCCAAGACCATGGAGGAGGTGGGCGAGATCAGTTCCCAGACCTCCGCGGCCAGCCGTCAGACCGCCGTCTCCATGAAAAGCCTGGCCCAGATGTCGTCCCAGCTCAACGAATCGGTGTCGGTCTTTCGGCTCGCCGAGGACCAGCACCGCCAGCCCGACCTCGACGCGCTGGCGTGATGGGGACCGGCTTCCAATGGTTCCGTGAGATGGGTTGGTCAATGTAGGGGCGAACCGCATTCGCCCTCTCGACCATGCCCCGGGAAGAAATTAGTTCGCCTTGTTCGTAAAGGGCGAATGCAATTCGCCCCTACCTGTCAACCTTCCTAATTTTCTTCGGCCGCCGCCTCGGTTTGCTCTTTTTGGATGGCCTCCAGCCGGGCGTTGTAGGCCCGGACTTCGGCTTCGTAT
>JBKHDD010000074.1:0-21751 GCA_046541515.1 Desulfococcaceae bacterium
CCCTTGGAGTGTGTTCCCTATTCATTAAATTCATATTCATGTCGACCCACAAAGATTTTTTCTTCCATTGGCACAGAAGCCTTTCGAAATCTATAGGTATTGCTTAAAAATAAAACAAAAATTGAAATATAAAACATATTAATAAAATTATCAGTTTTCCAGTGAAAACGACCAACAAATTCAAAGGTTGCGGTAAAAACCGAAGCAAGGACAAACCAAAAGCCGAAATTGTACCAAAAACTACTAAATTTCCCCCAGTTTTGTTTTGAAATATTTTTTTCTATAAACTAACAAAATTTAATCCAATTTTTTTCGATTCTATTTCTTTTTCCATGGCAACAACAATCTCCTTTAATTAATGAGCGACAACGAAAATCCGGATGAATCGTTTCTATGCTCACTCCACCCCGTTTACTGATTGGGATCATCACATATCAACAAATGATTATTAGCATACCAGAAAAATCTGTCCCCAAAAGCTCATTATTAACTAGTCGACAAACAGAATTCCCAATAATAGCGATATCCTTCAAAAAAATGGAGCATTTCTATTTTTATTTTACAAAAAAGCCATTTTATAACTTTAAGAAATTTAAGTTTTTTACCGTAAAATTACCAATTCAGCCAAAATCAATGCCGCCCCAAATCACACCATTCACTTCATTTTCCAGCAAAATGACCTCCACACCAAAAAAAATCATGGCAAAATAGAACAAACTTGCTATTAATTCAAACAACAATCCAAGCACCTCCTCCACCGGCATCCACCCTGCCGACCCCGCCACCTCTCCGCCGGCGTTTCTGAAAAACCCCCTTTTTCAGGCGACCATTATGCGCGTCGTTCAGCCCGTCGTCCCAGGCGCCGTCTTTTCCATGTCGCACGTCCCCGGCATGGTCCTCTCCGGCTCCAAAACCCGCCTGGTCATGATCGGCAACTCTTTCCAGATCATGGCACAACCACCCAATCCCGGCCTCTCAAAATCGCACACCAAAACGGCGTTCTCAATGCCCAACTGCCTTTCCCGCCTGCCTGTACATCTTGCTGGCTGGATAACGGCGGAAAGGAATCGCAGCCATTTCAACGGAAAAGCTTGACCGACCACCCCATTGCCTTCTCATTGAACCCATATTGCTCGAAAAACCCTTTCGTGGAAATCCGGTTGTACTCTCCAAGCGCATACGCTACAAAAGAACACAGGGCGACCGGGGCCGGCCCCTGCGTCCTTTTTGGAGGACCGCATCCCCGTTTTTCGCTCCGGGAGCGGAAACCGACCGGGGCGGACCCGTTTCCCCTCATTCCATGGAGGCTCCCATGCCCATCACCGGCGCCGGCGGAACCCAGGGCGGAGTCGGCCGATTTTTCATCGGTCTCGCGATGATGATCGTCGGCGGCTACCTGTTTCTCTCCGCCATTCAGGTGACCCACCATTTTCACATGGGCTACGCCCTCTATCGAATCGGCGGCGTCCGCCTCACCACCGGGTTCGTGCTGATCCCGCTGATCTTCGGCATCGGATTCGTCTTCTACAACGCAAAAAACCCCATCGGCTGGGCGCTCTCGGTTATTTCCATCCTGCTGCTGGGATTTGGCGTCATTACGAGCCTCCAGTTCCGCATGCGCCACATGTCCGCCTTCGAGCTGATCATGATCCTGATCCTGCTGGTGGGCGGGGTCGGCCTGTTTCTGAGTTCGTTGCGGAGTTTCGAATAAAACCATTTTTTTACACGAATTAATACTATGAAAGTAATCAATTGGACCAAGAAATCAGAGAAAGAATTTCAATCATTCGGTATTTGATGGTAATCGGAATCATTGTGCTTCATGCACCCCCATTTGAACCTTTGGGGGAAATTCCACAAACGCCTCTTGGTTATATTAAGGCATTTTTTTCCCACGCAGTTTTCCGGGCAACCGTTCCAATGTTAACCGTTATTTCAGGGTTTTTAGTTTTCCAATCCGACCTTTCCGGAAAATTCAAAAAACTCATCAAAAAAAAATTTTTCTCCATTTTTATCCCAATGATTATATGGAATACACCATTTGCCTTGCTGATCTTTTTTTCTCAAAAGTATTTTATTATCGAGCACGAATTTTCCGAAACCCTATATCCTGTTTCTTTTCTTTCGTGGATCAACGCAATAACGGGTTTTTTGGGGAATCCAGCAAATTATCCTTTAAACTTTTTGCGCGATCTCTTCGCCGTTTTCTTTTTCACACCTCTCTTTCGACTTCTTCTAAAGTTTAGCTCTTGGGCCGGTCTTTTTATCGTCCTATCGATCTATTATTGGAACCTCGATGGCATTCTTGTACTTCGAAACAGCATGCTGGTTAGTTTTTATTTGGGTGGAATGGCTTCTTATTGCGGCTGGAATTTAAAGCTTTTAGATCGTTTTTCAATTTTATTTTTATTTTTTTTAATTATAATTTGCATGCTTATTGTTTTGTTCAAAATTGAAAACATCCAATGGTTTCGATTAGTTTCCCCGATATTGATCTGGCCAGCCACAAGTCTTATTCACGGAAACCCCGTTGGCCATCTTTTATACTGCTACTCCGGCAATAGCTTTTTTACTTTTTTATCCCATGGGCCATTGCTTTTTTTGCTTTGGGTTGGCTTCCAAAAACTTCCAGATGCAATACCATACTTTATATTTTATATTTTGGCTCCAATTATTATTGTTTATTTGTCTATTATTTTAAATCAAATCCTACAAAAAAAGCTACCCAACTTTCGACTATTGTTGCTGGGTGGCCGTTAGTCTTTCGATTGGTTTTTTATTTAAATTTCGACTTCGAGGTAAAAATGTCAAAGAAAAAACCTATGTATTTTAGATTATGCTTCTTGGGAATTTTGCTTTTGCATTCCGCCTGCACCACGCCCGAAATCCGGGACGCCCTGGAACCGCCGCCCACGCCGGAACCGATGGCGGGCAGCGTGTTCGTTTTCCAATGCCCGGGGGACGGTCCCCGCTTCACCGCCCAGATCACGCCGGACACCGCCTGGCTGTTTTTTCCGGAAAAAACCCTGGCCCTGGGCCGGGCGGAATCGGCCTCGGGCGCGAAGTTCGCCGGAGAAGACACGGTTTTCTGGAACAAAGGCGGAGAAGCGCGCCTGGAAATGGACGGTAAAACCTGGGCGGCCTGCGCTTCCCAACCTTCCGAGGCGGTCTGGGAGACGGCCCGCCTTCGGGGCGTGACGTTTCGTGCCCTGGGCAACGAACCCGGATGGTATCTGGAGATTCAACCGGAAGAGCGGCTGGAGCTGGTGACCGATTACGGGGAACGAAAACGGGCGTTCCTCCCCCAGAAGCCGATCGAAGACCCGGTCACCGGCGTCGTCACTTGGCGGGCGGACGGTCCCGACGAGGACATTCGGGTGGATCTGACGAAGGAAACCTGCGCCGGCACCCTGTCCGGCGAACCGCTTGAAAATCGCGTCACCGTCCGGTTGAACGGAAAAACCTACCGGGGCTGCGGCCGCTGGCTCGTTCCCACCCCATAAAATCGCCGGATCGGGGCCGAAGATTGGCGCCCGATCCGGCGACTTCCCTCCTCCCGGTCCCCTTCCCATCAACCCAAACCCCGCCAACGATCCAGCCAACGATCCATTCGATCAACGAATGACCGTTTCCAGCGCCGGAGGATTCACCAGATGCTGTTTCACGAAACAGCGGTCGATGGCTCGCGCGAGGCCGTCCTTGAGTTCCTCGGGGAAGCCAGGCGGCGGCGCAATCTCGGATCGCAACCGAACGTAGCGTCCTACCATGGGGTCGTATTCGCAGAACATGGAAAATTTCAGCCCCTCGGGGGACACGCCCTTCACTTGGCAATAGCTGTAGGCGACGGAACCGGAACAGGCGGCGATGGCCGAGAGAAAAAGCTGGGCCGGATCCGGGGCGCTGCCTTCCCCCCCGTCTTCCAGGGATTGATCCACCTGAACGGCGTGCCCTTCGATCTTCGCGGTAACTTTTTTCCCGCCGGGAAATTCCAAATCAACGATGGTGCTCATGGGTTCTCCTTTTGATATCCGCTCGAAAAAGACGGGTTTTGGTCGTGATGCCGTCCACTTTTGGACTTCAAATGGGTGGTCGTGCCGGATGGGCCCAGGAAATATGGGATACGCCCCTCGAAAACTCCGCCGAAATGAACCGTATATCGTTTAAGGCTTTTGCTTGAAAGTTCATGCCTTTCCTTTCCAATCGCCCAAATCGCGGATTCGGTTCCCGCCACGCGAAGTCCCAGACTCCGCAACAAGGCCCGATCGGCTTCGGGCGATCGCCCGGAAGTGGTCAGATAGTCGCCGGTCATGAGGCCATTGGCCCCGGCGTAAAAAATCATCGGGTGCAGTTCGCCCAGATTGGCCGTCCGGCCGCCGCAAACGATAATCTCCCGGTTCGGAAGCGTAAACCGGAGGAGCGCCAAAATTTTCAGGCAGCGCAGCGGCGTCAGGTTGGCCGCCCCTTCCATTTTCGTTCCCGGAGCGGGAACCAGAAAATTGACCGGCGCCGCCGTCACGGGCAGATTCCGAAGGGTCAAGGCCAGCTCCACCACCTGGGCGTCGGTTTCGCCCAGTCCAAAAATGCCGCCGGAACAGACCGACATCCCGGCCTTGTGCGCCGCCCGGATGGTATCGACCCGATCCGGATAGGCGTGGGTGGTGCAGATGGCCGGAAAATGGCTTTCCGCAGTCTCCAGGTTGTGGTGGTAGCGTGTCACGCCGGCTTTGCGGAGAATCTCAAAATCCTTCGTCTCCAGAATGCCCAGGGAGGCGCACCGCCCCATCCCCGCCGGCATTCCGGCGATGGCCTCGGCCACTGCGGCGACCTCCTCCCGGGGCAGCCGCCGTCCCGTCGTAACCACGGAAAACCGGCCCAGTTGGTGGTCCGCCGCGCGTTCGGCCGCCTCCCGGATCGATTCGGCCGACATCAGGGGATAGATCGGCGCATCGGTTTCCGCGTGGCCAGACTGGGCGCAAAAGCCGCAATCCTCGGAACAGCGGCCGGATTTGGCGTTTAGAATCCCGCACATCCGAATCCGGTCCCGGAAATAGTGGCGGCGCAGCCGGTCCGCCCCCGGCAGCAAGTCGAAAATCGCCGTCTCCGGGATTTCCGCCAATTCATAAAGCCCATGGGGATCGGCCTCTTCGCCCCCCGCGATGCGGTCGGCCAGATTCAGGCCGTTTTCAACGTTCATGAAACTCCTTTCCCCAAACCATCGTCCGCGTCTTCACAAGAATTCGAGTTCTTCCACCCGACGGGCAAACTCCGCTTCGGTCATGGGAACCCACGGACGGGAAGGGGAAAACTGAACCAAAGCCTGAACGTCGGGCGCGAACACTTTGCCCGATTTCAGCACCGGGGATTCCATGCGATACCGAAAACCATCCCCCAAGTCCAGCAACAGGTCCACCGCCTCGTCGGATTCGTGCAACTCCACCAGCGCCGCCGGCCGAATCATGCCGCTGCCCCGGACGCTTCGATGGCCCCGGGGGTTGGTAAAAATTTTAATCATGGCTTTTTCCATCGGAACCCCAAATCCGCCGGGCGAAGCCAGTATTCCCCGAACCACAATGTATTCCCCCTCCACAAACGGCACCCAGTTTTCCATCCCCTTGTTCCTCCGTTTTCCCTTCCCAACGATTTGAGGTTTCAGCCGTTTCCGCTTGCCGACCATTCTTCGGAGACCAAAAGGTCGGTCACCAAATTCACGAGGCCCCAAATGGCGTCCGGCGATAAATGGTCCGAAATCGACCGATCAAACAAGATCGACGCTTCGGCGGGGAATTCCTCGTCCCCCTCCCAGAGGAGAAAATACAGCGGCACGCGCGGCAGGGGCCGCAACCGGAAGGCCACGTCCCCCATCTCCACGGACGAACCGCCCAGGGCCCGACCCGCCCGCGCGAAGCCCTCCGAATCTCGACCGAACCGTTCCACCAGGCGTCCCGAGGGCGGTGCATGGGGACCCCGAAAAAAATGGCCCGCCGGAAGGTCCCGGGCGCTCGCCACTTCCTCCCGCTCGGCCGCTTCGGAAACGGAAAGAAGATAGACCAGAACCACAAGCTCCAGCAACGCCCGTCGAAGCGCCGGATCGGGCCGACGGTCCCCGTCCAGAAGACGGCGGTTTTCCGGATCGACGAAAATCAACCGGTGCAAAAATGGCAAAAAATACCCGCCCGCCTCCCGGCGCGCAAGGGACCGCCGGACAATCGAAGATGGTTCCGCCGTTTGAAGCGCCGACCAATACTCCGGCGGAACCTCCACCGATGTGCCGTCCAAGGCGGTTTCCATTGGAAGATTCAAATCCGGTCGATCCATGGAGCGATCCTTTTCATCCGATTGATTTTTTCGTCGCGAGCCGGGGCAAACCATCCGCCGAGGGGGGTTCACAAAAAGCGATCCCACCAACCGGACGGAAAAACTCGGGCCGCTTGGATACCGTCTTGGCGACGAATCGCCCGTTCCGTTTTTTTGGCGGTAATATTATTCTCGACCAGCCAAGCATAATTCATTCTCCCCGGCGGAACAACCGCGGTGTGCGGCGCCCCGGACCTTCGGGACGGCCTCCGCCTTCGTGAACGGGAGAAGCGCTTTCTTTGTGGATCAGCTATTCCTTGCCAAACCCCGTTAATTCCGTTACCTCTTCCCAATGAAGGCGAAAGGTTTTGTTTTTGATGCCAATTCCATAATTTCCATGAAAAACATTTTCGCGTTCTTCTCCCGGCCCCGCTGGGCAAGGGAAAGGCCGGAACGTTTCTTTGCCTTGGCGCGATTTCGAAAGAAACCGCCTGCAACCTTGCCCGGCGTTTCCCGTATTTCCTAGAAAGCACGCCCATGCATAATTGGACGACACCAAACCGGAACCGGCGCGAACGCGGCCGTTGCGGATGTTGGCTCTGGTTGGGCCTTCTCCTGTTCCCGCTGACCGCTTCTTGTTCCTTGGCGCAGGCGGGGGAATCGGAGTTCAGCGACAAACGGGTCCTGGTGCTCCATTCCTATCACCACGGCTTTTCCCATACCCGCGAGATGAACCAAGCCATCGAGGAGTTGCTGGAGCCCAAGGGAATCCAACTCTATCTGGAATACATGGACACCAAGCGGCATCTCAGCCCCGGCCACCTGTACAGGCTGGCCCGGGCCCTGGCCTTTCGGTACGCGGCCATTCCCATGGACGCCGTCATCGCCACCGACGACAACGCGGTGGATTTCCTTTTTGAAAACCGGGATTCCCTGTTTCCCGGCGTGCCGGTCATCTTCTGCGGGGCCAACGACTTCGACCCGGAACGGCTGGAAGGAAAAACGGGGTATACCGGCGTCAACGAGGCCCTGTCCATCGAGGAAACCCTGGATACCGCGCTGCGACTGCGGCCCGAGGCCCGGGAGGTGGCGTTGGTCTCGGACGTGACCGCCACCGGTCAACAGAACCTGGATCGGCTTGCGCCGCTCAAGGCGCGATATCGGAATCGCGTCCGCTTCCGCTATTTGGTGGGCCTGCCGCGCGAAGAAATGCGGCGGGCGCTTTCCGGAGTCCGCCCCGAGGATCTGGTGCTCTATCTGTCCTATTTCCGGACGGCATCGGACGAGAATCTGTCCATTCCGGAAAGCATGCGCTTCATCTCCGAAAACAGCCCGGCCCCCGTCTTCGCCCTGTGGAGCTTCACCATGGGACACGGCGCCGTTGGCGGCAAGCTGGTTTCCAGCCGGGCCCAGGGCGTCACCGCGGGCCAACTGGCCATTCAGGTGCTTTCCGGCGTTTCCCCCGACATCCTGCCCGTGGTGATGCGAAGTCCCAATCGCCATATTTTCGACCACCAACAGCTCCACCGCTTCGGCATCCCCATCCAAAACCTCCCGGCGGAAAACCGCCTGATCAATCCTCTCCAACCCTCGATTCTGCGCTATCTGCCTTGGTTCCTCGCCGGTCTGGGGGTGATCGGGCTGGAAACCGTGCTGATTGGCACCCTGCTGCTGCAACGGCGAAAGCTCCAACGGACCCAGGCGGACCTCCGGGAAAACCGGGCGCGCTATCGAGCCCTGTTCGAAGAGGCCCCCGACCCCATTTATCTGAACGATCTGGAGGGACGATTCTTGGACGGCAACGCCGAGGCGGAGCGGCTTCTCGGCTACCGGCGGGAAGAGCTGATCGGCCGGAATTTAATGGAGGCCGGCATTCTTCCCGAAGATCAAGTGGAAACGGCGCTTCAACTGCTGGAACGGAACCGCAGGGGAGAGGCCACGGGGCCGGACGAACTGACGCTGCGAAACCGGAACGGCAAAGACTTGAAAGTCAAGGTGAAAACCTGCGTCCTGCGGGAAAGCTCCGGCCCCCTGGTATTGGGGATTCTCCGCGACATCACCACGGAAATCGCCCTGGAGGCCCAGCTTCGACAAGCCCAGAAAATGGAGGCGGTGGGTCAGCTGGCCGGCGGCGTGGCCCACGATTTCAACAACCTGCTTCAGGTCATCGCCGGCTACGCCGAAATCTCGGTGGCGGAAATCGGGGAGCGCCACCGGGTCGCGCCGTTCTTGGGGGAGGTGCTCAAGGCGGCGGCCCGGGCGCAAAACCTGGTCCGTCAGCTCCTGGTCTTCAGCCGGCGGGAGGCCAGCCATCCCGTTTCGCTGCATTTGAACGAGGTGGTGGACGGCATGATGAAAATGATCGAGCGGGTGCTGGGCGAGCACATCGAGCTGACTTTTCGGCCCGATCCGGAGCTGCCGCCGGTGGCGGCCGATCCCCACCTGATGGAGCAGGTCTTGATGAACCTCTGCGTCAACGCGCGGGACGCCATGGGGGACGGCGGGTCCCTGTGCATCCGAACCCGCAGCCGCCGGCTGTTGGAAACCGAGCCGGTTCCCTCGGACCCCTGGGTCCGCCCGGGCCGTTTCGTGGTGCTGTCCGTCAGCGATACCGGATGCGGGATCAGCGCCGAAGTGCGGGACCGGATTTTCGAGCCGTTCTTTTCCACGAAAGAGGTGGGAAAGGGAACGGGACTGGGCCTGGCCACCGTGTACGGCATCGTGAAGCAGCACGAGGGCTTCATCGAGGTGGCCAGCGCGGGGGCGTCCGGGACCCAATTCGACATCTATCTTCCGGCCGGGGTTCCGGGGGAGGAGGCGCCGGAGGAACTTTCCGAGACGACCGCCGCGCCGGGCGGCGGGGGCGAGACGATTCTGCTGGCCGAGGACGACGAGATGGTGCGCAAACTGGCCACCCGAATTTTGGAACGGGCCGGCTACCGGGTGCTGACCGCGCGGGACGGCGACGAAGCCCTGGAACGGTTCCGCCGCCACATGGACGAAATTGGCCTGTCCATCCTGGACGTGGTCATGCCCCGGCGGAGCGGCCGGGCCGTCTACGACCAAATCCACGCGCTCCGGCCCGACCTGCCGATCCTCTTCGTCAGCGGCTACAGCTACAACATTCTGGAGGCCGGCGGGGTCTACCCCGAGGAGTACGAGGTGCTGCCCAAGCCCTTTCGCAAGGAGGACCTGCTGGAACGGGTCAATCGGCTGCTGAAAGACGCCCGTCTCTCCCGGCCGGAGCGTCCCGCGTCCGTTCGTTCCTGAGCGGTCTTCCAGGGATTTTTCGCCGGGCCGCCCGGCGGGGCCGCGATTGGCGGCCCCGCCGGGAGACGGGGACCCGCCGCATTCACATTCCGCTTAACGGTCTACGGCATTTCGTCCACCTCGATGCCGTAGCCTTCCCGGTTTTTGCCGATGATGCGGACGCCGTCGATCTCTTCCAGCTTCTGGGACAGCCGCCGCTTGAGCTGGTAGAGGCTGTTGGCGGCCCGGGCCGGATCGCGGTCGGGCTTGAACAGAGACTCGATCAGCCGCCCCTGGTCCACGATCTTCTCCTGCTCCTGGTAAAGCAGCTTGAAGAGGGACGCAAGCTTGCCGGTCAGATGGACCGATCGCTCCTCCTGCCGAACGTCCACGCCGCCGCGGGAGGGAAAGCCCACTTCCACGAACCCCTCGCCCGGATACCGCATGTTGCCGCAATAGTGCTCCAGCAGAAAGACTCGGAAGAGATCGGAGAAGAAGCGCCGTTTCCGGTCGAGATCGCCGGGGCGGCCCGCGCGCACCAGCAGCCCTTGACTTTCGAAGGTGTTGATCTTGGCCCGATAAAACGCCGGCGGCTGACCCTTCTTGCCGAATTCGTCGCAGATTTCGTCCACCTCGGGATCGGCCACGGCTTCCTCCATGGCCAGCACGCACAACAGATCCCGGTCCTGTTGCAATCCCTGATAGCTCCAGATCTTCGCGAACAGATTTTCGAACATCGGCTTCATCTGAATCATCACCGGCTCCATCATGCCCGCCAGCGCGGCCGCCACGCCTTCGGGATCGTCGGAGCTGCCGTCCGGGTTGCCGCCCGCGCTTTCCCACTCGAAGGCCAGCCCGCTCAGAAACGAAGCGATCATGCCCGGATGGTTGCCCACCCGGCCGCTCACCCGCTCCGCCAGTTCGGAGACATCCGGGATCGCCGTGAACTGTTTGGCGCAGAAGGCCTCGATTTCAGGACGGGTCAGGCCGGTCAGATAGAAAATGTCCATCTTGTAGACCGAGCTGCGGAGGGTTTTGAGGTAGCCGGTCCACTTCTCCCGCAGCCCTTCCTTCTCGCCGGCGATTTCCAGGGCCTTGAGCCGTTCCTGAATCTCCCGCTGGGCGATGCGGTAGTGGCGAGTGCCGCAGCAAACCAGGGAAATCCCCTTTTGCGGGCAGTAAAACTTCAGCCGCTCGATCATGTTCTGGAACTCTTCGATCTTGTCCAGAGAGATCTCGTTGAGGATTTCCAGGGTAATGCCGTCGATGTGATCCAGACAAAGGACCAGCCGTCCCTCTCCGTCGCCCACCATCTTGTCCAGGCAGTCGGAAAGGTCCATGCTCTTCTTCTTCTGGCCGGTCTTCTCCTGGAGATATGCGATAAAGCCGGTGTGGCCGGACATGAAAAACTCCACCACGTCCAGGTACATGAACCGGGGGGCCGAATCCCCGCCCCGCTGCCGTTCCCGAGACTCCAGAAAATGGAGAAAGGCGCTCTTGCCAATGCCGGGAAGGCCCAGAATATAAACGCTCTGCCCGTGGGCGAGATAGTTCGAGGCGATGAAATCGGCCTGGCGCTCCCGCCCGTATTTGTCCGCGATGAACTGGTCCATCTGTCCCGGGTTGGGCGACCCGGCCCCCACTGCCGCCGTGCTCTGCATTGCGCTCATGATTCAATTCCTTTTGAAAAACGGTTGAGAAAAATGGCCGCAGAGAAAATCCCCCGTCAGGCTTTTGTACAAGTGCACCCATTGGCGGTTTCCGCCGCGGCGTCGCTCGATAAAACCGAAATCGGTCAGCTCGATCAGGCGTTCGCGCAAATCGGGCGGACCGGAAAGTAAAGAAAAAAGCGCCTCCTCGGGGAGGCCCTTCTCCGGGGACCGCGCCAGCTCCGACAAAATGTTGGCCACGGTGCGGTTTTCCCCGTTGTTGATGTAGTGCTTCTCCAATTGCTCAAACAACTCCGTGTGCAGGCCCTGATCGGCCAGAATCCGATAGTAGAGGGCCACCACCCGCTCCTGGAAGGCGGCCTGCGTCTCCAATGCCTCCGCGGCGTCGTCCCCGCCTTGGCATTGGTGAAAAAACAGCTCCAAAAAATTGGCCAGGTCCTGGGGAGCCCGTCCCACCCATCGCACCACCCATTCCCCAAAATCCGGCGCCCGGGGGAGAGACGGAAACCGCTTCCGATGAAAGTCCATCCGCCGGTTGGCGAAATCGACGCAGGCGTCCCGGTCGATGTAGCGCTTCAGCGGCAGATGGCCCCAACGGCCTCGGGGCCGTCGCCCCCGCAGATGGCGGTAGAGCCGATACTGCCCCACGATGAGAAACCGGGGCGGCGGAATCGGCTCTTTTTCGAACCGCAGGGTATCGGTTAAAAATTTGTTGAGTTCCAGAAACTGTTCCAGCAGCGAGGCGAAGGGCGATTCTTCCAGCACGTCCACGTCGTCGAACACGATCAGCACCCCTTTGCCCCGACGCCCCGCGTAATGGACAAACCGGAACAGCGTTTCCCGCAGGGCCTCCCGTTCCCCGGAGGACGCCCCCGCCTCTTCCGGAAGCTCCGGATCGCCGTGGAGCCGAATTTGCGCCCGCACCTGCCGATGGATGTCACGAATCAGATCCCCCACCGCCATTGTCTCGCTCAGAAACGAGAAGTTGACGTAGAGGGAAAAAATCCGGTCCCGGTATTCCTGGGAAAACCATGCGCATAGGTTGGTTTTTCCGGCCCGGTAGAAGCCGGTAACGGCCATGCAGGCGGTTTCGGACTGATTCCAGTACCAGTCGGCCAGTCGATGGCTTTCGGCCTTCCGCCCGGCGAAAAAGGCCAGGTCCAGGGGATTGGCTCCCCAGTCGGCCGCGGGCCGTTCCAGCACCTCCAGCGCCCCGGTCCGGGAATACCGGGCCTGGTAGACATCCACCGTCAACACGTCGGGATGGGCGTAGAACCGGTCGATCAGGGTTCGCCGGCGGATGTTTTCCTCCATTTCGCCTTCGGAAAAGTGGACCTCCATTTCCACCTGGGCCCGCCCGTCCCGCAGGGATTCGGCCCGGAAAAAGGCGGCCTGAAGCCCTCGCTCCGCCAGTTCCCGCGAAAGGTCGTGGGCCAGGCCGGGCCGGTCGTAGGCGGTCAGCCGGATCCGCGCCAGGTATTTGAAAACCCGGCGCTCGCCTCGGGAGCGAAGATGACGCAGAATTTTTTCCCGCGCGTAGCGGGTCTGGGCCGCCTGTAGCCAGAAAATGTCCGGTCCGGGGGCGGTCGGGTCGGTCCGGATGGACAGCCGATCGCCCTCGCGAAGCAGATAGCCCAGGGGCAACGGCGTCGGGTCCAGCACCCGTCCCCGTCCGTCCAGTCGATGGGCCCCCGCGCAATGGAGTCCGATTTCCGTATGGATCTGAAAAGCGAAATCCAACAGGGTCGCGCCCTGGGGCGTCGTGCGGGCCTCTCCGTCGCGGGTATACACGGTGACCCCGCCCGCCGGCGCCGCCACCCGATCCAGCCAGGCCACCCGCTGGTCGCCCGCGTTGACCACCCCGGCGCCCTCCGGAAGCAGAATGGCGAACTTGAAAAACTGGCATTCCGCGAAGGGATCGTCGGGACCGCAAATTTCCGGCCGGTCCCCTCCATGGTGCAGCCAGATGGGCAGTCGAACATGGAGGCCCCGGTAGCCCGAGGGCTTGGGGGCCCGGGTAAAGTCCCGAATCCGAAGACCCTCGGAGGCGAAATGGGCCGTCAACGCCTCCAGCACCTGAAACGCGGCGGAGCGGTTCGGAACGTCGCAATACAGCCGAATCAGGTCCGAAAGACGACAGGTTTCCACGATTTCCGGATGAAAATCGTACAGCGTTCCCAATTCCCGGGCCACCGAATGGCGAAACCGCTTCAGAAAATAAAACGAAACCGGAAACGGCGGCTCTCGCTCCACGGCGTCGGAAATCCGACGACAGAGGTGCTCCGCCCGGGGCCGAAGGGCGGCCAACCGATCCCGAAGCCCCCGGGCGGTTTCCGGATTGACGATTTCAAAGGCCCGGTCTCCGCAAACGTTGGCGTCCGTGAACAGCCCCTTTTCCATGGCCATGTCCCGGAGAATTTCCAGAAACAGCCGGGCGGCGTTTTCCATCCGTTCCGCCGTTCGGGGAACGGCGGTTTCCTGGCGGAACAGGCTCATGGAATTGGCCAAAAAAACCGCCAACAGTCCCACGTGGCGGTTCTCCGCCGCTTCCAGGCTCCGTTGAAGGGCCCGGTACCGCGCGGCGGTCGGTCCCTGCCGCACCGTGTCTTCATGCTGGCAAATCAGCAGCCGAAGACGCTGGTGGAGCGCGTGAAACGCGTCGTCGGCCTGGAGCGCGCCCGGCAGATCGGCGGAGCCGATGCCGTGAAAGGCCACCAGCGCGGGGAGATATCCCAGCGCCGCGCCCGGGGCGTCGGGCAAGCCCCACTTTTGCAGCATCCGATGCATGGTGACCAGGTGGTCCCGATACGCCGCCATGTCGTTGCACTCGCGGGCGTACAGGAACGCCTTCCGGCGCTGGGCCGGTTCGCAAAGACGATCTTGGATATAGTCAAGATAGTCTTCAAAATTGGCATGTTGCGGCGTTTCCGCCGGGCTCGTCAACGCTTCTTCCAAGGTCTTTCACCTCCTCTATCGTCAAAATATCCCACATATCATTTTTTACGTCAACAAAAAAACCGGGCCGATTCCGGATTTTTTCCGAAGTGGCGTTGGAATCCTTCAAACAAACCCGATTTTGCCCCTCAAAATTAAACTATATTTCATTAAAATTCAAATAGATATGAGTTTCCATTTTTTGTGGAAAAAAACCATGAAAAAACCGGTGAAGGCTTCTCGAACGGCAAAATGATGATCCACTTTTTTGCCATTTTTATTTAATGTTTTGCTTGACATCATAAAATATTTCATGCTATCAACACCATAGCCACCCGACTTGGTCTGAAAAAGCATGTTCCGTTTTCCGCGACCAAAAGTTCGGTTGAATGTTCGCCGAGTTTTTCGCAACGCGCATCGGGCGCTACTTTTTCCGAAACCCATGCCCCCTTTTCTTCCCCCCGTTCGGATGGCGGGACAAATCCCGGCCATGAAGGCCGCAGCTCGGAAGGAGGAAGCATGCAATGGGTCGCCGTCGCCTTGATCGTGTTTTACTTGATCCTCCAGTTTTTCAAGGACCTTTTCCAAATCGCCGTTGCGACGCTGGGCGAGCCGGAACTCCTGGCCGTCTTTCTGGTCTTCTGCGTCGCCATGACCCTGGCCCATCTGTACGATGAGAATCGGAAGAATCGGGAACGGGAGGCCAAGCGGAGACGAAAGTACGGCGATCGGGAACGCCGGCGAATCCGAAGGTACCGGCGCGGCAGGCAAACAGGCAAAACCGGGACCGACCCGCGCCGGTGGGACGAGTTCGGATTCGAGGAGGAAATTTGGACGGAACGATATCGGGATCCGGACGCCCGGCAAGACCCGGACCCGAACGGGGAGCGCGCGCGCCGCCTTATCCCGTCCGATTCGGACGTAAATCGTCTCGAGGACGGGCGCGACGCTTCCCCTGCCGTCTGGGAGTAAAGAACCCCGGCCTTTCCGCGAAACGGCTGGAAAGGCCGGGTTCCCTCTCGGCTGATCGGCGTGGCCGGCCTCCGTTCGAACCCCAAAAATGGGCGGAGATACGGGCGCGGCGGAAGCGCCCCGCGGGAACGGAAATCCGCGGACGGGGATGATAAAAAGGCGGGACAAACGGAGGGGGGAGAGGTTTCCGGCGTCGGCCCGTCAACCCAATTATTTGTACTTGGAGATCATGGAATTCTTTTCGGCCTCCATGATGGCGTCCAGCAGCTTTTCCGGGTTTCGCTTTTCGGCCAGATACAACGCGCCGCGAATGACCTTGGTGGCGTCCACCCGACGGTTGCTGACCTTGTTCACCTTGGAAACCAGCGATTCGATCAGATTCATGTCGTAGGCCCGCCAGCGATAGCTGCGGGGATAGTCCTTGATGCCTTTGACCAGCCCCGGCTTTTCGGTTTCCTCTTCCGGATCGGGAACGGTCAGCTTGGTCCTAACGCCCAGTTTCTTCTTGGCCATATTGCAATATTTCCTCGGTCAGCGCCGAAAAATCCGCGGCTCCGATGGAGCGGGGATCGAAAACGAAAATCGGCTGGTTTTGCATCTGGGCCTGGTTGATGGCCTCGCTCCGGCGGATGATGGTGCGGAGCAGGTTTTCCTGGAAATCCGCCAGCAAGCCCTCAATGGCTTCGTTGGTCCGGGTGTTCCGGGTGTCCTTGCTGTTCCGAAGAATCCGGTACCGGTATTCCCCCGACTCCTTCACCTCCGCGATGCTGGCGAACAAATCCGAAATCCCGTCCAGGCTGTACTTGGAATAATTCGTGGGAATCAAAATCAGATCGGCCGTGTAAATGGCGTTGACGGTGAGGACCCCCAGGGTCGGCGGGCAATCCACCAGAATAAAATCGTAGTCCGCCTCGATTTTCCGAATCTGATTGTGGAAAATTTTTTCCCGATGGGTGCGGGAGATAATCCGTTCCGAAGAGGCCGCCAGATGAATATTGGCGGGCATCAAAAAGAGATTTTCCACCGGACCGACTTCTTCCCCGTCTTCGGACGCCCCCCAGACCACGGCGGGCCGCGCCGCGTCCCGCACGTCGAACTTCCGGTCCTGAAAGAGTTCATTTACCGTGTTGGATTTGGGGACTTCGGCGGTATAGATGACGGTGCTGTGGGCCTGGGGATCCAAATCGATCACCAGCGTCCGCCTCCCGGCCGCCGCCAGGCCATACCCCAGGTTCACCGTGACGGTGGATTTCCCGACGCCCCCCTTCTGATTCAAAACCACGATTTTCATGATTCACCCCGCGGGTTGGAATTTGAATCTCGTCTACCAGCGAAAGTCAAGAAAATCAAGCCAAAAGTAGTTTTTTAATCGGCTAATTTTGTAGCGATGCCAACGGCTACGAAATTATCCCGATTCTCCATCCTTGAAAAGAGAAATCCCCAGCTCCGCCAGTTCGGATTCGGCCAGCCGTCCCCAGTCTTTGTTGGCCCGAGGATTGGCCGGACTGGGATGGGAAACTCGGCCAATCCGGAGGTCGAAACCGGAGAGGGCGGACCGGGCCCGGTCCGCCGCGAATCGGCCGACGCCGATCACCCATTCCGGGCTCAAGGCCTCCGCCCAGGCCCGAAGGGCCCGATCGCAGACCGAAAAAAGCGGCTTTTTCTCGGACGCCGGCAGCCGATCCGGCGTCCGATTCCGCCCGCTTTCTTCCAGAAACAGCAAGGGGCAGTAGTTGGCCACGAAAAACCGGGCGAAGAAGCGCTCCGGCGTGCCGAATCGCTCTTCGGCCCAGCCCCAAAGCCGACGCCCGCTGACCTCGCTGCGGTCGCAGGAAAAGCCCATGACCGGGCGCGCCGGATGGGGCGTATCCGGCGCGCCCACCCTTCCCTCGATCTTCAGCCACTTTCGGACGGTGGACACCTCACCGAACGGAACGCCGGTCTGCGCCATGCCCCAGGGCCCCGGATTCATGCCCAGCAGCACGATGGATTTCGGCGGCCGGCCATACCGTTCCAGATAGCGGTCATGGGGTTGCCGGGCATACCCAAGCGGATTGTAAACATGGGTGACCGGCGGCCCAAATTGAAGCGGCTCCAACTCTTCCAGCCAGTCGTCGATGAGCTTCGAAAAGGGCATGATCCCTCCCTTCGAGGTGGATAATGGAAAGAAAGCGAGCGGGGACGTCGGCGGGGATTGACGCGGACCGGCGGCGAAGGATATGTTTCCTCCCGCCGGGAAGCAACGGGATTCCCGGGAAACCGTCATCCCAAATCCGGGGGAAACCATGCCATACGTCAACATTCGGATCACCCGAGAGGGCGCCACCGCCGATCAAAAAGCGGAACTCATCGGAGGCGTCACGAAACTTCTGCAAGACGTTCTGGGAAAAAACCCGGCCACCACGGTGGTGACCATCGACGAAGTGGAAACGGACAACTGGGGAATCGGCGGAGAATCCGTCACCGCCCGTCGTGCGCGGGGGGATTGATCCGCCGCCCATTTCCATGGGATGGGGCGAAAAAAACCTCGGGGGGTTTCCCGTCATGGGAGGGGAGGGGGGAAAGGGGCGGGTTCGCTTTTTCCCGAAGAGTAGGATCCCCGACGGAATGCGGGAACCAGGAAGGGAAGGAGAACATCCAAAGGTTCCCCGTTCTTCCACGGATGGGCATGGAGAATCCGCGCCTGGAAGAATCAACCGTCGTGGGATTGGACGTTTTCGGCGTAATCATGCCGGGTACCCTGGAATCGCCTTTCCCGGGGAACTCGGCATAGACAAAGGTTTTACCGAAAGATCCCCGCCAGCCAGGCGACGAGTCCCGCCGCCAAGAGAATCGCCAGCAGAATGCCCGCCCAGAATTGCAGGAATGACTTTTCATAGTCCGGTCGGGTGGAATCGTCCCCCAATTTTTTAAAAAAATCTCGTTCCTTGCTCGTGAATTTCGGCAGCATGAAGGGGCTCCCCAAAAAATTTCGCATTCAAACAGCGCCCTTAGTGACCTTTTTTTTCGCCGGTGTCAAGATGTTGAAACGGTTTCGGTCCCAAGTTGCGCCCCTTCCCCCATCCGGCGCGGTTGGCCCCCTGCCGGGCGGCGCCGTTCTCGCCATTTTTTCAAGGTAAAAGTCCGCGGTTCCCCCCAATCGACCCAGATTTTTCCTTGTGCGCCATCGTCCTGACGAAAGAATTGACGCCCTGGCCCTTTCCGTGTATGAACCCCGACGAAAAAACAATCGAAAGGCTCCATCGCCCTTTACCCCGCCGAAAAACGGACCGCCCATGTCCCCAAATTCCGAACATTTGATCCGGAGGAGCCAGGCTCTCCGCGCCCTGTTGGAATCCGCGATAGATCAAGTCGCCGAACTGCCGGATTGGGTGGACCAACGCTCGCCGGGACCCGATCGATGGTCTCCCGTCCAGATTCTTGAGCACCTGATCCTGGCCGAGCGGGAGATGCTTGGCTTCCCCGCCCCGTTCTCCGAGCGGGATATCGAACGCCCGCGCATTCGCCACCGGCTCGGCCGGGCTTCGGTGTTGACGGTTTTAAAACTCGGAATTCCCGTCCCGGTCCCCGAGACCGCCATGTCTCCCAAGGGGAAAACCCCCCTTCACCGACTTCGACGAATGATCGCGGAAATCCACGACTGGCTGGAAACCGAAATTGCGTCCGAACCCGCGGAAACCCTCCGCAGCCCCATTTTTCATCATCCGATCACCGGCCCAATGACGCTGGAACAGGCCCTCCGGCTGGACAAGCTCCACATCAAAACCCACCTGCGCCATCTGGACGACCTGATTACGGAACTGACCGCCTGATTCCAAAGGGGCCGGCCCGCTTTTCCCACGCGCCGGCCCAAAACGCGCCAAACCCGTCTCCGACCGGATGGGTCCCCCGTCGAAACCCATCCGGCCAAAACGGGCACAGGCAAATTCCCCGCCCAGGCCGGAAATACAAGCCAAGCGTCAGGCATCCCGCCTCTTTTTCGCGGCCATGGAATGGGCCTTGCCGTTTCTTTCGGATTTCGCGGAGATATCGGCAGGCCCGGGATATGGGAGATGAATCCCCGCCCCCCACATCGAAATCCGTCCGTTCTGGAAAAACAGCACGCCCAACCTCCCAACGACTCCCGGTTGCGCGAAACTGCACTTCAACTTTGGCGGGAAAACTCGGAAAACGGGTGAGGGGGCGAAACCCGGAAGAATGGATTCACCGGGGCGCGGAATGCCTTAACTCGAAACGGGCCTGGGCAAGGAGGGCTTCCTGAACCCAAGCGGCGCGAGATTTTCCGGATTGCTGGATGGCGGCTTCGACGAGGGAATTTCCGCCGTCCGCCCATTCCAGACTTGGCTGGGAGGGGGTGACGTATTGCAGGGCCTCCGGCTTTCGGCGAGGCCGGGGAACGTGCCCCTCCAGGTTGACGCCGCGCAAATCCGGAAATTGGCGGAAGGTTTCCGGGAGGTGGGCGCGGTCCGCAAATCGGAGACGCCAGAGCTTTCTGCCCGTGTCGCTCGGCTCTTTGCGGGCAACCGCCACGAAATCCTCCGGGGAGGGTTGGATCATGCGGTCGGCGTCCCATCGGCCAATGATGTAGCCGGACTCTTTCCCAAGAAAATGGTCGGGCAGCTCTGCGAGGTACTGAAGAAAGCGGTCGTAACTCCGGCGGCATCGCTGGGGAAGCTCGTCGATGTGAATCCTGGGCATTCGCATGAAATTTTCCATAAATTTATAAGTTTATTGTCAAGTGTAGGAGAGACGCCCGGTGCATGTCAATCGGGGTCTGCCGGAATCACCAGCGTCCGGGTTTTGGAAAATTCAATGAAAACCGGGGATTCAGATTCAAATTTTCGGGGATTTTTGATGATTTTCGAAGAAAAGGCAAAAGAACCATGCGGTTTTTCATGTTCGATAGAGGGAAGTGAAGGATTTCCCGGGAATTTTTTGATTTTGGTGATTCGGAAGAACGGTCCCGATCCCACGGGCAAAAAAAGGAGCCATCCGGATTGACAGGTGGCCCGGAACATTTTTCTTGAAATCAAGATTCATGGCGCATGCCGGCCGCAACCGGTCGCCTCTCGCGGGGTCCAAAGCGGGGGCCACATGGAACAGCTTTCGACGCCGGGAGACCCTCCTTGGCGTCATCCACGACCGCCGACGGCGGCGTTGTCATCCGCCACCCCGCATGGAAAAACGGCGAATACCGGGAGGAAAACCCGGCGGCGCCGGACCCCTTGGAACCCACTTATCGGTTCTCCGAAGGCCGCTACGTGGCCGACCCGTCGGGCGGCGTGGTGGAATGGTCGGGCCGCAACGCCAACGGCAAACATTACGGAACCATCCATCTGGCGGAACGCGAAATCGCCGTGGCGGGAAACCGGCCAACGGGCGGCTTTTCCGCGGACATGGCCACCATCCGGAACCAAGACCTCGCGGGGGATCCCTGCCGGCCGGCGCTGATCGACCATCTGATGCCGGGCGATTTCTTCTTCGTCCAGCGATTCCCCAAGGCCCATTTCCAGGTCCGGAAGGTGATTCCGCTGACAGATGCCACGCCCACGGAGCCCAACTACCAGATCGAGGGCGAGCTGGAAATCCGGGGAATCCGGCGGCCCTTGGCCTTCGAGAGGCCACCGTGAATCCGGCGGGAGAAGACCAGGTGGCTGCCGAGGCCCAATTCGACATCGATCGAACCCGCTGGGGGGGTCATATACGGGTCCAGCCGTTTTTTCGCCCACCTGGGCATGCACCGGGTCTTCGACCGGATCAGCTTCGACATCCGCATCGCCTTCCGTCGGGCGGCCTCCTCCGCCTGGCCCTCGTCCCTCAAACGCAACGGCCCGACCGGGGGGACTTCCCGCCGGTCGGGCCGTTGTCTTTTCCGCGTCGTTCCCGGCCACCGGCCCCCCTCCGAGAAAAAAACGATTCGACATCCTCCCGGGGACGCCAGGTCCGAAAACCGATGAAGCGGTCAGGGCGCTTCGATGGGGCGAATCTGAATGGCCGGATAAAAGCCTTTGAGGGGCCCTTCGGCGTAGGGACGGATGGTGTTGAAGGACATGGCCTGGTTCTTTTGGGCGTGGCCGATGCCCTCGCTCCCGTCGTAATAGGCGCCGTTGGCTTCCAGAATATGCTCGATCCGATGCTCGAAGGCGGAAACCAGAGCCTCGCCGCTTCCGGAAAAGGTCATGGCGCCCAGGCCGGCCTCTCCGCGGACCTTGCGAAGCTCGTCGATGGCCATGCTGTGCCGGGCCAGGTCTTCCCGGTTGCGGATGAAGCCCCAAACCACGTGCCGATCCGGGATTTCCACCGGCTCTTCCAGGTCGATGATGGTGTGCGGCATGAACATGCAGCCGGAACCCACCCGCAAGGGCGCGTCCGCCCGGCCCCGGAGGAAGGAGTTGAAGGCCACGAAGACCTTTTCCCCCATCCGGCAGTGGATCAGGATGCCGCCGTGGGCGGTGATGTTGAGACCCGCCAGTTCCGAATCGACGATGAAGCAGTGCTCCTGGGCGTTGGCGCCCCGCCCCAGCCGGGCGTTTTCCAGGTAGGCCCGCTGACAGACGATGACGTTTTCGTCGATCCGGCAGTCTCCCTTGACCACCGCGTAGGGGCTGACCGCGCTCCATTCCGGCACGTTC
>JBKHDD010000075.1:0-21655 GCA_046541515.1 Desulfococcaceae bacterium
TTGGCGCGGGTCGGATTGTCGGACGTTCCCCGGTTTTCGGCGGAACCGGGGTAACGGGGGTGAGGGTGGCGTTCGCTCGAAATTCCACATGAACAACGGAGTTTGATTGTCCGGGGGCGAATTCAATTCGCCCCTACCCTTTTCCCCCAAAGTACTCGTGGACATAACGCGGAGCCCGATGAAAGCTGGATCGGCGTTTCCGAATTCATTCAGAAGTTCCGGAACCCGCGGAATCGACCTCGGCCGGATTCCCGGTTCCGGTTTTTATTGACCCGTTCCCCCTTATCCACACGGGAGTGTTTTCATGTCCCATTTCGACACCATCATCATCGGCGGCGGTTCCGCCGGCAGCGTGCTGGCCAACCGCCTGAGCGAAGACCCGAACCATTCGGTTCTGGTTCTGGAGGCCGGGCGGCCGGACTACAAACTCGACTTCCGGCTGCATATGCCGGCGGCGCTCACCTATCCGCTGGAGAACCGGTTTTACAACTGGTACTACGAATCCGACCCCGAACCCCACATGAACAACCGGCGCATTTATCAGGCCCGGGGGAAGGTGCTGGGCGGATCGAGCTGCATCAACGGCATGATCTACATCCGGGGCAATCCCCTGGACTACGAAAAATGGGCGAAAACCGAGGGGCTGGAAAACTGGGATTTCGCCCATTGCCTGCCCTATTTCAAACGGTTCGAGGATCGGCTGATCGGCGCGAACGAATATCACGGCAAGGGCGGCCCGATCCATCTGACCACCCCGGCCTGCGACAATCCGATCTTCGACGCCTTTTTCGAGGCGGTCCAACAGGCCGGATATCCCGTCACCGAGGACGTGAACGGCTTCCAACAGGAGGGCTTTTCCCCCTTCGACGCGACCATTTACAAAGCCCGCCGCTGGAACGCGGCCCGGGCCTATATCCATCCGGTCAAAAAAGAGCGGAAAAATCTTCGGGTGACCTGCTTCGCCCACGTCACCCGCATTCTGTTCGAGGGCAAAAAGGCGGTGGGCGTGGAATTCGTCCATGCCAAAAAAACGCGCCGGGTCCATGGCGGGGAAATCATCCTTTGCGGCGGGGCGGTCAATTCGCCCCAGGCGCTCCAGCTTTCGGGGATCGGGAACGCGGACCATCTGAAAAGCCTGGGCATTCCGGTGGTGCAGGACCTGCCCGGCGTGGGCGAAAACCTTCAGGATCACCTGGAACTCTACGTCCAGTACGCCTGCAAGGAGCCGGTCAGCCTGTATCCGTCTCTCCATCCATGGAATCAGCCCAAGATCGGCTTCGACTGGCTGTTCCGGCGGAAGGGCGTGGGCGCGTCCAACCATTTCGAGGCGGGCGGGTTCATCCGCAGCAACGACGAGGTGGAATACCCCAACCTCCAGTTCCATTTCCTGCCCATCGCCATCCGATACGACGGCTCCGCCCCGGCGGAGGGCCACGGCTTCCAAATGCACGTCGGTCCCATGAACTCCGACGTGCGCGGCCGGATCAAAATCAAAAGCGCCGATCCGTTCGATTATCCGAGCATCTTGTTCAACTATCTGTCCACGGAGCAGGAGCGGAAGGAATGGATCGAGGCCATCCACTGCGCCCGAAACATCGCGGCCCAGCCGGCCTTCGATCACTTGCGGGGGAAAGAATTGGCGCCGGGGGCGGAATACCGGACCGACGAGGAAATCCTGGATTTCGTTGCCCGGGACGGAGAAAGCGCCTACCATCCAAGTTGCACCTGCAAAATGGGCTACGACGACATGGCGGTGGTGGACGCCGAGCTGAAGGTCCACGGCGTGGAAGGCTTGCGCGTGGTGGACGCCTCGGTCATGCCGACCATCACCAACGGCAATATCTACGCCCCGGTCATGATGATCGGCGAAAAGGCGGCGGACATCATCCTTGGCCGGAAGGCGGAGCCGGAGCCCGTGCCATATTACCGGCATGAGCGAATGGCGTCGTAACGGCTTCGGATTGGGCTCCTGGAAACCGGACGAGTTCGGGAATCCGGCCGGGCAACCGGCGGGTTTTCCCGGCCTCGCCTTTTTCGGAGCCAGATGGTACCCTGCCGAACATTCTTTCCACCCGAAACGGAAAAGGAGTTGGCATGGAAAAAACCTTGCGTATCCTGTTTCATTTTTTGGCGATGTCCGCGATGGCGCTCGTCCCCTTGGGAGTGGCTTGGGCTTCCCCGGAACTGCCCGGAAAGGGGACGACGGTCCAACCGGCCCGCTGCACCTGGGACACCGGCCATTTCCACGAGACCCTGGTAAGAAAGGCGCTCGCCGAACTCGGCTACGAGGTTCAAGAGCCGAAAACGCTTCAGAATGCGCTGTTTTACGCCTCCGTGGCCCAGGGAACCATCGACTTCTGGGCCAATAGCTGGTTCCCCAATCAAATTTCCCAGATGCCGCCGAATTTCGACGAAAAGGCGGCGGCATACGGATACGTGGTCAAGTCCGGCGGGCTCCAAGGATATCTGGTGGACAAGAAGCACCAGGAAAAATTCAACATCACCTCCCTCGCGGATTTCAAGCGTCCCGAAGTGAAAGCGGCCTTTGACCACAACGGCGACGGAAAGGCCGACCTCTACGGTTCGCCCCCGGGGTGGAAGGTGACCGAGGTCATGGCCCATCATCTGAAGGTGTATGATCTCGAGGATCACGTCAATTTCGTTCAGGCATCCTACAACGCCATTTTCGCCGACGTGCTGGGCAATTTTCAAAGCGGCGGCGGCGTGCTCTACTACACTTGGGCGCCCAACTGGTCCGTTTACAAGCTCCAGCCGGGCAAAGACGTAATGTGGATCAACGTGCCCGAAATCAATCCCATGCCGGAATTCGCCGACAACGCGGATCAGATGGTCGCTTCCGGCGTGGTCGGGGCCGTGAGCGATCCCATCAAGCTCGGCTTCGTCATCAACGACATTCGGATCGTGGCCAACAAGGAATTCGTGGCCAAGAACCCCGCCGCCAAGAAGCTGTTCGAGGTGTTCCGGATGTCGGTTTCGGATATCTCCGCCCAGAACGCCAAAATGAAGGACGGGGAAAACACCATGAAGGACATCGAACGGCACGCGGACGAGTGGATCGCGGCCAACGCCGAAACCTGGAACGGCTGGCTGGAGCAGGCCCGGAAGGCGGCGGAATGATGGGTCCGGCGCCGAACGACGACATGGCCGTGGTGGACGCGAAGGGATAGGTCCACGGCGTTGAGAGCCTGTCTGGTTGGCGCCACATGACGCCAAACGCCCCGATGGAAAAATTCCGTTCGGGGCGTTTGGCTTTTTTGCTGGCCGAATGGTTGGGAAGCCGGGAGAGGCGAAGCGGGGCTTGGTCTATGGATTTACCTGCGGGTTGCGGTTCCAGAGTGAACAGCGCCTTGGCACCCTTCGCCGGAAGGTAGAAGGAAAAATTGTCCAGCAAATAAACGCCCCTCTGGGCGCATGTCCTGCCCGCTGGAGATGAAATTAACCGCGATTTGAGACCCATTTCAACGCGGGAAGCGGTTGCCCAGGGAACAGGATGCCGATGGCGGAAGAAAACCGAGTTTTCTATTCCCTCCAGTTTTCCAGAGCCAAATCGAATCCAAGATTCTGAATCCGCTGATAATGCTTGGTATTTCCAGTGCATAAATGAAGTGAGTTTGCCAAGGCGATTCCTGCGACCATAGGGTCCGCTCTGCCAATCGGTTGCCCCGACCTTTCGAGTTCGGCATAGATGCGTCCAGCCAACTCGGAACCCTTGTTGTTGAGCGTCAAAATTTCCAAACCGGGAAGCACAGAAAGAAACTTCTGAATATTCGCCTCCCGCTTCACCTTATGGTATCCTTTCACGATTTCCATGACCGAAATGGTGGTTATGGTGTAGGTGTCGTAAAACTCGTAGTATTTTTTAGCCTTATCGGCAACCAAGGCATTCCTTCCCTTGAGAATCTCCGAGAGAATATCGGTATCCAAAACGATCTTGTTCACGGGCGATTTCGCAGGGGATGCTTTTCGCGGGATTCCAGGGCTTCCTCCGTAATTCGATCCAACATTTCGGCGTCGTCGGAAAACAATCCGAGCAACGGATCCGGTTTTCGCGTCTTTGGAGAAAAATTAATCTCTCTCAATTTTCGGAAAAGCTTCTCGGTTTCTTCGCTGTTATTTAATTCATACTCCAACTCAATTTCCTTTGGAATTTTGATCAAGATAGTTCCCATGGCTTCCTCCTTTTGACTGTTTCGGAAACTGCCCTTCCCATAAATTGAAAGTTGCCACACACCTCACAAGACCGTCATCCAAACGCGGGGCAAAGCCTCCGAAAAAATCCAAACAATTTAAAAATTTACCATGGCAACCCTACCCTGTCAATTTGGACCCATCTCGGTCTTTCCCATTTCCCCACAAACGCCAAACCGCCCCGCCAGGTTTGCAAACCCAACGGGGCGGTCTCATTTCAACGCAACAAACGTCCGGCGACTATTGGATCACATAATCCTCCGCCACGGCGTCGTCTTCGATGGCGTCCAGAATTTCGTCGATGACGTCTTCGCTTTCCACCGGGCCGTACCAGACCCCGGCGGGCTGGACCACCATGACCGGGCCGTAGTCGGACGCCTTCATACAGCCGGTGCTGGTCACCTGGGCGTCCATGCCCCGGTCCAGAATCTCGTTTTCAATGAAAGGGAAATCGGCAGTCCCCACCTTTGCCGTAATTGGCAATCCGAATTCAACTTGCTAAAGCCTAAAAATTATGGTTTTCTCTAAAAAGGTCGAGCAAGATCAATCGCCCTGAATGGAGTCTGCCCAATGGAACCCGGCTATCAAATTTCCACGGATCAGAACGACATCATCATCCGGCTTTCCAAGAAAAACATCCCTCGCGAAACTCTCCTGAAGCTGTTGGACTTTCTGGAAATGGACGCCATTCGAACTCGGAGCCAGCTAACGGAGGAAGACGCTGCGGCCGTTTCCATCGAAATCAAAAAAAACGCTTGGCGCCAGGTAAAACATTTATTCGAGGAAGCGCAGTAAACGGTGGGAGAATCCATCGTTCTCGATACGAACATCCTCTTTTCGGCCTTGCTTCGGGAAAACTCTCAATGGAGCCGGATCATCCTCGATTCCGACCATGAATTTTTCATCTGCGAATCCACGATTATCGAACTTTTCAAGCACAAGGAAAAGTTGGTGAAGCTCAGCCGGCTGACCGAGGAAGAACTCATTCGTTGGTTTTATCTCCTGCTCAGGCGAGCAATCGTGATTAAGGAGGATTGGATTGAACCGCCCGCCCGAAATCGCGCTTGCCAACTATGTCGCGACGTGGACCCCGCCGACACGCCATTTGTGGCGCTGGCAATTCACTTGGATGGGCTTCTTTGGACGGGGGATAAGGCCCTGAAATCCGCTCTCGAAAAAAAGGGTTTCTTCTCCTTTTTTACCTCATAATCCCGCCCAAAAACAAAAACCGCCCCGCCGGGCTCAAAAACCCAACGGGGCGGTTACTTTTCAACCCAACAAACGCCCGGAGACTACTGGATCAGATAATCCTCCGCCACGGCGTCGTCTTCGATGGCGTCCAGAATTTCGTCGATGACGTCTTCGCTTTCCACCGGACCGTACCAAAGCCCGGCGGGGTGGACCACCATAACCGGACCGTAGTCGCACGCCTTCAGGCAGCCGGTGCTGGTCACCTGGGCGTCCATGCCCCGATCCAGAATCTCGTTTTCAATGTAGGGCAAAAAATCGGTCGAACCCTTTTTGTGGCAGGCGCCCTTGGGGTCCCCGCCGGCCCGAAAGCTGGCGCAGACGAAAATGTGATGTTTGGGTTTTTCCATGCGCTTCTCTCCATTCTGGCGTCGCGTAAGGTGATTTCCGCAGGAACGGCCGCTCGGCCGTCCCGATCTCGATGAAAACCGGTCCGGTCCCGTTATCCGCCGGTTGAGAATCCGTTGAAAATGGGTCGCCGCCAAAGGGACGCCGCGTTTCAGGCGCCGCAGCCCATGCCCCCGCCGCCGCAGCCGGAGCCGCAGGCCACGCTCGGCCGGATCATGTGATTCAGGCTCCGGCCGTCGAAGACCGCGCGGACGGCGTCCTCGATGAGTCCCTCGATCTCCATCACGTCCAGGCCGCTCTCGTTCAGGGCCAGCTTGGGCGTGTCGCCCACCCCGCTCACCAGCAGGGTGCGGCAATCGGCCAGCGTTTCCGCCAGCGCGTTCCAGCGATGGATTCCGCCGCCGCGCGGGGGCGTATCCCGGGCTTCCTTCAGGGTGATGACCCCGCCGTCCCGCTCGTAAATCAGCAGTTTGTCCGCCTCGCCCAAATGCTGGTTCACCAAAACCCCTTCCATGGATGCCACCGCCACCCGGTTTCGGACCGCCGAATCGGAGATCGGGCGGGCGGAAATATCCTCGCTCATGCCTTGGCATTCCTTCAGCCGATCCATCAACGCCGCCGATTCCACTTCGCCCAGCAGGCCGACGGCGTCGGCGCGGCAACGCTTGCAGTGGCGCATCTGGGGAATAAACTTTCCAGCCTCGGCCCGCACCGTGTTCACCATCTCCCGGGGCGGCTCGGGAATGTCGGCAAAGGCCGCGCCCTCGTTGGGGTAAAAGGGAACGGCGTTGAAAATGTCCACGCCCATTTCGCTCATCCGCCGGGCCACTTCGGGAATGTGATGGTCGTTGATGCCCGGAATGATGATGGAATTCACCTTGACCACCATGCCCCGGTCTTTGAGTCCCCGCACCGCCTCCATCTGTTTGTCCAACAGAATCTGGACCCCCTCGGCGGCCCGGCGGACCCGTTTGCCCCAGCGGACCCAACTGTAGACCTTTTCGGCGATTTCCAGGTCCACCGCGTTGATGGTCACCGTCACGTGGCTGACCTTCAGTTCCGCCAGCTCGTCCAGGTGGGGACCGACGCCCAGGCCATTGGTGGCCACGCAGAGCAACATTTCGGGGTAGGCCGCCCGAACCAGGCGCAGGGTTTCCATGGTCTCCTCGGGATTGGCGAAAGGGTCGCCCGGCCCCGCGATGCCCACCACGGAGATGTTCGGTTTGGCCTCCATCACCGTTTCCAGGTAGGCCATGGCCTGATGGGGCTTCAGCACGCCGCTGGTCACGCCCGGGCGGCTTTCGTTCACGCAGTCGAATTTCCGGTCGCAGAATTTGCACTGGATATTGCAACGGGGCGCCACGGGAAGGTGAACGCGGCCAAATTCCTTGTGGGCCTTGGCGTTAAAACAGGGATGATTATCGAAATTCATGTCGGTCATCTTCCTTTCGCGAAGGCGCCTCGGGACGCCCGACGATGCAAAGTTCGCCCGATTTTCGGGCCGATTTATCGTGTATGGATGAATGGCTCATAAGCCCTCCCCCGGTCCCATTGAAACCGTTCCGGATTATTGGGGGGAAGGGGTGGGGAGCGGGCGCGTCGTCGACGCCCCGGCCAAAGGTTTCTTCGCCGCGACACGGACCCCGCTCCCCGGGGGGAAAATTAGTTTTGGGGCGTTCCAAAAACCCGGTGGATCGCTGAAAGCCCTGGCGGTCGGACGCCTCGATTGCCATTCACCGCGCTTCACCCATGGAAAGGGGTGGGGAGCGGGTGCGCGGCGGCGGTTCCCCGGCCAAGGTTATACCCCGCCGCCGCGCGGAACCCGCTCCCCGGGGGGAAGCTTGGAACCCATCGGTGAATGAAGCGACCATCCAAGGTTTCGCGGAGGATCGCCGAAATCGTCCTGCGGCCGCCGAATGGCTACATGTAGGTATAGCCCCAGTCGGAATTGCCCTGGTTTCGTTCCACCAGGGTGTTGGCGATCCGGTCGAGCAATTCCTGGGCGCCTCGGTATCCCAAGTGGTGCAGCCGGGTGCCGCCGAAGCGATCGTGGATGGGAAATCCCACCCGCACCAGGGGAAGCTCCAGCCGACGGGCCATGCTGTAGCCCTTGCTGGCCCCGATCAGCAGGTTGGGTTTCAGCTCCTGTGCGATGGTCTCGATGTCCACGAAATCCACGCCGTCCTTTACCACCACGCCATGCTTGTCCATGTCGGGGATGGTTTCGGAGAGCACCGGCTTGAGCTTTCCGCTGCGGCCGCCTGAGGCACAAAGAACCGGAATGATGCCGATTTCGCTGAGGAAAGTGGCCAAACCCGCCACCAGGTCCTCTTCGCCGTAAACCACGGCCCGGACGCCGGAGACGTATTTGTGGCCGTCGGCGTAGGCGTCCAGAAGGCGTCCCCGCTCTTCCAAATGTTCCTCGGGAATCGGGCGACCGCTGATCTCGGAAAGGGCGGCGAAAAACCGATCGGTTTCCTCCACGCCCATGGGCAGGCCCAGCCGATGGCAGGGCACGCCGAAGCGATCGGACAGCACCGTTCCGGCCGTGGTTTTGGCCCGGGCCAGCACATGGCCCAATTCGACGGAGGCGCGGGCCGCCCCGGTTCGTTTCAGGTCTTCCACCGGCGTTCCGCCTTCCGGAATCCGCTGGTACTCGGTCCACAGGCCGCCGTCCATGGTGCGGGAATAATCGGGGAACAGCGTGGTCGGCAGGTCGAAATCCTTCATCACCGACTTGAGATACCGGATGTCGGCGGGGGAAATCATGCCGGAGAACAGGTTGACATGGTCGCCCGGCCCGCCCGCTTCCGGCCCTTGGGCCAAGGCTTCCACCGTGGCCCGAACCGCGCCGTGGAAGCCGTCCATGTGGGTGCCGGAGTAGCTGGGGGTGGAGACGTGAACCATGGGCGGCAGCTTTTCCGCTTCGGCGCACATTCGGCGATATTCGTGAAGAAACATGGGCACGTCGTCGCCGATGGTCTCCGCCAGGCAAGTGGTGGCGATCCCGATCAATTCCGGATCGTACTGGAGTCGGATGTTTTCCAGCGCGATCTTGATGTTGGCCCCGCCGCCGAAAATGGCCGTCTGCTCGCCGAAATTGGAGCAGGCGATGTCCATGGGCTCTTTGAAATGGCTGATCATGTATCGACGGATATAGGTGGAGCAGCCCTGGGAGCCGTGAAGCAACGGCACCGCGCCCCGAATGCCCTTGAAGACCAGGGAAGCGCCCAGCGGCGCGCAGAGCTTGCAGGCATTCTGGGTCGCCGTGTAGGTGGGCGTGACCTTGGGCAGCGTGCTCATGACGCGCCTCCTTCCATCGTCCGCTTTTGACGCGACGGAGCGAACTTCCAGACCGGGCTGGTCACCGTCCGATGCACCTCGCGGGCGAAATGAAGCATACCCTCGAACCCGGCCAGCGGGATCTTCCGTTCGTGATTGTGATCGCAGAAGCCGATGCCCATTTTGAATGCGATGGGGCGTTCCTTGACCCCGCCGATGAACAGATCGGCCTTCTTTTCAAGGATGTAGCGGGACAACTCCAGCGGGTTGGCGTCGTCCAGAATGACGGTGCCGTCGTCGCACATGTCCCGCAGGGTTTCGTAGTCGGCCGTGTTTCCGGTCTGGCTGCCGGCCAGCACCACCGACATGCCCAGATGCCGCAGGGTTTTGATGAGGGAGAAGGCCTTGAAGGCGCCGCCCACGTAAATGGCCGCCCGCTTCCCCTCCACGTCCTTGCGGATTTTCCGGATTTCCTCCTGAATGGCGCCGATTTCGGCGCGCACCAGTTCGCGGGTGCGAGCCATGATTTCCGGATTGTCGGGGAACCGTTCCGCCACGTCGTAGAGCGACTTGGCGGTGTCCTCCATCCCGAAATAGGAAACCCGAAGATAGGGAATCCCGTACTTCTCCTTCATCATGTCCGCCAGAAAGGTCATGGCCCCGGAGCACTGCACCACGTTGAGGGCCGCGCCGTGGGACTTGCGGATTTCATCCACCCGGCCGTCTCCGGTCATCACCGAGACCACCCGGATTCCCATCTTTTTGTAATATTCCCGGATCATCCAGGCTTCGCCGCCGATGTTGAACTCGCCGAGAATGTTGATGCTGTACGGCCCGATGTCCGAGGTTTCGCCGGCGCCCACCAGATTGAACAGGGCGTCGCAGGCGGCCTTGTAGCCGTCCTTTTTGGTTCCCTTGAAACCTTCGGAGTGGACGGGCAACACCTGAATCCCGGTTTCCCGCGACACCTTGCGGCAGACCGCCTCCACGTCGTCGCCGATGATGCCGACGATGCAGGTGGAATAGATGAAGGCCGCCTTTGGCTGATACTTTTCGATCAGTTCGGTGATCGCCTTTTCCAGCTTCTTCTCCCCGCCGAAAATCACGTCGTTTTCCGACAGGTCGGTGGAAAAGCTCATCCGGTGCAGGGTGGGTCCCGAGGAGAGCGCTCCTCGGATGTCCCAGGTGTAGGCGGCGCAGCCGATGGGCCCGTGGATGACGTGCAACGCGTCGGAAATGGGGTAGAGCACCACCCGGGAACCGCAGAAGACGCAGGCCCGCTGACTCACGGAACCGGCAAGACTCTGCTGGCCACATTTCAACTGATAGGGGCGGTCTCCGCCTTTTTGGAAAATGGAACTTTCACGGGCCTTGAGGATGGGGATCTGACTCATGATATCGTCTCGCAAACCGTTTTGCGCTCGTTAAAAGGGGGTTTCGCGGACCGGCGATAACCGCCGGGGTCGAAACCGGAGGAACTCTCGAAATTTCGGGAATTCCGGTGGAACGCCGGCCCGGCGACGAGGCCGGACCGGCGATTCCGGGAAAAACTACATCACCAGCTCGAAGTCGATCTCGCTGGACTCCTGGTCCTTCTTTTCCAGCAACAGGTCGAGGATTTTCTCCAGCAGCCGGATGCCGCCCTTGTAGCCGACGGTGGGGAAGTAGCTGTGGCCCACCCGGTCCAGGATGGGGAAGCCGTGGCGGAGCAGGGGAATTCCCTCGTCCCGGGCGACGTACTTCAGGTAGGTGTTGCCGATCAGCAGATCCACCGGCTCGTTTTTGATCCACTGATGAAACAGGAACATGTCGCCCGCCGCCTTGATCTTCACCTCGTGGGGAACGTCCTTGGTGGCCTCTTCCATGGCGGCCTTCCATTTCTTTCCGGCCGGGGTGCCGGTGACGATGTAGACCGGGCACATGTCCAGGGAGACCAGGAACTTGGTCAGGGCGAGAAGCTGGTCCGGATCGCCCACCAGTCCGACCCGCTTGCCGTGGAAGTACTGATGCATGTCGGAGATGATGTCCACCAGCTGGCCGCGCTCGAATTCCAGGCTCGCCGGCACGTTGACGCCGGCCATCTGACGGAGCGTGTCCACAAAGCGGTCGGTTTCGTGCAGACCGATGGGCAGGTCCAGAATCTTGCAGGGCACGCCGCACTTGGCGTCCAGGGCCTTGGCCGCGTCGGAGGCCCCCAGCACGCCAAGGGCGATGGAGCCGCGGGCGTCGCCGGTCCGCTTCAGGTCTTCAATGGTCACGCCGCCTTCGGGGTACATCTTGTACTTGCCGGTCAGCGGGCCGTTGAGCACCTTGGAGGTGTCCGGGAACAGAATGTGGTTTACGCCCATCATTCCGGCGATCCGCTTGATCTCCTCCATGTCGGAGGGCTCCACAAAGCTGGGGATCAGGTTGACCGACTTCTCCTTCACCCCGGTGGACTCGGAGAAATAGTCCACCATGGACTTGACCATGTTGGCGTAGCCGGTCACGTGGGAGCCGACGTAACTGGGCGTATTCGTGTGAAGGACGAACTTGCCTTCGGGGATTTTGCCGTCGGCCTGGGCCTTGCCGAAAATCTGCGGGATGTCGTCGCCGATGGTCTCGGAAAGGCAGGTGGTATGAACGGCCACCACCTCGGGATTGTAGACGGCGAAAATGTTGTTGAGCGCCTGAAGCAGGTTCGCCTGGCCGCCGAAGACCGACGCGCCCTCGGTAAACGCGCTGGTGGCCGCCATGACCGGCTCCTTGTAGTGCCGGGTCAGCGCGCTGCGGTGATAGGCGTAGCAACCCTGGGAACCATGGCTGTGGGGCAGGCACCCGTGAATGCCGAGGGAGGCGTACATCGCGCCGATGGGCTGGCAAGTCTTGGCCGGGTTAATGGACAGGGCCTTGCGTTCTTTGATTTCGGTCGGGGTATGTTTCAGAAGCATGAGGTCTTTCCATATTCTCAAAGGGGTTGCGGGCCGGAGCGGGGACGGACGATCGGGCGGATCGGCCCGTCCCCGGCATCCGCGTACACGGGCGCCGAACGCGCGGTCGGGCCGTTATTCCCAGGCGTAGGTGGCGGCCAGTTCCGGATTCTGCTGCCAGGGGGCCTTCACGAAGCTCCACACCCGGCTGTTCACCATCCGGTCGATGTCTTTGTAGAAATTGATCGCGCCCTTGAAGCCGGCGTAGGGTCCGCCGTAGTCGTAGCTGTGAAGCTGCTTCAGGGGGATGCCGCTCTTCTGGATGGCGTACTTTTCCTTGATGCCGGCGCAGAAGATGTCGGGGCGGAACAGCTCGATCATCTTCTCGGTTTCGTGATGGCTGATGTCGTCGATGACCAGCGCGCCGTTTTCCATCATCGGCATCATGCCCTCGTAGTCGGCCAGCATTCCCTTGGACATGAAATCCTCGTAAACCTCGGCCGGCTTCCGGGGATTGTACCGGGTCTCGTCGGGCTTCACCTCCAGCTCCTCGATGTTCCGGCTGTCGGCGTCCACCTTGATGCTGGGCAACACCTTGCGGCCTTCGTAGTCGTCCCGATGGGCGAACTCGTAGCCGGCGGAAAGGGTCTTCATGCCAAGCTCGTTGAACAGCTCCTGATAGTGATGGGCACGGGAACCGCCGACGAACAACATGGCCCGCTTGCCCTCGGTCCGGGGACGGATCTCGGCGCAGGCGGCCTCGACGATGGGCATTTCGTCGGCGATGACCTTCTCCACCCGAGCCGTCAGGGCCTCGTCGTCGAAATACTCGGCGATCTTGCGGAGCGACTTGGCGGTGGCCTCGGCGCCGATGAAGTTGACCTTGATCCAGGGAATCCCGTACTTGGTCTCCATCATCTCGGCCACGTAGTTGATGGAACGGTGGCACATGATCATGTTGAGATCGGCGGTGTGGCTCTGGGCGAACTTGTCCACCGAGGAGTTGCCGCTGAAGGTGGACACCAGGGTGATGCCGCACAGTTCGAACAAACGCTCGATCTCGAAGGCGTCTCCGCCGATGTTGTATTCTCCCAGCATGTTGACCTTGAACTCGCCCTCGGGCACGGTGTCGTCGGTGCCGATGACGTGCTTGAAGATCTCGTTGTTGGCGATGTGGTGGCCGGCGGACTGGGACACGCCCTTGTACCCCTCGCAGGAGAAGCCGAAGATGTTGATGCCCAGCTTCTTCTTCATTTCCCGGCAGACGGAATGGACGTCGTCGCCGATGAGACCCACCGGACAGGTGGAGAAGACCGCGATGGCCTTGGGATTGAAGATGTCGTAGGCTTCCTGGATCGCCTGGGCCAGCTTCTTCTCGCCGCCGAAGATCACCTCTTCGTCCTGCATGTCGGTGGAGAAGCAGTAGTTCATGAACTGATGGCCGTCTTCGGTGGTGCTCGGGTCGGTCTGGTTGCGGCGGGTGAGCCATGAATAGAAGCCGCAGCCGACGGGGCCGTGGGTGATGTTGACGATGTCCCGGGTCGGTCCCAGAACCACGCCCTTGCAGCCCGCGTAGCAGCAGCCGCGCTGGCTGATGAGCCCGGGCACCGTCCGCACGTTGGACTGAATTTCGGGAACGTTGTCTCCCTCGACCTTGTTCACGACGATGCCCTTGGCCCGCTTTCGGGCCACCTTGGTGGGATATGCGCTGAGAAGCTCTTCCTTGACCGCTTCGGGGTCAAGTCCGTCCAGCTCCAACTTTTTCGCATCCTGTTCTTTGATTGCCTTGGCCATATCGTTTCTCCTTTGGAACCGTAGGTCGCTACTTCGTCACTTCGTCGAGGACGGCGTCGCCCGCTTCGCCGGTGCGCACGCCGATGGCGTCCGCGCAGGGCAACACCCAGATCATCCCGTCGCCCGACTTTCCGGTCTTGTTGACCCGGATGATCGTTTTCACCGTCTTTTCCACCAGCTTGTCGGGCACCACGATGAGCATGGCCCGTTTTGGGATGAGACGGCCGCTCTGGCCAAGCTGGGAGATGGCCTCTTCGTATCCCTTCTCCGCGCCTTCCAGAAGCTGCAGGTCCACGATGCCCTTGCCGCGTCCCAGACACTCCCGGGCGGTGATGGAGCTGATGCCCGCCTCCGAAAGGGCCTGCTTCGTCTGGTTCATCATGTTCATCCGGACAATGGCCACGACTTCTTTCATATCTCCACCTCTTCGGTCGTTCCGTCCGCGTTCTCCTTGATTCCGGAGCTGATGGTGTAGGACTCCAGCACGGGGACGATGAAGATTTTGCCGTCGCCGTAGGCGCCTTTTTCACCGGTGCGGGCGGCCTTGACGATCGTCTTGACGGCGAAATCCTTGTCCTGATCCTTCACCACGGTCAGCAACATTTCCTTGGGAATCTCGTCGTAGGTCACCTCGCCGATCTTAATGCCGCGCTGCTTGCCGCGGCCGACGACGGACATCTTGGTGACGCCGGGGTAGCCGGCTTCCATAAGGGCGGCCAGAACGGCATCGACTTTTTCGGGGCGGACGATGGAGCGAATCATAATCATGGTGGGAATTCTCCTTGAATTGCTTAAATTAGTTGACGATGCCGTATTCGACCAGCAGACTTTCCAGCTCTTCGATATCGATCGGGGTCGGAATCACCCGCATGTCGTTGTCGTCGATCTTCTTGGCCAGGGCGCGGTATTCGTCGGCCTGGGGGTGCTCGGGCTTGAAGTCGATGACCGTCTGCCGTTCCAGCTCGGCCCGTTGCACCATGTTGTCGCGGGGAACGAAATGAATCATCTGGGTGCCGAGCCGATCGGCCAGGGCGTTGATCAGTTCGTGCTCGTTGTCGGTGTTCCGGCTGTTGCAGATAAGCCCGCCCAAGCGAACGCCGCCGGCCTCGGCGAACTTCACGATGCCCTTGCAGATGTTGTTGGCCGCGTACATGGCCATCATCTCGCCGGAAACGACGATGTAGATTTCCTGGGCCTTGCCTTCCCGGATGGGCATGGCGAAGCCGCCGCAGACCACGTCGCCGAGCACGTCGTAGAAGACGTAGTCGAGTTCTTCGCTGTCGGAGTAGGCGCCAAGCTGCTCCAGCAGGTTGATGGAGGTGATGATGCCGCGGCCGGCGCAACCGACGCCGGGCTCGGGGCCGCCGGACTCCACGCAAAGCGTTCCGCGAAATCCTTCTTTCCGCACGTCCTCCAGTTCCACGTCTTCGCCTTCTTCGCGAAGGGTGTCGAGAACGGTTCGCTGGGCCAGGCCGCCCAACAGCAACCGGGTGGAATCGCCCTTGGGGTCGCAACCGACGACCATCACCTTCCGGCCCGCTTCGGCCAGACCCGCAACCGTGTTCTGCGTGGTCGTGGATTTTCCGATTCCGCCCTTGCCGTAGATGGCTACCTTTCTCATGGTGCAGACTCCTTTGCTTCCTTCGGGGAAAATTGAATTCAACGCCCGCCTTGCGGGCGAGGCAACCTGTCGTCATTTGCCCCATGAAAGTAGCAAGGTTGGCGCCACGGATGGAAAAACCGAATTTTTTTGCAACCTATTGATTTTAATTGAATAAAAAATTCGAATGGCGGAGGAAACCCATGGTCCAAAAATGAAATGAACTACAATTTTGTTTGGCAAATCCTAATGACAAACAATTTTGTTTCTTTTCGCCGGTCGGAATCCAAAACTGGATTTTTTTACGTTTTTGTCTGTTTTTGGGCTTGACAAACGGGGAAGCTTGCGGATGGTGGGGGTTCATCGGGAAGGAGTGTTGATGTGGATGGTGGACGCGCCCGGGCAACCGTCCAGGGATTTCCGGCCGATTTCGGAGATGAATCCGGCTGGAGATGCGGAAACGTTCAAGATCAGGCGGCGGGGGCGAATTCCGCCGGCGGGATCAACTTGTCCGGTCCTGTTGCTTTTTTCCTTTTTTACAAGAGCTTAACCGAAAAACCAAAAATTAAAGCGGCCAATCGGTCGCGATTTTCGTTTCAATCTGTTTCCTACATGCTACGTTTTTGTATGTCAAGCGAGAATTAAGGGCGGTAGAACGGACCGAAAATTCCGGGGGCGGGATGAAAAGGGGGAAGGATTCAGGCAAGGGAGGTGGTTTCGGGAACCCCATGGGCAACGCCATCGCCGGGAGCCCGATCCCGACGCGGGCGCGAGGTCGCGTGGCCTTGGGAAAAGGAAACATGGACTGGGTCGATCCCACACCTTATTATACGGGGAATTCCCAAGGAGCGGGAAAAACGGCCATCCGCTCCGGCTTGCCCGGGGAAAGGGAACTGTGCGACAGTGGAAGGAAATCAAATGACCTTGCACGCATACTTTTGAAATTTGGCGTCATCCGTCATAATGGGGAAACCGTTTACCAAAGACTGGGCGATAATCATCCGATCAAAGGGGTCTCGATGATGGAGCGGCATTTCGCACAGAAACAGCGCGTCGGCTCCCGAAAAATCCAGCAATTGAAAACCGACTTTCCGAGCCATTTCAAGTGGGTTGAAGTCAATTTGGATTTTCCCGACGACCTGTTTGATCATCAGCTCTGCAATGCTCATGGAACTCAAGTAGACTTCGTTGGCAGGGGACTCCAGCTCAAAACGGCGCTTTTCAGCGAGTCTTTCCGGACTGGAAAGCGACCATAGAAAAATATGCGTATCGATCAAGATATTCATGAATCTTTCCCATAAAAAAGGGCATTGATTTCCGGGTCTTCATCCAGAAAATCCTCCGGAATCTCGATTTGCCCCGCCAGCAGCCCCAATTTCCGTTTTTCCTTGGGTTTATGGGGCACAAGTTCAACCAAGGGCAAATTGTTCTTGGAAATGATCACTTCTTCACCCTGATACGCCATATCGATTAGTTTTGAAAGTTGGGCTTTTGCCTCGGATACGTTGATGATCATTTGGGCACCTTTCTGTTCAAGTGAACCACGAACCAATATTACCCATTTAGACCAACTTGGTCAACTCTCGGAAGTCTCTATGCAGAACCCCGAGCTTCGTCCTTTTCCCTCCAAGCAATCCAAATTGCGCTTCCTGTCGGGAGGGAACGCAGCAAAATACAGGAAACGACCAAATCGACAGATCGCCAAAAACAGAAAACAGGAAGGAGAAAGAAGAATCATGATAAAGTGCTTTAGACTCCTCAGCCGTTCGCCGTTGGTCTTCACCACCTTGCTGGCGACCACTCTCTTTTTGCTTTCGGCCGATTCCACATTGGCCGCGGAAACCGACCTTCCCGTTTTGGCGACCAGCTACCTGGGCGGCGCGGAGAATGACCAAGGCAACGCCATCGCGGTCCAGGCCGACGGGACCGTCGTGATCGCCGGCCGTTTTTCCGCCCTGCCCGCCGCCGGGACAACGCGCGTGTTGTTGGGCGCGGCGGCGGACGCCCAAGGGGCGATCCTTCGATTCATCGACAACGGAACCACGCTGGCGTCCATCACCCGTCTGGGCGATTCCGTTGACGACATGGTTTTGGCCCCCGCCGACGATGGCATCATCGCCATCGGGCCGTTTGGCCTGGTCAAGCTGTCGGCGGACGGAAGCGCAGTGGACTGGTCCCAAAGCGGCGGGGACATCGCCCGGGTGGACAACTCGGCGATTTACAGCTCCGGCCGCCGGGTGGACGTGGCGGAAAATGGCGACATCGCGATTCTCGGAAACCAATCCGACGGCGGAAACGGCTTTAACGGAAAAATCCATCTTTTCGACGCATCGGGCAATCCCATCGAAACCGGAAGCTTTGTCATTCCGGTCGAAGACATTGGCGGCGGCACCTACAGCGAAACCTGGGAAGACATTGCCATCGATTCCAGCCGGAAGCTGGTCTTCGTCACCGGGAAGGCCCAACGCTGTTCCGCCTATCAGAGTTCCTTCCTTTTGGCGCACAGCTACGCATCGGCTGATTTTGGTCGGGAGCGATGGCAATCGTTCACGCTGTGGTGTTCCGGCGCGGACGCGGAGAATCTCGGCGCGGACGCCCGGGGAAAGCGAGTCGTCTACCAGGACGATTTCCTCTATTTTGTTGGAAACGCCGACGGCGGGAACAACCTCTTCACCCGAAAGGCCCAGGATCATACCATCAGCCAGACGACGGCAAACGTCCAGATCGATCGATGGAACAACGGCGCGGGCTTCGGCAGCGGGGCCCTCGGCTATTTCGCCAAAATGGACCCGGCCGTCGGCACGTTGGTCAACGGCCAGTTTCAGTTCAGCTCCCTTGGCGTCAACAATGCCAGGAGTTTTCGAATCAACGCCCTGGCGGTTTCATCCACCGGCGACGTCTGCATCGGTGGAAGTTCGGAAAAGGACATGCCGCTGCGCGACAGTTTGACGCTGAACGGCGCCGCCATCGGAACCCGGGTGGACAATGAAAACGCGCTGATCTGCGTCAGCGGCGACTTCACCGCGCGGAACCGGGTGGCTTCTTGGACCGGGACGTCGGGCGCGGCCAGCTCCGCGCTGACCGCCATCGCCACCCGGGGCGGCCGAACGGCGGTGCTGGGGGAAACCGAAGGCGACATCGTCACGACCAACGCCGCTGACGGCCGGAAGGCCGCCGGAACGGACGTGTTTTTCTCCGTCTGGGGCACGGCCAACTATCCCGACGGAGATTTCAACTGCTCCACCGGAATCGACATCGGGGACGCGGTGGGCGTACTGAAAGCGCTCTCGGGAACCGGCGAAGCGCCGGGAACCTGCCTGGGCGCCGACGGAGATTTCACCGGCGACGGCGTCTGGGGAATTGAAGACGCCATCGGGTTGCTCCAGGTTGTGGCCGGTGCGCGGCCATCGCCTTGATTTCTGAGACGCCAACGGGCCGCCTCCCCGCAAACGGGCGGTGGCGTAGGGGCGCGCCTCGCGGGCGCCCATGCCCCGAAGAAATATGGTCACGCCAAATTGACGCCGGTGGCTTCAAAACGGAATTGGACCGGGGATAAATCCATACGCCGAAAATCCTCGGCGCCACGCCATCCGGCACTGAACCGAAATGTTCGGTTCCCCATGCGCGGCAACGGGAAAGGAGGCCCCATGAAGCGGTTCAATCCCGAACAGGCCATGTGCGACGTCCGGCGGGAATTCGGGGAACACGGCGGGGTCTGCCCGTCGATCTCCCGATCCGCCACCTTCACCGTGATGGAACCGGGCATCATGCCCGAAATCTTCGCCGGGCTCCGGGGGCCGGACAAGGACGGCTGCTTCCTCTACAGCCGCCATTTCAACCCCACGGTCAACATCCTGAACCGGTACCTTTCCGCCATGGAAGGCGCCGAGGCCGCCATGGCCACCGCCAGCGGGATGTCGGCGATCTCCTGCGCGCTGTTGCAGCTTTGCCGGGCCGGCGACCACATCGTCTCCAGCCGCACGGTCTACGGCGGCACCCACGCCCTGCTGGCGGAACTGCTGCCGAATCTGGGGATCACCGTCTCCTTCGTGGACGCCGCCGATTCCGAATCCTGGGAAGCCGCCATCCGGCCGGAAACCAAGGTGCTCTACACCGAGGCCATCGGAAATCCGACGCTGAAAATCGCGAACCTCCCCGAAATCGCGGACATCGCCCACGACCGGGGCCTTCAGTTCGTGGTGGACAACACCTTCGCCCCGATGATCCTTTCCCCGGCCCAATTGGGCGCGGACGTGGTGGTCTACTCCATGACCAAGTTCATCAACGGCGCCAGCGACCTGATCGCCGGGGCCATCTGCGGCAGCCAGGAGCTGATCAACCAGTTGATGGACCTTCACACCGGCCGCGTCATGCTGCTGGGCCCCACCATGGACCCCACCGCCGCCTTCGAAATTCTCCAACGGCTCCCGCACCTGGCCATCCGAATGCGGGAACACGGCCGCCGGGCCATGGCGGTGGCGGAGCGGCTGGAGGCCCTGGGCACGTTGGTGCGCTATCCGGGACTGCCCACCCATCCCCAGTACGACGTGATGACGGCCATGATGAATCCCGATTTCGGCTTCGGCGGCATGTTGAACCTGGACTGCAAAACCCGGGAGAAGGCCGAGGCGCTGATGTCCCGCCTCCAGAACGCCGAGCGGTTCGGACTCATCGCCGTTTCCCTGGGCTATTTCGACACCCTCATGTCCTGCTCCGGCTCCTCCACCTCCTCGGAAATCCCGCCGGAAGACCAGGAAACCATGGGCCTCTCCCCGGGTCTGTTGCGATTTTCCATCGGCTACACCGGCGATTTGGAAAAACGGCTGGAACAGTTGGAGCGGGCGGTGCGGGAGGTGGGGTTGGCGTGAGGGGTGCGCTTGAATCAACGCCGATCGGGAAGCTCCTGGAAATTGAGGCAAAAGGCACCGCACAGGGAGACGGAAAATGCTGCATCAGGCGACGCTGACCAACTTCGGCCCGCTGGGGGAGATTCATTGGCCGAATCTCGGTCCCATCAATTTAGTAATCGGCGACAATGGGAGCGGGAAGACCTTCCTTCTGAAAGCGCTGTATGCCGCCATTCGCACCGTCGAGGAATACCGTCGGGGGGACGATCCGCGATCGGCGGCCGATATTTTGGCCCAAAAGCTCTACTGGACCTTTCAGCCGGAGAAAATTGGCGATCTGGTGGCCAAGGGCGGCGACGGCCAACTTTCCCTCTCCGTCGATCTTGACGGAGGAGAATTCCGCTTCGCCTTCGGCAAAGACACCGCCAAACAGATTTCCACTCTGGAAAACCAGACACGGCCCCGGACCAGCAATTCCATTTTTCTTCCGGCCAAGGAAGTCCTCTCCCTGCATCACCTCATTTTGAAATCCCGGGAACGAGAACATTCCTTCGGCTTCGACGACACCTATCTGGACCTGGCGCGGGCGCTTCGTCCCCTGCCCCGAACGGGAAACGGCGATCCGTCCTTTTCCGCGCCCCGAAAGCGATTGGAAGAATTAATCGGCGGGAAAGTGGAATACGACGAACCGTCCGGTCGATGGCAATTCCGGAAAGGGAACCGAAAATATCCCATCGGCGTTACGGCGGAAGGAATCAAAAAAATCGCCATCTTCGAAACGCTGCTGGAAAACGGCTACATCGACGGCCAATCCCTGGTTTTCGTGGATGAACCCGAAGCGGCGCTTCACCCCAGCGCCATTTCTCGGCTCTTGGACATGACCGCCATGCTGGCGGAAACGGGGATTCAATTTTTCCTCGCCAGCCACTCCTACTTCGTGGTGAAAAAGCTTTTCCTGATTGCCCGGGAAAAAGAGATGTCCATTCCCGTCCTCTCCCTCGGCGATGGAACCGGAAACTGCGCCGATTTGAAAGACGGCCTGCCGGAAAACACCATCATCGACGAGTCGATTCGGCTCTACAAGGAGGAAGTGGAGCTGGCGCTGCAATGAGCGAGGTGTCGTTTGAAGAATCGGGGATGCGGTTTGGGCCGTTTCCGAAGGGGCGTTGCTTTCGGATTGAGAGAAGCGAAACGTTCCGGCGGTTGGGCGACGGGGTTCGAATGGCGGAGTTTCTGCTGATCCGAAATTCCCGGAAGGGGCTGGCCGCAGTGTGGGTGGTGGAGGCCAAATCCAGCACTCCTCGGCCGGAAACCCGGCCCGGTTTTGACGACTTCATCGCGGAAATCCGGGAAAAGCTGACCAAGGGTGCATTCCAAAAATTTAGATCGTTCCTATCGGGCGCGGTTGCCGGGCGGCC
>JBKHDD010000076.1:0-21388 GCA_046541515.1 Desulfococcaceae bacterium
CGCCCGGACCGCCCGGACCGCCCGGACCGATGGATCGCCAACGGAACGCGCCGCGCCCGACATTTCCCCGGATGTTCGCCATTCTCATGAGCCAATCCCAGAAATCCCTTTTCCGGCCACTTTTCCTTCGGCGCCTGCCGCTGTGGGACGTGGTTTTTTTTGTATTGTTTATGGGGCTCTGCGGTTGGCTGCTGGTGAAAAGTTCCGGAGAGCTTGGATATAATTGGCAGTGGTATCAGGCGCCCCGATATATTCTTCGAGAGGTGGATGGTCGGTGGATTCCCGGACCCTTGCTTCGGGGGCTGGGGGTCACCTTCCAGATCACCGGAATCAGCCTGGTGCTGGCCTTTCTTTTCGGTTTGATCACCGCCTTTCTGCGGCTCTCCGGCTCCTTCCTGGGCCGGGGATTGGCGCGTTTGTACCTGGAAGTCGTCCGCAACACCCCCCTGCTGGTTCAACTGTTTTTCATCTATTTCGTGCTGGGGCCCATTTTCGGACTGGACCGATTCACTTCGGCGGTCCTGGCCCTGAGCCTCTTCGAGGGGGCCTACGCCTCCGAAATTTTCCGGGCGGGGATCGTTTCCATCCACCAGGGGCAGTGGGAGGCGGCCTACAGCCTCGGGATGAACACCCTCCAGACCTATCGTTACGTGGTTCTGCCCCAGGCCATCCGCCGGGTAGTGCCGCCCCTGACCAGCCAGGCCATCTCCCTGATCAAGGATTCGGCCCTGGTCAGCACCATCTCCCTGTTCGATCTCACCATGCAGGGACAGACCATCATCGCCGAAACCTATCTGACATTTGAAATCTGGTTCACGGTGGCGGCGATTTATTTAATGATTACCATTCCCCTTTCACTCGGGGTCAATCTGCTGGAGCGAATTCTCCGGGGTGGGGGCTGATTTCCTCGCCCGAGGCGGCCGTCCATCGCCGCTGGGCTCCCGTTTGACCCGACGTTCCAAACCCTATGCCAAGGAGGTCCGTGGTGAATCGACATGCAGCATGGAAACTGGCGGCCGTGGTTTTGGTTTTCGTTCTGACCTTCGCCGGGATCGGCTTCGCGGGCGAAACCCAGCGGAAGCTGGTTCAGGAAAGCACCATCGAGCAGGTGCTGAAACGGGGCGTGTTGCGGGTGGGCATGTCCACCTTCGTCCCTTGGGCCATGCGCGACAAAAACGGGGAGCTGATCGGCTTTGAAATCGACGTGGCCAAAAAGCTGGCCGAAGACATGGGCGTGGAAGTGGAATTCGTGCCCACCAAGTGGGCGGGGATCATCCCGGCCCTGTTGACCGGAAAGTTTGACGTGATCATCGGCGGCATGGGCATCGTGCCCAAGCGAAACCTCAAGGTGAATTTTTCCGTTCCCTACGACTACAGCGGCATGTCCATGGTGGCCAACAAAGAGGTGGCCCCGGATTACGACGACATCGAGGATTTCAACAAGCCGGAGGCGACCATCGTGGCGCGGCTGGGTTCCACCGCGGCGGACGCCGCCAAGCGGTTTATGCCCAAGGCTCAACATCGCTTCTTCGACGACGAGGCCCAGGCCTACCAGGAGCTGCTCAACGGAAAGGCCCACGCGGTGGTCGGTTCCGCCCCCACCCCGGCCTTTCAGGCCCTCAAGTATCCGGACAAGCTGTATCTGCCCTTGGACGACACCTTCACCAAGGAGCCCATCGGGTTCGCCATGAAAAAGGGCGACGTGGACACGTTGAACTTTTTCGACAGCTGGATTCGCATCCAGCACGCCAAGGGCTTTCTAAAAGAGCGAAAGGCCTATTGGTTCGAAGGACGGGACTGGGAGTCCCGGGTTCAATAACCCATGCGTTTTCGTTCCGCGCGGATCACGCCGCTGGACATCGTGCTGGCGCTGGCCATTCTGGCCGGCGTCGTTTGGCTCGTCTATCGCATCCGCGTGGGACTGAACTACAACTGGAACTGGGGCGTGATTCCCCAGTATCTGGTACGCTACGACGAGGAAAAGGGTCGGTGGGTGGCCAATTTGCTCTTGCAGGGCTTCTTTGCCACCATCCGGCTGAGCTTTTGGTCCACCCTCCTGGCCCTGATCTTCGGCACCCTGATGGGCTTCTTTCGCACCGGGCGCCGTCTGTTCAACCGGTTGATCGGCGGGACGTACGTGGAGCTGATCCGGAACCTTCCGCCCCTGGTGCTGGTGTTTATTTTCTATTTTTTCGTCAGCGGCCAGATCATGCCGCTGCTTGGCATCGAGGAATTCATCCGGAGCCGTTCGGAGGGAACCCAGGCGGTGCTGACCGTCCTGTTCGCCCCGCCCCGAATGTTCACCGGTTTTCTTTCGGCCGTGATTTCCCTGGCACTGTTCGAAGGCGCCTACATCACGGAAATCGTCCGGGCCGGCATCCAGTCCATCGAGCGGGGCCAATGGGAGGCGTCATCGGCCCTGGGATTCCCCTGGTGGGCCCAGATGCGCCACGTCATCCTGCCCCAGGCGTTCCAGCGCATTCTGCCCGCCCTGGCGGGTCAGTTCATTTCCACCATCAAAGACTCTTCCATCGTGTCCATCATCTCCATCCAGGAGCTGACCTTTCAGGGGATGGAGTTGATGTCCGCCACCTACCTCACCTTCGAAATCTGGATCACGGTAACCATTTTGTATCTGGTTCTGACCCTGAGCTGTTCCCTGGCCGTGGAACGGCTGGAAATTCGCATGCGACGGTGATCGCCCTCGGTTTTTTCTCTCGCTGGACCTTCAAAGTAACGCGGATTGGGCCTCATGGCCGGCTTGAGTCCCGGCCACGGCCGAATGGGACGCTCGCAAGGCGATTTGCGGGAACCGCCGGCATCAATCCCGGGAAAAGGCGGGCAGGGCCGCCACCGATCGACCGTCCGCGCCCGCGGTAATGCCCAGGGCGTACACGGGAAGGTTGGCGTCGAAGGGAATGGAGGCTATGGAGGCGGGGTCGACGCCCGGGAACAGGTCCGTCAGCAGTCCCACCCATCGGCGGCGGGGCGGCAGCGTCAACTGGCGGGCCCGCATTTCCGCGCCGTCCAGATTTCGGGCGGAGACCCGAACGGAGGCGTTTACCCCGTCGGGATTCAGAAAGACCAATCCGGTCCAGCCCCGGTTTCCGAATTCCGGGTGCACGGCCGGTTCGGGAACGGCCAGAATCCCGCGAAGCCGGGCGTTGGCCGGCGGAACCAGGCCGCCCATCCCGTCGCCGTCCGCGCGCCCATAGGCCACGAAGGCGGAAACCGGGGAATCCCCCGATATCCGCAGCCATTCCGTCTCGGGAGGCAGGGCGAGGCCCGGGCCGGCGCCGACCCGGGTCCGGTCCGGGAGGATGGGAAAGCCCAGGGGCGGCAGCGGAAGGCCGTCGCCGTCGAAGGGTTCCGCGGTCACCACCTGGGAAAGCGGCAGATGGTGGGAAAAGGCCAGTCCGGTCCACCAGACCGTTCCGCCCGTGACGTGGGGGACCACCCGGCGGAAGGCGTCCGCCGGCCGAAGCGCGATGCCCGAAAAATAACGGCTTCCGCCGGCCGGCTCGCCGAGGTAGATGGCGAGTCCGACAACGCCCTCCGCTTCGGTCAGTTCGGCCCGGTCGACGTCCGGCCGTGGGGCGCCGCCGAACAGGTCGCGAATCCAGAATGTGCGGCTCTCCCGGGGCGCGAGTTCCAGCGGGAACGCTTCGCCGGAGGAAAACCGAAGGGTGGGGCGAAGCGTCGTCTCTTCGGTGTTCCGAAGGGCCACGCCCGTGCGCCAAAGGTTTGTGGAGGCCACATGGGGAAGGACCAGTCGCGCGTCCCCGGGCGGGACGGCCGGTATGGCGGCCCGATCCCCGGTGGCCGGGTCCCGGAACAGCGTATAGCCGACCACCCCCGACCCGTCCAATTCGGCGCGGACCGAGCCGATTCGTTCCGGTTCGGGAAAATCCCGGGCCACGTCGATTCGCCAGGCCGCGCCGGGGAAAAGAAGGCGCTCCCGGCGGGCCTCCGGGAGAAGCGCCCCGTCCGGGCCGAATCCCCGCAGGGTCGCCAAACGGGCTTCGGAAGCGGCGTTGAGAAGGCCCAGGTCGGTCTCCCAAACGTCGTTGCCGGCGACGGCCGGAAACCAAAGCCGTTCCACCGGCGCAGTCCCCGGAACGTAGGTCCCGATGAAATCCATCAATTCGGAAACCCGGGCGTAAACGCCATAAAATCCGGGCGCGCCGCACCCCTCGCCCCAACTCGCCACGCCGACCACCCGCCACGCCCCGCCGATTCGCGTCATCAGCGGACCGCCGCTGTCGCCCAGGCAGGCGTCCGCGCCGCCGTCGATCCAGCCCGCGCAGATCATGCGATCGGTAACGGGATCGTCGTACCCGCCGTTCCGGTTGTAGGCGTCGTTGCAGGCCGAATTGGAGACGATGGGAACTTCCGCCTCCAGCAGGGCGGCCGGACGTCGGTCGCCGTCCCGGGTCTGGCCCCATCCCGCCACGATGCCGATCTCCCCGTCCAGGTTCCCGCCCCCGGAAAACGGGGCGATGGTCGGCGTGACGGCGGGTCGTTCCAGCTCGATCAGACCCACGTCCCGGTCGTCCAGCGCCGGTTCGTTGTACTGCGGATGGACGATCACCCGACGGATCGGAATTCGTTCCCCGTCCGAAGCGGAGAGGTCCTCGCGGCCCACGACCACTTCCAGAAAATCGGGCGAAATCGTCTCGCCCCGGAGGTCCAGCAGGCAGTGGGCGGCCGTCAGCACCCAGCGGGGATGGATAAGACTCCCGCCGCAGAACTGGCCATCCTTGGCCGGAAGATGGGGTTCCACCAGCGCGCCCACCCAGGGCCGGCTTCCCGGCGCCGCCGGGCGACCGTCCACGATCCGGCGTTCCGCGCAGGCCGGCCCGGTCTCGATGCAAAGAAAGGCCACCGCAAGCGCGAGGACAAGGGGAAGGCGTCGAAGCCGGGCTCCTTTGGCCATGGCGTCAATTCTATTCACGATCCTTGCGCTCCTTTTCCTCTTCGTCATCTTCGGAAACGATGGACTCCGTCGATTTTTCGGCCAGGACGACGCAATTCCGTCCCTGGACCTTGGCCTGGCTAAGGGCGGTTTCGGCCCGATTCATGAAGGTTTCCACGTCCCGAATGCGCCCGTCCATGGCCGCCACCCCCACGCTGATGGTGAAGGTCGCGGCTTCCTCCCCGCCGGTGGGGATGAGGGTGTCGATGGCCCGCTTCCGGAACCGCTCCGCCGCCACCTCGGCCTGTTCGATCTCGGTGTCCGTGAGCACCAGGCCGATCTCGCCGTCGCCCAGGCGGGCGCTGATGTCCACCGTTCGAATGCCGTTGCCGATCAGGTCGGCCAAGGTGCGCAACAGATGGTCCCCCACCTTTCGGCCGTGGAGGCGATTGATGCGGGAAAAACCGTCCACGTCGATGAGCAGCAGCGAAAGCGGCCGATCGTATCGGCGGGAACGGGCGATTTCCCGGGAAAGCAGCCCCAGAAAACGGGAGCGGTTGGGGAGGCCGGTCAGGCTGTCGGTGGTCTGAAGTTCCAGAAGCTGTTCTTCCGCCCGCTTCTGGTCGGTGATGTCTCGGACGGCGGCGGCGGCCCACCAGCGATCTTCCATGCGAAGAGCCTGGGTGGACAGATAGGCGGGGAACTCGAGACCGTTTTTTCGAAGGGCCGGCATTTCCACGACCCGGCCGATGGAGCGCCCCTCGCCGGTTCGCGCGAAAATTTCCATCCGATTCTGCGCTTTTTCCCGCATTCGAGCCGGCGATACCAGCTCATGCAACGATTTGCCCATCGCCTCCTCGGCCGCATAGCCAAAGATTTTCTCCGCCGCCGCGTTCCAGAAGACGACCCGTCCCCCGGCGTCTATCAGCACCAACGCGTCCATGCAGGCGCGGCCCATGGCGTCCAGCCGCTGTTGGGCGTGATCCCGGGCCTCCTCCGCAATTCGCCGATTCTGGGATTCATGGTCGAGGTCCCGTCGAAGGGCGATGATGGTTTGTTCTCCTCTGCGGATTCGGCGACCGGTCCAAAGGTGCACGGCCATTAAAACGCCAAGGAGCGTCACCGTCATGCCCAGGGTGATCAGCATGCTCCAGCGGAAACTCTCCAGGGTGCGGTCTTCTCGGTAGGCCGCAAGAAACAGCAGGGAATCCTGGGGATTGTCGGACATGGCCACGAAACTGACCAGGTAGTTTCGGGACCCCAGACGGGCCGGCACGCTGAAATTTTCCCGGACTCGCAATCCGGCGTCGGCCCGCTCTCGAATGCGGGCGTTGATGGCGGCGACCGTTTCCGGGGGCGGGCCGCGGCGCTCCCGCGCGACCGCGGCCGGCTCCGGCGATGCGACCTCGAAAAACCGTTTGCCGAGGCCGGATTCGGCGAGCCACTTCTCCCGTTTTTTCCGCGCCAGGGTTTGAACGACGGCCTCGTTGACCAGAAATCGATAATGGGCCGGAAACGCCCGATTAAGATTCTCCTGGAAAGCGTGCAGCGGGACGCCCACTTCCACGCTTCCCACGATCCGATCCATGTGCCGGACGGGATAGATGAACGTATATCCTGAAAACAACGGGCCGATTTCGAAGCCTTCCTTCATTTCGCCGTCGCGGATTACTTCCGGCAGCATGGTCCGGGTGGCCAGTCGGTCGCTGGATTTTTCCGGGGCGTGAAACCGCAGAAAGCTGGTCTGGTCGGGCAGATGAAAGTGGAGAATGTCAAAGCCGATCTTGCGGATGTGCTGGAAGTCGGCGGCCAGAAGCCGGTACAGGTCTTCCCGAAGTTCCGCGCGAGCCGAAGGGGCGGGATTGTCCACCGCGCGGCTCAGGATTTCCGCCATCCGGGGTGTCTGGATCCGGTTCTCCATCACGATTCGGGACAGGTCCCGCTGGCAGTACAGTCCGGCGGCCAGATCGGCGGCCACCTGTTGCTGGGAGAGTTCGAAATGGGCCTGTTCCCGCAAATTCCGGTCTCGCAGCAAGAACAGGCTGACGCCGGTGAGGATCAGAAAAAACAGGATATAATCGATGGGGACGGGACCGAGTCTCAGTCGCATAAAGTCGTTTTCCGGGGGACGGAATCCTTGGCGGAATTGGGGTAAATTCGACGAGGTGAACGTGGCAAATGTGGAATTAAAGCAAATTTATTGCCAAGTTTTGGGCGGCCGGTTTCCAAAAAGCGTTGAAGCGGGGCCGCTTCCGACTTAACCCTTCCTTGTATTAACGAATTCTTCTGAAAAAGGAAATGTGAAATAATTTGCCGGCCGGCAAACCGGTTCGGAATTCCTCTGCCGGGTTTTGGGGATGGGATGCCTTGGAAAAAGGATTCCCGTTTGGCGGGAAGAGGATTCCTGGAAAACTGGAATGGCGGCCGGCCCTTCGAAGGCGCGCAGAAAGGAAGCGCGGGGCGTGGGCTCAGCGGGAAACTGCCTTCCGAAATCCGGTCTTTTCCGCGTCCGGCGCGTCGGAAAGAAAACGACGTCCCAGATCTTGGGGCGAGAAGGGAAGCGAATGGAAAAGCCGGATCTCCAGCGACCGGGTCCGACGCCAGACTCGTTCAATGCGGTCCCGGACCGTCGGGTCGGTTCCGTACCGTTCCAGGATGTAGCCGAGCCGTTCGTCCAGGGGCGCGACCCGGTCGTGAAGCACCCGTTTGTCGGCGTAGTTGACCACCTCGGCCGGGGTGACGGGGCCTCCTTCCGGGTATTGATCCAGCCGAACATGCTGGCGGACGATATCGGCCACCTCCGGATATCCACGCGCTTGCAGAAATTCGGCCCCGGTTTCGCTGTGTCGCTCGCCGGTTTCCAGGCTCCGGGTTTTGGTGATGTCGTGAAGCAGGGCGGCCGACCGGATCAGCGGACGATCCAGGTCGGCGCCCGAGGCGTTGAGGGCGTCCGTCAGCAACAGGGCCACCCGGGAAACCTGAAGGGAATGGGCGACGATGTGGTCCAGCATGCCCGACTCGAAAATGAGCCGGTAGCATTCCGTTCGGGTGGGGATCGCCATGTCGATCAGTTGTTGAGGCTGTGGATCGGAGCCGGGATGCGGCCGCCCCGGCTTAGAAACGGATTGTCGCCGGCCGCGTTGTTGACCGGCATGATGACCGATTCACCCAGCAGCCCGCCAAAAAAGGCCCGCTGCCCGGCCTTTTTGCCCGGAACGGGAATGAGCCGGCAGGCGGTGGTTTTCTTGTTCATCACGCCGATGGCCATCTCGTCGGCGATGATGGCGGCCAGGGTCTCGGCGCTGGTCTCGCCGGGCAGGGCCACCATGTCCAGCCCCACGGAGCAGACGCTGGTGATGGCCTCCAGCTTCTCGATGGAGAGGTAGCCGTCCTCGGCCGCCTGGGAGATGTTGAGGTCTTCGGCCACCGGCACGAAGGCGCCGCTCATGCCGCCCACGTAGGAGCTGGCGAAGGCCCCGCCTTTTTTCACCGCGTTGTTGAGCAGCGCCAGGGCCGCCGTGGTTCCCGGCACGCCGATGGCCTTAAGCCCCATGCTTTGAAAGATTTCCCCCACGCTGTCGCCCACGTTGGGGGTCGGCGCCAGGGAAAGGTCCACCACCCCGAAGGCGATGCCCAGCCGTTCCGCCACTTCCCGGCCGATCAGTTCGCCCACCCGGGTCACCTTGTAGGCGGTTCGCTTGATCACCTCGGAGATGCCGCCCAGGTCCATCTCCGGATGGGTTTCCACCGCCCGGTCGATGGCCTTTTTGACCACGCCCGGTCCGGACACGCCCACGTTGATCTCCGCGTCCGGCTCGCCGATGCCCAGGTAGGCGCCGGCCATGAAGGGCATGTCCGGCGGGATGTTGGCGAAGACGCACAGCTTGGCGCAGGCCAGCCCGTCCCGGTCGGCGGTCAGCTCGGCGGCCCGCTTGAGCACCCGACCCATTTTCATCACCGCGTCCATGTTGATGCCGGCCTGGGTGGTGGCCAAGTTGATGGAGGCGCAGACCCGGCTGGTCTCCGTCAGCGCTTGGGGAATGGCGTCGATCAGCGCCCGGTCGCCCCGGGCCATGCCTTTTTCCACCAGCGCGGAAAAGCCGCCGATGAAGTCCACGCCCACCTCCCCGGCGGTTTCGTCCAGGGTCTTGGCGATTTCCACCATTTCCTCCGACGATAGAGACGCGCCCACGACCGCCATGGGACTGATGGAAATCCGTTTGTTGACCACGGGGATGCCGTATTTTTTTCCAACCGCGTCGCAGGTTTCCACCAGGCGGCCGGCCACTTCACGAATCCGGTTTCGGACGTTTTCCCGCACCGTCGCCAGATCTTTTCCGCCGCAGTCCAGCAGATTGAGGCCCAGGGTCACGGTTCGAACGTCGAGATGTTCGTTCTGAAGCATTTCCAGAACGGAGAGAATTTCACGTTGGGTCAGCATGGCGATGGAACTCCGATGGATTGATGAAAGGAGAGAATGAAGAATTTAGGGGCCAGAAGTCGGAAGTCAAAAGTCCAGAGGCGGGAGTGATTCCGCTCGAAAATTGCATTCCCAGGCGGAGCCTGGGAACGAGAATAGCTTCGGCTCCTGAATTCTGATTTCCGAGTCCTATTCTCCGGGCAAACCTGGCTTTACTTTGATCACGCTTTCCTTGCGGATCTGGACGGCGCCAGGTTTCGCGCCGCGCGGCTTGGTGACGTAGCGGGCCCGGGTGCAGGAGACCGGGACTTGCCCGCCATGTTTGGCCTTGCTGTGCCAGGCGGCGATGGCCGCGGCGGATTTCAGCGTTTCCTTGTCCGGCTCCGCGTCCGAAACGCGCAAAAGCACATGGCTTCCAGGCATTCCCCGGACGTGGAACCAGTAGTCGTCCGGCCTGGCCAGCTTGATGCTGAGCCGGTCGTTGTCGGCGTCGGTGCGGCCCGCCAACACTTCCCAGCCGCCGGGAAGCTCGTATCGGTGGAGCTTTGTTTCCGGCGGGCCTTTTCGTTGGTTGGATTCGTTCATGGTTCGGTGTCGAAATTATGGATTGGCTCCCGCCCCCGGAGCGGAAAAGGGGTACGAGTCGGGGCGGACGGCATTGGTTTGGTTCACTTTTTGGGTTCCCGGAATCCCCGCGAAAAATGATGGGCGCCGACCGCGTTACGTGGCGTCGGTGGCGGAACCGCTTTCTTCCCCGGCCGCATGTTTCATGAGAAATCGGAACAGGGCCCGTTTGGCGCCCTTGGGGTTTCCGGTGGCGGCCTCCCGGCGGGCCTCCTCCGCGAGCCGCTCCAGCTCCGGCCGGTCCGGCGCCGGAAGTTGGCCGGCCGCGGCCTCCAGTGCGCCGTCCTCGCCGGAGACGATGGCGTCCCGTCGCCGCTCCACCTGACGGAAACGGCGCACGTCGATTTCTTTGGCCGCGCCCCCCGCGGCCAAGGCCTCCGCGACGGGCGCGGCGTCGATTTCCCGAAGCAGCTTGCCGACGCGTTGAATCTGTCTTTTTCTCGCCCCGCCGATTTTGAGCGTTCGGGCGAACCGGACCGCCTCTCGCACCTCCTCCGGCATGGGAATGCGGCCCAGGGCGTCTTCCGACAACTCGGTCAGCCGTTCGCCCAAGGCCGTCAATGCCGCCGCGTCCCGCTTTTTTTGGCTGCGGCTGGGCGGCGCGTCGGCGGGCGCGGTTTTTTTGCGTCTCGCCATGGTTTCAGGAAACCAGCCAAACGGCCCGGTCCGAAGACCGGTCCAGGACGAAATTGGAAACGCTGCCCGTGTAAAAGGCGCGGTCCACGCCCTTTCTCCCCACCACCACCGTGCCGTAGCGGCCCGCCTCCGCCTCCGAGACGATGGACCGGGCCACGCTGATGGTCTTTTTCACCTGGCGAACGTCGATTTGCTTTGGGGAAAGCCCCGCCTCGATGAATTTTTTCCGTGCCCCGATGATAAACGAATCGAAGCAACGCCCGTCCCTCTGGGCGATCAGCTTTTCGGGGTCATCTTCCTCCGCCTCGGAAGGGCCCATTTCACAAGATTCCCCCAGCCAGGCGGTGACGTGGAAAAGGGTCACGTAGACGTGGGGGCTGTTCATCAGCATGAAGGAGACATGGTCCACCGCCCGCCGGGCGCTTTCGGAGCCGTCCACCGCCAGCAGAATCCGTCGGGATTCCACCTTGCCGTCCACGATCCATACCGGGATGACCTGGGAGTATTCCACCACTTTTTTGGCGACGCTGCCCATGATCATTTCCGTCACTTTGCCCACGCCTCGGCGACCCATGACGATGGCGTCGAACTGACGTTCCTGGGCGTAGTCGAGAATGTCTCGGGCCTTGTCCAGCTTGGGCGGACGGGTCTGGCATTCGACGCGGTCGGGGTCGATGCCCATGGCTTCCATTTCCGTCCGGAATTCTTCCAGGCAGGCGTTGGCGGCGGCGGCGCGCTTGCCGCGAAATTTTTCCAGCGCGTTTTTCGCGCGGAAGTTGGTCCTGGCCTCGTCCACCAGGTAGCCCGAGGGCCGAGGCTGGATCTGAAACAGGGTGAAATGAAGCTCCCGAATGGATTCGGTCATCTCCACCGCGTACCGGACCGCGTTTCGGGAATGGACCGAATCATCCACGCTCAGCAGGATCCGTTTTTTCATGGCAACCTCTCCGACGGTTTCCGACTCGGGTTTTGGCCGAAATTACAGCAATCCCCGAAAACGGATGAACGTCAACGCCACCGTCCAGGAGCCGATGGCCACCTTGATCGCGATGAGCAGATTGAACGCGGGGATGGCCCCGCCGCTGGCCAGCGTGCCGAATTTGCCGCGGGGCGGCTCGAAGCCGGCCAGCACGGCGGCGGCGAGCAGGATAAACACCAGCACCGAGGCCTTTTCCCAGAGATCCACGTGCCAGCGTTTGTGGACGCGGTGGAGCCGGTCGGGCGCGGCCGTCACGGCCACCAGCCCGGCCGCCGTGCCGCCGGCAACGCCGGCCGCGAAGCCGCCGCCCGGCCCCAGATGTCCCCGGATGGACAGCTCCAGGGCCACCATTCCGGCGATAATGGCGGCGAACCGGGCGAGAATCACGACGGTGTCGTCCGAGAAATGATGGACCGACTCCTCGGGCGGTTCCCTGGAAAGATAATGCGTGACCCCCAGCACCGCCACCGTGAACACGATCACTTCGAAGATCGTATCATAAAGGCGGTTTCGGAGCAAAACCCCGGTGACGGTGTTGGGCACGCCCGTTTCCCGGGCCAGCCGGATGACCCGTTCCAACGACGGCGTCGGCCGGGGATCGGGCGCGGCCATCCAGGCGAACAGCAGAAAAATGACGGCGATGTAAAGATATTTCATGGCGTTCGAATGCCCTTGGTTCGGCAGACGTTGATGCCCGGGGCGGAGTCGGTGAAAATGCGCGGCGCGCGGGAGAGGCGGCGGCCCAGAAACAGCACCGGGCCGTCCGACGCGGCGGGCGTTTCGCACAGGAGGCCGACGGCCGGCCAGAGGTGGGCCGGGTCGCCGAAGGCGGCGTCCACCCGGCCGTCGGCCAGGGCTTCGCCGGCGGCGCGGGGATCTTCCATGGGCAAAAATTCCACCTCCAGATGATGCCGGTGGCAGCAGGCCCGCAGGGGCCCCACCGCCGGATCGCAGGAGGTCGGACCCGCCTCCACCGCCTCGGAAACCACGGCCACCCGGACCACCAGGGTGGCCCGCACGGTGATGGCGTAGAGGAGCACCACCAAAAACGTGCCCATCAGGGCCTCGGTGAGGGCCACGTCCGGCGCGCCGAGGACGGCGTAAAGCAGGGTGGCCACGCCGCCCATCATGCCCCGGGCCAGCAGGGCGAAAGCCGGACGCCGCTGCCACACGGTGATCAGGGCCGAAATCGGAAGCAACGCGGCGATGCCCGCCAGCAGCCATGAATTCAATGGGGCCGCCGACCGTAGGCGCCCCGGGCCAGCACGTAGCCGATGGCGGTTCCCCAGAAGACCAGCGAGACCAGGGCCAGGGTCAACGCCGGCCATTGGTCCGGCGCGCGCACCAGGAGTCCCGCCACCACCAGGGCCAAGCCGAGGGTGTCGGCCACCCCCAGCGCATGGACCTTCCAGAAAAGATCTTTTCGGCCGGGCAGCCAGAGGGTGCCCCAAAGGCAAAGGATCGCCCCAAGGCCCATGAGAATCGCGGCGGCGGTCAGTCGCATGGCACTTCCAGCCGACGAATCAGATAGGCCAGCAGCATCAAACCGGCGTTTCCGAGGCTGAGGGCCACCACGCCCACCATGGCGGTCAGGGGATCTTGGCGCAACGCCCCGACCCCGACGATGAGCACCGAACTTTTGGTGGTGACGCTGGCGTATGCCAACAGTTTTTCCCACAAGGTGTCCGAGCGCAGCGCGTCGAACATCGGAATGGCCAGGCAGGCCAGCAGGACGCCAAGAATCCAGTTCACGATTTCTCTTTCCGTTGGATGTGGTGCACGTCAATCCGGCCCGTTTCGTCTTCGCCGAAGGCCAGCGTTTTGGGCGTCAGCGTGATGAGAAACACCCGTTCGAAGGTGCGCCAGGGATCGGTCTTTTCCGACGGCGAGAGCTGTTCCACCCGCTCGCCGCGATGGGGCCGCAAAACCAGCCAGAAGGCCTGGGCGTAGGAGACCGGCAACGCCGCCAGCACCCGCAGGACGGCGCCCGTCAGGCGAAAGACGGACACCCGATGGGCCAAAAGACGGCCCATCGGCGCGGCCCCGGCCAGTCCGATGGCCAGGTTGTCCGGGCTGAAATCTTCGGTGAGCAACAGCCAGAAAACCAGCGCGACCGTGAATCCTCCGCTCGTCATCTCCCCGCCAGCAAGAGCAACGCGAACAGGGTGACGCAGGTCATTCCCACCAGGTCCTCGAAGCATTCCCATCGACCCGGCAGGGGAACTTTCATGAGCCGTCCGGCGCCCGCGACGTGAAGCAGAACGCCGGCGCCCAAGGTCCCCGCCGCGGAAATCAGATCGGCGAGGGAAAACATTTCCGGCCGAAATCCCGCCGCCAGAAGCAGGCCGGCGAGCAACAGCGTCGGTTCCCGGGGAAGGGAGACCGGTTCGGCGTCGCGCCGCCAGGGAAGCAAAAGCCAGCGGGCGACCACCGCGGCGGTCCCGATGGACCCGACCTTCAGGATGTTCAGGAAAAGACCCGTCGTTTCTCCGAGAGCCGCCGTTTTGGCGGCGTGTCCGGCCAGGGGCGGAAAGCCGGCCAGGGACAGGGCCGGCAACGCCAGGGCAAGGGCGGCCAAGGGGGGGAGCCCCTTTTGCCGGAGAGACGGCACGTCCCGGTTCGGCAGGGCGCCGGCGGCGAGGAACAGGGCGGCCTTGGCGAGTCCGTGGGCCATGGCGTAGAAGGGGCCGGCGACGGGCGCGGCCAGAATGAAGCCGATCTGGGAGACGGTGGAACAGGCCAGCATTCGCTTGAGATCCCGTTCGAAAAGGGCGAAGCCGATTCCGATCAGCGCTCCGCCCACGCCCAGGCCGCGCACGGTCGTCTCCAGCGGCGCGGAGAGGGCGGCGATGCGGAGCAGGGGCAACACGCCGATTTTCACCACCACGCCGGAGAGCAGGGCCGATATCCGGGCCTCCGCGCCGCCGTGGGCCAGCGGCAGCCAGAGGCCGGGGATGAAGACGCCGCCCTTCACCGCCAATCCCGTGATGATCAGGACGCCCGCCATGCCGGGCGCCTCGACCATTTCGGCCAGGGCGAAGGAGCCCCGGCTTTCGTAGACCAGAATGGCGCCGATGAGGTAAAACAGCATGCCCACGTTGCTGATGAACAAAAAGCGCAGGGCGTTCCAGATGGCGCGATCGCCCAGGGGCGCGGCGATGAGCAGAAAGGCGACAATGGTGGTCAGCTCGATCACCACGTAGAGGTTGAACAGGTCGGCGCCGAGAAAGCAGGCGTTGACGCCGCCGTGGAGCAGGCAGAGCAAGGTGAAGAAAAATCCGTCGGCCTTTTTCCGCCAGGCGTCCAGCAGCACGGCGAGGGTGACCGCCGCGTTGGTCAGCATGAACCACGCCGCGGCGGGGTCGGTGGTCAGGGCGATGCCGCCGGTGTCCAGAAAAATTCGCGTCTGGTCCGGGGCCGCGAGCATGGGGAGGGCCGCGGCCGCGGTCAGGGCGCAGGCCAGGGACGGCAGGACGGCCGCGATCCGGGGGAAGACCATGCAAATCAGCCCGGCGGCCAGGGGCGACAGAACCGAGGCGAGGGCGAGGGTCACGATTCGGCGCTTTCCGGCGGGCTTTCGATGTCGTGGGCGTTGAGGGTGGGAAAGCGGCGGGCCAGGATGGTGGCGCAGACCAGCAGCAGGGAAAGCACGGAAAAGCCGATGACGATGGCCGTCAGGATCACCGCCTGGGGCAGAGGATCGGCGAAGCCCTCCGGAACCCCGGCGACGATGGTGGGCGGGCGATGGCCGGTGCGGGCGGCGGCCAGCACGAAGAGGCTGACGATGCCGGTGCCCATGACGTCCATGGCCAGAATTTTCAGCAGCAGATTCCGCTGAAAAAGGATGCCCAGCAGACCAATCAGGATGGTGAGCAGAATCAAAATTTTCAGGATATGCATAGGGGAATTCCGTGGGATCGGGGGCCGGGACGTCCGACGATGAATCGTGGAGAATACCCCATGGTCGGGGCGGGTGTCAACGGATAGACGGGCTTGACAGAAAACGGGAATCCGCTTAGCTACTGGAGGCGCGGCGACCTTTTCCCGGTCTTTCGCCTTTAGGCGATTTGCGAGTATCAAGATGTCGTCCGGACTTCGTGGCGCCCCTTGCGGGCGCCCTGGGGCTTCATCCCCGGTGTCAAGAACGGCAAATTCATTATTGCGAATCGCTTTGTTTCGGAAACGCTCCGGCCGAAAACGATTCGGGCGGAGCGTTTCCCGAAAATTCCTCCGACGGGCGGCGGCCCATCATTCCAGGCAAGGCGGAACGGATGAAGGATTTCAAGGAACATCCCATGGGCACTTTTCGCGACGAATGCTCGCTGGACACGGGCGACCGGCTCATCTGTTATCTTCACAGGGTGATTCGCATGGTGGCCCGCATTCTGGCGGTGCTGATGACGCTGGTGATCCTATGGGGAATCGGCGACATCGTCTACGTGCTGTACAACAAGCTGATGGCCCCGCCGTTCATGCTGCTGGAGATCGGCGATATTTTCGCCACGTTCGGCGGATTTCTGGCGGTGATGATCGCCATTGAAATTTTCCTGAACATCACGCTCTTCCTGCGCGACGACGTGATTCACGTCCGGGTGGTGATCGCCACGGCGCTCATGGCCATCGCCCGAAAGGTGATCGTCTTCGATTACAAGGTGCTTCAGCCGGAGTACATCTGGGCCACCTCGGCGGTGATTTTGGCGCTGGGGATTACGTATTGGATTGTGATGGCGATGGGAGGGGATTAAATGGTTTGAATTCAATGAAATTGTGGGTTTTGTGATCCTATGCGGGGGCTGTGAATCGGGCAAAAAAAAAGCTACCTCAAATTATTTTGTCCAAGCAACTCAAATCCGGGAACTTTGGATGCTTTTTTGTCGAAAGTAATGCAAGTTTCACAGTTGAGTTCAAGGTAATTTAATATTATGATTTGATCTGCAAGATCAGCGCTGTATTTTGAATGGGAATTTTCGAGTTCGTAAAAAAGGTTTTCATCTTCCAATTCCACAATATCCAGGCCCGTGAAATTTTGTACCGCGTTGATTATTTGTTCCTGTGAAAAACCATAAGCTGACCGCAAAACCCAAAAGACCTCCAGCAGAACAAGGGTGGATATCAGGACGGATTCCCCGGAAGACTCGATCTCAACCAGTCTTTTTTCCACGATTTCAGCCTGTTGAACGTCATCGTTCACCAGGAACCTTACGATTACGTTCGTATCCAAACCGAATCATTGGGAAACCTTGGAATGTAATTCTTGAATGGAGGCGTCCATTTCCTCCACGGTAACCACTTTATTTGACTGCAAAATTCCCCTTACCGCAGAAATCGATGATTTGGAGGGGCGGATTAGGGCAACTTTTTCTCCCTTTACCACGAAGTTCACTTGATCTCCCGTTTTTAGCCCTAATGCTTTTCGAACCTTTTCGGGCAGTTTAATTCCTCCATCCTCATTTATTCTCGCCGTCTCCATGACGCTGGTCCTTTCCACAACTCTATGGTCCCAATTCCGGAAACCTGAAAGATTTGGCTCCGGTGACGGGGGCCATCGGAGCCAAGTCTTTCACACCCGATTCATCGCCTCGAACACCTTCCGGTGCTGGATGCTGATGTGCTGTCCCAGGGATTCGGCCTTTTGCCGGAGGTCGGATTCCATTTGGGAAGTATCCGTGGAGGGCGGGATTTCCACTTCGTAGATCATGATGTTCCGGTTCGGGTCGTCGCCGCCCTTGAAGACCGCCTGGAGGTTGGTCACGTTGATCTTGTGTTGGGCGATGACGCCGGTGATGCCGTAGACGATGCCTTTCCGGTCCGGTCCCCGGGTGGTGATGACGAAAGGTTCGCCGCATTCCACCGGGACCGTTTCCCGCAGCGGGTCCAGCGGCTTCACGAACGCCCGGAGCCGAGGAATGGGAGCCAGGGCCTCGTCCATGCCGGACTGAACGTCCGCCTCGCGCAAACCTTCCGGCGTGGAGACGATGAAAATCCCCGCGAATTCCGACTGGACGATGGTCTGGCTCACGTTTTCGATATTGCCGTCCATCTTGAACAGGGCCTCGGAGACCCGGGCGATGATGCCCGGGCGATCCTGGCCCAATACCGATATCACCCATTTGTTCATGGGTTCTCCTTTCAATCGTCGAACAAAATATCCGGAGAAACCTCCCGGACGCTCTTGCAGCCGGTGAGGATCATGGCGGCGGTCAGCTCGGATTTCAACTGATCCAGGTAGGTCTGGACGCCTTCGGTCAGCCCCCCGACCGCCGCCACGGAAAAGGGACGGCCGATCATGACCGCGTCCGCGCCCAGGGCCAGCATTTTCAGCACGTCGCCGCCGGTGCGGACGCCGCCGTCGGCCAGCACCGCGATTTTTCCCTTCACCGCCGCCGAAACTTCCGGCAGCACTTCGGCCACGCCCGGGGTGTGGTCCAGCACCCGGCCGCCGTGGTTGGAAACCACGATGGCCGCCGCGCCCGCCTCCGCGGCCTTCTCCGCTTCGTCCGGGGTCATGATGCCTTTCAGGATGAATTTCGCCGAAGTCCCCTGGATGATTTCCCGCAGCCGCTCCGGCGCCTTGGGCGAAACCGGCCGCCCCATCAGGCGCAGGGTGACCAGACCGGCGGCGTCGATGTCCATCCCGACAAGGTCGGTTCCCGTTTCCAGGGCCAGGGCAAGCTTTTCCTCGAATTCCTGGTCTTCCCAGGGCTTGATGAAGGGAATGCCCGCGCCGCCCCGCTCCCGGATGGCGGCGTAGCCCGCCTGGTGGATGAAGGGCGGAACGCCGTCGCCCACCGATCCCAGCGTTCCCCGGTCGGCGCATCCGTCGATCACGGCGCGGATGTAGTCCTCTTCCGACACCTGGCCGCCCATGTTGAAGGAGACGCCGCCGATGGGAGCCGCCAGCACCGGCAGGGCCAGGGTTTTGCCCATCAGTTCCACCGAGGTGTCCGGCTCCACCGCGTCGTGCAGCAGCCGCATGTTGAAACGGCGGGCCGCCAGCGCGGCCACGTTGGCCTTGAACGTGGACGCGGTCCCAAGGCCGCCCATGCCCGGCACTTCTCCCGCGCAGGCCCGGCCGTCGCACACGGGGCAGACCCGGCAATATCCCTTCATCCGTTCCCGCGCCGTTTGGCGGATTTCTTTCATTTCCAACCTCGACTCCTCCCGATCTGGGGTTTTCGTCTTGAATCTTCGGCCGGCCCATGATAGTTTCCCACCTTTATGCGCCCCGCTACCGGCCCCTTTCCCGCCCTCGGCGGGTTCCCGGCGGCGGCCCCAATCCGAAACCATTCCGAAATTTGGGAACCGAAGGTATGGCCTACAAAAATATCGCATCTTTGCTTCGAGAAAACAAGACGGCGTTCATCATCATCGGCATCGTGCTTTTTCTGATCGAGCTGGAGATTTTCGCCGTGGCGGCCATGAAGTCCGGCCGGAAAACCTGGTTGCAGGTGCTGGACGGAAACGGCAACGTGATCCACGAAACCGACGGAAAAAACCTGAGCGATTTCAACAAATACTATTTCGAAAAAACGTTTGGCCCCCTGGACCAGTACGAAAAGCGGCTGGTGATCCGGGAGACGCCCTTTCCCTTCCGGGCCTGGCTGACCGCCTCCGTGGGCATCCCCATCGGAATCATTTTGCTGTTCGCCTTCGTGGTCAAGGCCTACGTCAACCTCTTTTACGGGAACGCCAAACGGGAGGAAGAGGAGGCCCACGTCCCCGGGATGGCCAGGACCTCGGATTGGGAACGGGTCATCCTCACAATCAGCAGTTTCAACGTCTTCACCATCGGGTTTCTCATTTTGCTGGCCATGTTTATGTACTGGGTGCTGCCCAACATGGTCACCTACATCACCCAGGTCAGCCTGGATACGATCATTCGGTTTAAATGGGTTTTCATTTCGGTTGGCGTTGTGCTGGCGGCGCTCTTCATCTGGGTGATTTACCTGCGCTATCTGCTGGCCCGCCGAAACATCGACCGGCAGGCGGAGGTGGAGAAGGTCCGGCTTCAGCTGGAATACAAGCGGGCCTCGGGACAACCCGTCCAAATCGGCCACGACGGCGAGACCGAGGAACCGCAACTGGTGGCCTGGACGCCCGAAGACGGCGAGGAATACGAAGACGAAGCGGAAACCGTCTCCTCCGGGGACGCCCAGACGGCCTCCGAAAATTCCCAAAAAAGCGATGGCGGCGAATCCGGCCCCTCCGTCCAAAAATCCCGGCCGCCAAGGGAGACGACCCCGGCCGCGGGGCCCGTCGCGCCGGAAAACGGCTGATGGAGCTGATCGCCGGCCACAAAAACACCGACTTCGACGCCCTGGCGTCCATGGTGGCCGCCTCTCTGCTGTTTCCGGGCGCCAAGCCCATGCTCTCCCGGAACGTCAATCCCAACGTCCGGGGCTTCATCTCCATCCACAAAGATCTCTTCCACCTCCTGGAGCCCCGGGAGGTGGAGCCGGATCGTGTCCGCCGGCTGATCGTGGTGGACACCTGCCGATGGGAGCGGCTGGACGGCCTTTCCGCCCTCCGGGAGCGAACCGACCTGGAGGTGTTCCTCTGGGACCATCACCCCGGCCCGTGCAATATCCGGACGGATTCGACGGTTCACGAGCCCATGGGCGCCGCGATCACCCTGCTGGTTCGGGAGCTGCGGGAGCGGAAAATCCCGCTCACCCCGGTGCAGGCCACCCTGTTTCTCACCGGGATTTACGAAGACACCGGCCAGCTCCTGTTCCCCGCCACCCGCTCCGAAGACGTCCGCGCCGCCGCCTGGCTGCTGGACCAAGAAGCCGACCTTCAGGTGGTGAGCGCCCTGCTGCAGCCGGTTTACGGCGCCAAGCAGCGGGACGTGCTCTTCGCCATGCTCCGCAACGAGGAAACCCGGGAAATCAACGGATATCGGGTCGGGTTTTCCACCGTCGATATCGACGGCCACGTGGGCAATCTTTCGGTGGTGGTCCACATGTGCCGGGAAATTCTGGGCGTGGACGCCATCTTCGGAATTTTCACCGGCCGGGAAAACGCCAAGTCCATCGTGATCGGGCGCAGCGCCGCGGACGGGGTCAACATTGGCTCCCTGCTTCGGGGGCTGGGCGGCGGCGGCCATCCCGCCGCCGGTTCCGCCATGATCGCCGACGCCAACCCGGAAAGGGTGGTGGAAACCCTCACTCACCTGATGGAAGGGAACCAGCAGAGTTCCATTCGCGTCAGCGACCTGATGTCGTTTCCGGTGGTTACCGTTCCGCCGGAGATGACCATGGAGCAGTTGCGGGGCTTTTTGGCGGAAAACGGCATCACCGGCGCGCCGGTGGTGGAGGACGGCCGGATTCTTGGCGTGATTTCCCAGCGGGACTTCAAACGGGTGCGAAAGCCTTCGGCCATGCAGGCCCCGGTGAAGGCGTTCATGAGCACGAAGGTGGTCACCATCGATCCCGGGGCCAGCCCCCTCCAGGCCGCCCGAAAGATGGTCTCCCGCGACATCGGCCGCCTTCCGGTGGTCCAGGACGGCGAAATCATCGGCATCGTCAGCCGCTCCGACGCCATGATCTATTTCTACGATCTCCTGCCCGAATGACCTCCGAATGGAATCCGTTCCGCCTGCGCTGATCCAGTTTTCCGACGCCGCCATCCGCCTGCGGGATCGGCGGGTGATTCAGGAACTGACTTGGAAGATTCGGCCGGGAGAGAACTGGGCGGTGATCGGCCCCAACGGCGCGGGGAAGTCGAGCCTGGCCCGGGCGTTGACCGGGGAGCTTGCCACCGTGGCGGGTCGGCTGAACCGGGGAATTCCCGCCGGGGCCGTGGTCTGCGTCGG